>NZ_JBAPVS010000295.1:0-6453 GCF_049283275.1 Caulobacter sp. | reverse complement strand
GCCGCAAGGGCATGTCCCCGGCCAGGGAGCTTGACCATCGCCGTCGCTCGTCCCATCCCTGGGTGATGAAAGCCCTTCCGCCGCTGAAGCCCGACTCCGACGAGATGCTGCATCTGGACGCCCTGCGCATCGTCGGGGCGTTGATGATCGTGGTCTTCCACTTCAACCGCTACATCAACCTGGATGGGCGCTGGCAGGTGGCCGACGACATGATCAAGGGCTTTTCCCTGATCGTGGACCTGTTCTTCCTGATCTCCGGCTATGTGATGGCGGCGATCTATACCGGCCGGCTGACCAGCTGGAACAAGTACGGGACCTTCATCAAGAAGCGGGTGGCCCGGCTGGGGCCGCTGCATTGGGCCACCATGCTGGTGTTCATCGGGGTCTGGGCGGCCGGGGTGATGGGCTGGGGCGGGGATGTCGATCCCAAGCGCTACGACCTGTCCTGCATCGCGCCCAACGTGCTGTTCGTCCACGCCTGGCATACCTGCCATAGCCAGACCTGGAACTTCGTCAGTTGGGCGATCAGCGCCGAGATGGGGATGTATCTGATCCTGCCGCTGCTGTTCTGGATCACGGCGCGGGGACGGATCGCCACGGCCCTGGTGGTGGTCGCCAGCTTTGTCATCCTGCTGCTGAACCCGGACGGCCCCATGCCCTTCCATCAGTGGACCTGGAACTTCGGGGTGCTGCGCGCCGTGCCGGGCTTCCTGCTGGGCATGCTGGCCTTCCAGCTGCGCGAACCGCTGGGCCGGCTGCCGTTCGCAAGGGTCTGGATGTGGGGGCTGCTGGCGGTGTTCCTGGTCGCCTCGACCTTGCGGATCGAGCGGACCCTGCTGCTGCTGATCGTCTACGCCCTGGGCCTGGCGGGGGTCGCGGCCGACGCGGCCGGCCCGCAGGGCGGGGTCAGCCGCCGCCTGGCGCCCTGGGCCCAGCTGAGCTTCAGCCTGTACCTGCTGCACCCGATCGTCCTGAAGATGGGGATCAACTGGGTGGGCGTGGCCCGCCTGCACCTGACCGGCGACGCCCTGCGGCTGTGGGTGCTGTTCTGGGTGCTGGCCCTGATCCCGCTGGCCTATCTGTCGCTGGTGCTGTTCGAGCGGCCGGCGCGGGACTGGATTTCAGGGTTGGGCGCTAAGAAACCCCTCTCTCATTGAGAGAGGGAGGGGCCCGCCGCGAAGCGGTGGGAGGGTGAGAGGTTTCACCGCTGGCCGGTTTCACGCGGCGTTGGCGGCGGACGCTGGGAATGGTGGCGAGGGTGGAAAGCGGTCATTGGCGATCTGCCCGAGATCAGAGCCGCAACGCCCATCAACAGTGCTAAAAGTGGCTATGGGGAACTCGCCGCTTGACCACCTGATCTTTTCCGCTCGGGAGTTTTTCGACGACGTAGCGGTGCCTGCGTGCGACGCAAGCCTGAAGGACCCGGGTAACCGTTCCAAAGCCTTGGCGGGGGCGGTCCTCCTTTTCCACGTGCTCGATTGGGCGATCCAAGAAAGAGTGATTACTGAGGCCGATTTCCTCGCCACATGCCCCTACGGATGGACGCTCAAAGAAATTGCGCTCGGTGCAAAGCATCGTGATGTCAGCAATCCAAGTGTCGTGAGAACGATGAGCATGACGAAATTGACGGCACGCGGTTACAGTCAGGGGGACTACGGTCAAGGCCCCATCGGACCGGCGCTACAGACGACCGCTCGCCGCCTACCCGGTGATGAGCGTGAATGGACTTACATTGGAGAGATCTTCGCTGAGGTTGATGCTTGGTGGCGTCAGCGCCTGCCGTAAGTGGATGATGGGATTGTCCGCAACGGATCGGAAGCGGCCTTCGGCGCGATCCTCCGCGCCCCGCCGGCACGCCGGCCGGCGGTGTAACCTCTCACCCTCCCATGGCTTCGCCATGGGCCCCTCCCTCTCTCTAAGAGAGAGGGATTCAGGAAAGCCCGTCCACCCAGCCCGGCAGCTCGCCGATCGACGCCAGCTCGCCATACCGCCCGTGGTCCTTGGGCGCGGTCGCCGCTTCGTGGGCCCAGACCAGCGGGTAGGGGATCAGGGCCGCCCAGGCGCCGGCCTCCAGGGCCGGGATGATGTCGGACTTCACCGAATTGCCGGCCATCACCGCCTGCTCGGGCCCGGAGCCGTGGCGGGCGAAGACCCGGCGATAGGTGTCGGCGTCCTTTTCCGACACGATCTCGACGGCGGCGAACAGGTCGCCCAGGCCCGAGGCGGCCAGCTTCTGCTCCTGGTGCAGCAGGTCGCCCTTGGTGATCAGCACCAGGCGATAGCGCTCCGACAGCGTGGCCAGGGCCTTCTCGACGCCGGGCAGGGGCTCGACCGGCTCGGTCAGCATCTCGCGGCCGGACGCCAGGATCTGGCGGATCACGCCGATGCTGACCTGGCTGTCGGTCAGCTCCATCGCGGTCTCGATCATCGACAGGGTGAAGCCCTTGGCCCCGTAGCCGTAGAGCCGCAGATTGCGCTTCTCGGTTTCGGCCAGCTCGGCTTCGATCTGGGCCTCGTCGCCATAGGGGGCCAGCAGTTCGACGAACCGCTTGTGGGTCAGGCGGAAGATGGTCTCGTTGTGCCAAAGGGTGTCGTCGGCGTCGATACCGACGGTGGTGACGGGCATGGAAAGGTCTCCGGATCGCAACCGGGTGATACGCCGCCTCGCCGCCCTAGGCAAAGACACGACGGCCGACACCCGAGGAAAGGGTCAGCCTTCCTCGTCCTGGTCGTCGGTCGTGTCGTCGTTGTCGCCGTCGGTTTGGAAGGTGCGTTCTTCGAGCTTGAGACGCTCCTCCTCGAACCGGTTGGTCAGGTGGAGCATCTGCTCGGTCAGGTTCGCCGACACGGTCGAGGCCGGTTCCTCGGCGGAATCATCAAGGGAATTGGACATTCAAGACACAGGTACAACTGGAGACGCCCCTCCAACCTGCATCCAGAACGATGTCGGCTTCCCGACGTTCCTAAGGTCAAGATAGGTTTTCCGCGCGCTGGGAGCTTTGCGCCAAAAAGATCACGGCGTTGACCGGCATGCCGCCACAAGGGCGGGAATGACGAAACGTGGGGGGCGTGGTCTGGGCCCTTACGCCCAGGACGGCGGGGGCTGCCGCGTGTCGGACGGTGGCGGGCGCAAACCGGCGCAGGCCGGGTGGGCCTTGTAGACGCGCTTCAGCGAGGCGGGGAACCTGTGCAGGGCCGCGACTGGGCGGATGGGCCTGGCCGAAAGGTCGCCGCCGCAGTTGGGGCAGACGCCGGAGAATCGCGTCTCCACGCAGTCGATGCAGAAGGTGCATTCAAAGGTGCAGATCCGCGCGTCCGGGCTGTCGGGCGGCAGATCGCGATCGCAGCACTCGCAATTGGGGCGCAGTTCGAGCATGGGCCGTCCTCCCTTGTTCTCGTGCTTATTGTGGCGCTTGGCCCTTTCAGCATAAGGGCTTTGGGCCTTGCCGCGCGAGGGGACTCGTTCACCGATCACGGGAATGTGGCGAGCCGCCTTGCCCGGCGTGATCGAAGGGGTTGACCCCCCACCCATAGACCCCTAGACACGCCGCCGTTTGCGCGGCGGGCGGGGGTTACTCCCGGCCCGCCTTTTTGCGACAATGACCGGCCTATCCTGGCCCCGCGTTTCTGGAGGCGCTTTCCGAGATGTCCCAAGACCTTCTCCCCGGCGTTACTGGAATTCTGGCCCTGGCCGACGGCACGATCCTGCAAGGCGTCGGCTGCGGCGCGGTCGGCGATGCGGTCGGCGAGGTGTGCTTCAACACCGCCATGACCGGCTACCAGGAGATCCTGACCGACCCCTCCTACATGGCCCAGATCGTCGCCTTCACCTTCCCCCACGTGGGCAATGTGGGCGCGAACGTCGAGGACCTCGAGCAGATGGCCGGCGGCGCCGAGACCGCCGCCCGCGGCGCGATCTTCCGCGATGCTCCCACGGCGCAGGCCAACTGGCGCGCCGACAGCGATTTCGACGGCTGGATGAAGCGCCGCAACATGATCGGCCTGTCGGGCGTCGACACCCGCGCCCTGACCCGCAAGATCCGCGAGACCGGCATGCCGCACGGCGTGATCGCCCACTCGCCCGAGGGCAAGTTCGACTTGGACGCCCTGGTCGCCAAGGCCAAGGCCTGGGCGGGCCTGGAAGGCCTGGACCTGGCCAAGGACGCCTCCACCACCCAGACCTTCACCTGGGATGAGGGCCTGTGGTCGTGGCCGGAAGGCTACGCCAAGCTGGACAAGCCCAAGTACGAGGTCGTGGTCCTGGACTACGGCGTCAAGCGCAACATCCTGCGCGCCCTGGCCCATGTCGGCGCCCGCGCCACGGTGGTGCCGGCCAACACCTCGGCCGAGGACATCCTGGCCCGCAATCCCGACGGCGTGCTGCTGTCCAACGGCCCGGGCGACCCGGCCGCCACGGGCGAATACGCGGTGCCCGAAATCCAGAAACTGGTCGCCAGCGGCAAGCCGGTGTTCGGCATCTGCCTGGGACACCAGATGCTGGCCCTGGCGGTGGGCGCCAAGACCGTGAAGATGGAGCAGGGACACCATGGGGCCAACCACCCCGTGAAGGACCTGACGACCGGCAAGGTCGAGATCGTCTCGATGAACCACGGCTTCACGGTCGACAGCGCTTCGCTGCCGAAAGCCGTAACCGAGACCCACGTGTCGCTGTTCGACGGCACCAACGCCGGCATCGCCCTGACCGACAAGCCGGTGTTCTCGGTGCAGCACCACCCGGAGGCTTCGCCGGGGCCGACGGACAGCCTGTACCTGTTCGAGCGGTTCGCCGGGCTGATGGATCAGGCGAAGTAGGCGGAAGCAAACCCCCTCAGTCGCTTCGCGACAGCTCCCCCGAAGGGGGGAGCATCTGCTCGACTTAGTTCCTCCCCCGTTGGGGGAGGTGGCCCGTAGGGCCGGAGGGGGCCTCGCGGGGCTAAGTCCCGAACTGCGTGACCGGGACCTTGTTGAACAGCCGCCGCTCGGCGCCGCGGGGGTCGTCTTCCTGCCGGGTGGCGTTGTCGAACACCAGGGTCTGGCGCCGGGGCAGGGTGTAGGGCTCCCATTTCGGGATCGCCGCGCAGTTCGGATTACCCGTCCGCGCGAAGGCGATGAAGGCGTCGGCCACGCGTTCGTGCATGGCCGACGCTTCCGGGCCCGCGCCGGTGATCACGCCCGGGGCGTCGAGGTTTCCGAACACCAACGGGATGTCCAGGGTGTGCGGCGCGCCCCAGATCCCGCCGTCCTTGGGCGAGCGCCAGTCCAGCTGGTAGACCCAGGCCGGCGCGCCCGCCTTGGCGCGTTCCTCGGCCTGGATGATCGCCGCCTTCCACGAGCGGCCGGCCGTCGACGCCGCGAAATAGACGTCTGACGGGGTGTAGTTCGGATAGATCTCGCGATAGGCCGCCACCACCGTGGCCGGGTCGATGTCGATGCGGGCGTTGAACTGGGCGGGCAGCTTGGCGACCACCTGCTCCCAGGTCATGGCCATAAGGCTCTTGTCGAAGCCGACGAAGCCGCGCGTCTCGTCGTGGGTGTTGCCGCACATCATCGGTACGGAGAGGCTCAGGGGCGTGGCGTCGGGGAAGAACGGGTGGCGGGTCAGGGTCCGCTCGTCCAGCACCGGACCCATATAGACCCCGCCGCTGCCGGCGATCGGGTCGACGGCCTTCAGTCCCGCCAGGAACTGGTCGGCGGGCAGGGCGCGCAAGGCGGCCAGGTCCTTGATCCCCAGCTTGTCGATGAAGCCCTTGGCGCGCTTTGTGGCGTTGAACGGGCCGGCGGCGGTGACCTGCTGGCCGCTCATGGTGGCGGCGCGGTGGAACAGGCCCTTGGCGGCCGGCATGGCCATCAGGGTGGCGATCTTGGCGCCGCCGCCCGACTGGCCGAACAGCATGACGTTGCCCGGATCCCCGCCGAACGCGGCGATGTTGTCGCGCACCCATTGCAGGGCCAGGACCAGGTCCAGCTGGCCGACATTGCCGCTGTCGGCCACCGACGGATCGTCGAACAGCCGCGACAGATACAGGTAGCCGAAGGCGTTGAGCCGGTGGTTGACCGTGACGACCACCACATCGCCGCGCTTGGCCAGCTTGGTCCCGTCGTACCAGGGGCTGGCGCCGGAGCCGGTGTTGTAGGCGCCGCCGTGGATGTAGAACATCACCGGCCGCTTCTTGCCGTCGGCGAGGCCCTTCCTGGTCAGCGGGGCGGGCGTCCAGACATTGAGGAACAGGCAGTCCTCGCTCAGCGCCTCGCCCGCCTCGCCCTTGCCCTGCGGACAGGCCGCGCCGTAGGCCAGGGCGTCGGCGACGCCGGTCCAGGGCTTGGGCGGCCGGGGCGGCATGAAGCGCAGCGGACCGGTGTCGGCGCCGTAACGCAGGCCCTTGAACACCTGGACGCCGTCGCCGACCGCGCCGCGCACCTTGCCATGGGTGGTGGCCACGACCGGGCCGGGCT
>NZ_JBAPVS010000294.1:0-1891 GCF_049283275.1 Caulobacter sp. | reverse complement strand
CGCCGCGTCGGCGGCGCCACCTACCAGGTGCCGATGGAGATCCGTGAGGATCGCCGTCTGGCGCTGGCCCTGCGTTGGCTGCTGCAGAGCGCGCGCAAGCGCCCCGGCAAGAGCATGGTCGACAAACTGTCCGGCGAATTGATGGATGCGTACCAGAACCAGGGTAACACCATCAAGAAGAAGGAAGATACGCACAAGATGGCCGAGGCGAACCGCGCCTTCGCCCATTACCGGTGGTAGGCTAACCAGGACGCTGCCCACCCTTTTTTCTAGCGACTTGATCCCTCCCGCCGACGGCGCCGCTGGCGCTTTCCGCTGAAGGGCGTCTCATTGGGACTGGTTCTGGTGAGGCGTCAGATTCATCGGGCGGCGGGAGGGTTTTTGTCCCATAGGCTGATTGGAAATGCCCGCAAAAGCGACTACAACCGCCCGCAATGACCTTGCGGGCACATCTGACGAGCTCCGCCTTCGGCGATTGCGCAACATCGGCATCATCGCCCATATCGACGCGGGCAAAACCACCACCACCGAGCGCATCTTGTACTACACCGGCAAGACGTACCGGATGGGAAACGTCGATGAGGGCACCACAGTCACCGACTGGATGGTGCAGGAGCGCGAGCGCGGCATTACCATTCAGTCTGCCGCCATCACCAGCGAGTGGCGCGATTACCAGATCAACCTGATAGACACACCCGGCCACATTGACTTCACCGCGGAAGTGCAGCGCAGCCTCAGAGTGCTGGACGGCGGCGTTGTGGTCTTCGATGCGGTGGCCGGTGTGGAACCCCAATCGGAAACGGTGTGGCGGCAGGCAAACCGTTATGGTGTGCCGCGCATTTGCTTCGTCAACAAAATGGACCGCTCCGGCGCCGACTTCTGGCGCACCGTGGACATGATCCGCACGCGTCTCGGCGCCAATCCCGTCGCCATTCAGATTCCCATCGGCCAGGAAACCCTGTATCAGGGGATGATTGATCTGATCACGCGCACGGCCTGGACTTTCCCCGAATCGCTCGGAATGAATCCGGTAAGCGGGCCTGTGCCGGAGGATCTGGTCGAGCAGGTGGAGCAGGCGCGGGCGACCATGGTCGAGCGGATTGCCGAAACCGATGAGGCGTTGACCGCGAAGTACCTGGAAGAAGAGCCGATTGACGAAACCGAGCTGCGGGCAGCGCTGCGCGCAGCAACTATTTCCAGCAAACTTGTCCCGGTGCTGTGCGGGTCGTCGCTGCGGACCAAGGGCGTGCAGTTGCTGCTGGATGCGGTGGTGGATTACCTGCCGTCTCCCCTGGACATCGCTGCCGTGCATGGGATCAACCCGGATACCGGCGAAGACGAAACCCGTGCGCCCGATCCCGCTGCGCCGGTGGCCGCGCTGGTCTTTAAGATTCAGACCGACCCCTACATGGGCAAAGTGGGGTATGTGCGCGTCTATTCCGGCGTGCTTCAGAGCGGGCAGGCCCTGGTTAACACCACGAAGGATCGCAAGGAGCGCCTCGGCCGGCTGGTGAAGGTGTACGCCGATAAGCGCGAAGATGTGACCGAGCTGCGCGCCGGCGACATCGGCGCCATCGTCGGCATCAAACAAACCTTCACCGGGGAAACGTTGTGTGATCCGGCCGCGCCGATCATTTTGGACCCGATTGAGTTCCCCGAACCGGTGATCTCGGTGGCAGTCGAGCCGAAAACCAAGGCCGACCAGGACAAGCTCGCCAACGCGATGCAGCGGCTGGCCGAGGAAGATCCGACCTTCCGCATCCGTGTGGACGAGCAGACCGGGCAGACGCTGATCAGCGGCATGGGCGAGCTGCACCTCGAGGTGCTTGTGGACCGGATGCAGCGGGAATTCGGCGTCCAGGCGCACGTCGGCCGGCACCAGGTCTCTTAT
>NZ_JBAPVS010000293.1:0-5690 GCF_049283275.1 Caulobacter sp. | reverse complement strand
GTCCCAGGCCCTGCGCGCCCTGGGCCGCTATGACGAGGCCGCCGAGGCGGCCGACCGCGTCCTGGTCTTCGCGCCCGACGACTATGACGCCCTGATGGAGTCGGCGCGGGCCAATGTGGCGCGCGGCCAGGGCTTCTACGCCATCGCGCCGGGCCGCAAGGCCGCCGCCCTGCAACCGCGCGACTGGCGTCCGCCGTCGCTGCTGGGCGTGGCCTATGAACAGGCCAAACGCGACGACGAGGCCCTGGCGGCCCACCGCCAGGCCGTGGCCCTGGCCCCGAACGAGGCCGCGCCCCTGACCAACCTGGCCCTGCACCTGGCCTCGACCGGCGACCTGAGGGGCGCCGAGACCGCGCTGCGCCAGGCCGTCGCCCTGCCCTCCGCCACCATCCAGGTGCGCCAGAACCTGGCCCTGGTCGTCGGCCTGCAGGGCCGCATCGACGAGGCCGAGAAACTGGCCCGCCAGGACCTGCCGCCGGAATCGGTCGACAACAACCTGGCCTGGCTGCGCGCCGCCACGGGCCAGGAAAGCGCGACCCGTTCGTGGAGCGCGGTGAAGACGGGCGGCTAGGGCGTCGTCGTCCGCATGGATTTCCGACAACAGACGAACCTCCCGCGACCGGAGCGCCTCTACGACTTGCACTGACGATCGGAACGCGCGAAGGCGTTGGGGATGAAGACGATTTTCATCCCCGGCGTCCTTGCCCTCGTGCTGTCGACCGGCCTCGCCGCCCAGGCCTCGACCCTCTCGGCCCCAGCGATCTCCGACAAGCCGGAGCCCAAGCTGGTCGTGGTCATCTCGGTCGACCAGTTCAGCGCCAATCTCTACGCCCAGCATCGGCCCGAGTTCACGGGCGGTCTGGCCACCCTGAGCCAAGGGATCGTCTATCCGAACGGCTACCAGTCGCACGCCTTCACCGAAACCTGTCCGGGACACTCGACCCTGCTGACGGGCAAGCATCCGAACAAGACCGGCATTCCCGCCAATGATTGGTACGACCGCGCCACGGGCAAGATCGCCTACTGCCTGGGCGACGCCAGCGTGACCCTGGCCGACGATCCCAAGGGTCGCGCCGTCAGTCCCGCCAACCTCGTCGCGACGACCTACGGCGACTGGCTGAAGGCGGTCTCGCCCACGAGCCGGGTGTTTGGCGTATCGGGCAAGGACCGCGGGGCCATCACCATGTCGGGTCACCAGGCCGACGGCCAGTTCTGGTATCAACCGGGCTTCGGCTTCACGACCTTTGTTCGCGAAGGGCAGACGGCGGAGGCGCGCCTGAAGCCTGTCGCCGCCTTGAACGCCCGGCTGGCGACTGACCTGAAGAGGCGCCCGTTCATCTGGACCTACGCCAAGGCTTCGGCCGAGCGCTGCCAGGCGTTGGAGGCCGACTATGAGACCGGCGGCCGTCGGTGGCGGGCGGCCCTGCCGATCCCCGCCGCGGTCGATGATGCAGGCCGGCAGCGCGACCTTTACGCCAGCCCCTATACCGACGAAGTGACCCTGGAGGCCGCACGGACCCTGCGCGAGGCCTACGGGCTGGGCGACGGACCTCAGGTCGATGTCCTGACCGTCAGCCTGTCGGCCACCGACTTCATCGGCCACCGCTGGGGCACGCGGGGCCCTGAGATGTGCGACCAGATCGCCCGTCTGGACGAGCGCCTGGGCGTGTTCCTCAAGAGCCTGGACAGGGTCAAGGGCGGGGTCCTGGTCGTGTTGACCGCTGACCATGGCGGCGCCGACTTCGCCGAGCGCCTGCGCGACGAGGGCTACGACAGCGGGCGGGTGATCGGCAAACCATGGCTCGCCGACCTGAACAGGCGGCTCCGCGCCGACCTGGGTCTGACCTGGGAGCCGCTGATCGCCGACGGCGGCATTGATCAGATCTACATTGTCGGGCCCGGCCGCGGGACGCCCTCGAGCGCCGACCGCGCCCGCATCATCGCGGACGCCCTGGTGCTCATCAATCGCGACCCGGCCGTGGCCCAGGCCTTCGACGCCCAGGCTCTGCTGGCCCTGGAGCCCGCGCCGGCCGACGCCTCGCCCGAGGAACTGTCCGTGGCCGAGCGGATGCGCCGCAGCGTCTATCCCGGCCGCACGGGCGATATCCTCGTCGCCTTCAAGCCCGACCGCGTTCCGGCCACGCCGGGCGCGACCTATGTCTCCAGCCACGGCAGTCCCTGGGACTACGATCGTCGCGTGCCGATCCTGTTCTGGTGGAAGGGCGCCAAACCGCACGAACGCATCCTGCCGCTGGACACGGTCGATATCGCTCCGACCCTTGCGGCGGCCACGGGCGTCAAGCCGCCGGCGGACCTCGACGGCGTCTGCCGGCCGCTGATTTATGGGCGCCGCTGCCGGCCCTAGCGGTGCTTCAGCACGTCCTGGATCTTGATGATGGCCGGACCCATGATCACGATGAACAGCACGGGCAGGAAGAACACGATCATCGGCACGGTCAGCTTGGCCGGCAGGGCGGCGGCCTTCTTCTCGGCGGCCGAGAGCCGCAGCTCGCGGTTTTCCTTGGCCATCACCCGCAGGGCCGACCCCAGCGGCGTGCCGTAGCGTTCGGCCTGGATCATGGCGGTGACCACCGAACGGACGCCGGGATGGTTGGTCCGCTTGGCCAGGCCCTCATAGGCCAGACGGCGCTCGGGCAGGTAGCTGAGCTCGGCGGTCAGCAGGGCCAGCTCCTCGGCCAGCTCGATCGAGGCCCCGCCGATCTCGGCCCCGACCTTGGCGACCGCCGCCTCGATCGACATGCCGCTTTCGACGCAGATCAGCAGCAGGTCCAGGGCGTCGGGGAAGGCCGAGACGATCGATTCGCGACGCTTCTGGGCGATGTTGGAGATGTAGAGGTTGGGGGCGTAGAAGCCGGCCATCAGGGCGACGAAGCAGGCGGCGATCTTCTGCACCGGCAGCAGGCCGAAATCGTTGACCACATAGAGATAGAACCCCGCCACCACCGCGAAGGCGAACGGCATGGCGAAACGGAAGAAGTAGAAGGTCGAGACCGGCTTGGGGCCGCGGAAGCCCGCCTGGGCCAGCTTGTCGACGACCTTGGGATCCTCCAGCAGCCGCGACAGCTGCAGGCGGTCGACGATGGTCTTGTACATCCCCTCGTCGGTATGGCGCAGCGACGCGCCGACACTCGGCTGGGCCAGGGCCTCGCGCGAGCGGCGACGCAGCTCCTCGCGGCGGTTGGCCACCGACTTCAGCCGCCCCTCCAGGCCGCTTCCGCCCATCATCGGCGAGACCAGGGTGACGATGGTGGCGAACACCACGATGGCGACGAAGACGCTGAGCAGCGTCTGGGGATTGGTGAGCATCTCGATCATGGCCGCCTCCCCTAGAACTTGAAGTTGATCATCTTGCGCATCACGAAGATGCCCAGGCCCATCCAGAAGGCGGCCGCCAGCAGCATCAGGTGACCGCGCGGGTCGCTGAACATCGGCGCCATATAGGCGGGCGCCGTCACCGTGATCATCAAGATGACGCCCGGCGGCAGGCTGCCGATGATGAAGGCCGAGGCCACGGCTTCGGCCGACAGGGCCTTGATCTTCTCGGCCATCAGCTTGCGGGCCCGCAGCACGGTCGACAGGTTGCCCAGCGCCTCGGCCAGGTTGCCGCCGGTCTTGGCCTGGATGGTCAGGACGATGGTGAAGAAGCGCAGCTCGTTGGTCGGCATGCGCTCGTACATGCGGTCCAGCGCCTGCTCCATCGACATGCCCATGCCGGTGTTCTCGACCAGCACGCGGAACTCGCCGGCCAGGGGCTCGGGGCACTCGGCGCCGATGACCTTCAGGCAGTCATGGACGGGCAGGCCCGACTTGATGCCGCGCACGATGATGTCGATGGCGTCGGAGAAGGCCTCGGTGAATTTCTTGACGCGCGCCTTGGCCAGCATGCCGACCACCCAGCGCGGCAGGCCCAGGCCCGCGGCGAAGGCCGCCCCCAGGGCGACCAGCGGCATCTGGCGCAGCAGCAGGAGCGTCGCGCCGACCAGCAGGCCCACGACGCCGCTGACGATCCAGAACATCTGGAGATTGTCGCCCAGGCCCGCGGACCGCAGGCGCGAGGCAATGGTCAGCGACGCCTTCTTCTTCTGATGATCCTGCTCCTTGAGGGTCTTGAGGATCTGCTTGCGGCGGGCGTCGGGGGTGTTGGCCACGACCTTGGCGCGGGCCGCCTCGCTGGCGCGGTCGACGCCGCCGATCAGCTGGGCGCGCTTGACCGTCTTGGTCGAACCGCCGCCGGCGCCGCCCGCCAGCACGAAGCCCAGGCTGGCGATGATGATGAAGCCCAGGAGACCGGCGAGGATGAACATCATCGCCCTATTCCGCCGCGTCGAGGGCTTCGGCCAGCTCGCGCTCCAGGCCGTAATAGCGGGCGCGGTCCCAGAACCGCGGGCGGCCGATGCCGGTCGAGCGATGCCGGCCCAGCACCCGGCCCTCGGCGTCCTCGCCGCTGATCTCGTAGACGAACAGGTCCTGGGTGACGATCACGTCGCCTTCCAGCCCCACCACCTCGGTGATGTGGGTGATGCGGCGGCTGCCGTCCCGCAGGCGGGCGGCCTGGACGATGACGTCGACCGAGCCGACGATCATCTCCTTGATGGTCTTGGACGGCAGGCTGTAGCCGCCCATGGTGATCATGCTCTCGATCCGGCTGAGCGCCTCGCGCGGGCTGTTGGCGTGCAGCGTGCCCATCGAGCCGTCGTGGCCGGTGTTCATGGCCTGCAGCAGGTCGAAGGCCTCGGGCCCGCGGACTTCGCCGACGATGATCCGTTCGGGACGCATCCGCAGGCAGTTCTTGACCAGGTCGCGCATGGTCACCGAGCCCTGGCCTTCCAGGTTCGCCGGCCGGGTTTCCAGGCGCACCACGTGCGGCTGCTGCAGCTGCAGCTCGGCCGCGTCCTCGCAGGTCACCACCCGTTCGGTCGGGTCGATGAAGGCGGTCATGGTGTTGAGCAGGGTGGTCTTGCCCGAGCCGGTGCCGCCCGAGATGACGACATTGCAGCGGCACGCGCCGATGACGCCCAGGACCCGCGCCCCTTCCGGGCTGATCGACGCGAAGTCGACCAGGTGCTTCATCGTCAGCTTGTCCTTCTTGAACTTGCGGATGGTCAGGGTGGGACCGTCCAGCGCCAAGGGCGGGGCGATGACGTTGACGCGGCTGCCGTCGGGCAGGCGGGCGTCGCAGATCGGCGAGCTCTCATCGACCCGGCGGCCGACCTGGCTGACGATCCGCTGGCAGATGTTCATCAGCTGCAGATTGTCTCGGAACCGCACATTGGTCAGCTGGACCTTGCCGCCGACTTCGATGAACACCCGGTGCGCGCCGTTGACCATGATGTCGGCGATGTCGTCGCGGGCCAGCAGCGGCTCCAGCGGGCCATAGCCGAGGACGTCGTTGATGATGTCCTGGACCAGGTGCTCCTGCTCGGAGACCGACATCGAGACGTTCTTGATCGCCACCAGCTCGGCGACGATGTCGCGGATCTCTTCGGCCGCCGCCTTCAGGTCCAGCTGCGCCAGCTGGCCCAGGTCGATGGTGTTGAGCAGGGCGTTGAAGATCGTGGTCTTGGTGGCGTGGTAGTAGTCGCTCTGCTCGCGGACCACATTGGTGGTCGACGACGCGCCCTGGACGGCGCGCGGCTGGTCCTGGCCCGGGACGGCGCGAGGGCCGGGCG
>NZ_JBAPVS010000292.1:0-40073 GCF_049283275.1 Caulobacter sp. | reverse complement strand
GACCTGGATCGGCGACGACCAGGACGGCGAGACCTATCTGGCCGCCTGCCGCGCGGCGGGGGTCACGCTGGATGGCGTCTCCGTCGCCCCCGGCGCGCCGTCGACCCGCTGCCTGCTGATCTACAACGCCGACGGGACCTACGGCTGCCTGCTGCGGTCGGGGCCTTGCCGGCTGACGGACGCTCAGCGGAGGATCGCCGCCGGCGCCGCGTGGCTGGTCGTGGCGGCGGGGCCGCCGGAGGAACTCGGCGCGCTGCTGGATCTCGTGGGGCCCGCCACCCGCCTGGCCTGGATCGCCAAGGACGATCCGGCCTGTTTTCCACCGAACCTCGCCGCGCGCTTGGCGGACCGTGCGGACGTGGTGTTCTGCAACGCCGGCGAACGCGGCTGGCTGGAGACGGCGCGCGCGGCCCCAAGGCCTGTCGGTCAGATGCTGTTCGAGACCCGGGGCGCGGAGGGCGTGCGGGTCGAGGCCGGAGGCGCGGTGTCGGACCTGCCGGTCGCGCCCTTGATCGTCGATGACGCCACGGGCGCGGGCGACACCTTCGCGGGCGCGGCCCTGGCGGTGCTGGTCGGCGGCGGATCGCCCCGGGCGGCGGCCGATGCGGGCATCGCCGCGGCCCGCGCGCTGCTGGCGGCTAGGCGCTGATCAGGCCCATGATCGTGGCGGTCAGGCAGGTGGTCAGGAACGCCGCCGCCAGGGCCTTGAAGCCCAGCTCGACCACCTCGCCGACCTTCTCCGGGGCCATGGACGACAGGCTGCCGATCAGGATCGCCACGCTGCCGACATTGCCGAAACTGGCCAGGGCGTAGGTCAGGATCAGCAGGCTCTTGTCGCTGAGCGCGCCCGGCGGCAGGGCCATCATGTCGCTGTAGGCCACGACCTCGTTGGCGGCGACCTTGGTGCCCAGGATCGCCCCGACCGCCTGCAGGTCGGAGAGCGGCGTGCCGGTCAGCCAGACGATCGGCGTCAGCAGCCAACCCAGGATCGCGCCGAGCGTCAGCGGCGCTCCAGCATGGGGAAGGGCCGCCAGTCCCATGTTGATCAGGGCGATCAGGCCGACGAAGACGATCAGCAGGCCGGCGATGTTGGCCACCATCTTCACCGCGTCCAGCGTGCCGAAGGTCAGGGCCTCCAGGCTGCTGCGATAGGGGCTGGCCAGGACGATCGGCTCCCGGGCCGCGCCCGGCGCGCCCGGAGCGGCCTCGCCCGGGATCATCAGCCGCGCCATGCCGATGGCCATCGGGGTGCTGATCAGCGAAGCGATCAGCAGGTGACTGAAGGCGTTGGGCACCTTGGCGGAGATCAGCGAGCCCAGGACGATCATCATCGAGCCGCCGATCACCGACAGGCCGTCGACCATGATGATGAAGATCTCGGCGCGCGACAGGCGCGGCAGGAACGGCTTCACCAGCAGCGGCGCCTCGACCATGCCCAGGAACACGCAGGCCGAGGTCGAGACCCCGACCGGGCCGCTGACCCCGAACAGCTTGCCGAACGCCCAGGCGGCCGCGCGGACAACCACGATCAGCACCTTCCAGTGCCACAGCAAGGCCGACAGCGCGCCGACCAGCAGGATGGCCGGCAGGGCCTGGAAGGCGAAGATGAAGGCCGCGCCGGGATCCTCGATGCTGAACGGCGCGGGGCCGCCGCCCAGATAGCCGAACATGAAACTGGCCCCGGCGCGCGAAGCCGCCTGCAGGGCGTCGACCGCATGGGTGGCGGCGGCGAAGGCGGCGGTGACGGCGGGGATCTTGGTCAGCAGCAGGGCCAGGGTGATCTGGCAGCCGAGCCCGACGAGCACGGGCCGCCAGGGCAGGGCCCGCCGGTTTTCCGACAGCGTCCAGCCGATCCCCAGGAACACGACGACGCCCAGCAGCGCCCGCGCGGTTTCGTTGTCCGGCATGTCCCCTCCGACCCAGCGTGCGGTGACTCTATAGAGTGAAACGTTTCAAGGAAATAGCGCGCAATCCGGAGTCACGCGCCACCAGCTTGTCAGGCCGCGCCGTGACGATCTGGCCGCCAATTGCCCGGAAAATTCGCGAAATGACGAATGATGGTATGGGATTGGGCGCCGGAGAGCGCGCGGCGGCTTGTGATGAAATTGTCATTGAACTCGGATATGAAACGTTTCACTAAATAGTACCGCATCCGCCGAGGCGGACTTGAGGGGGCTTTGAACATGAAGACGTCCATCTGGCTGGCTTCGAGCGCGTTGTGCCTGGTCATGGCTGCGCCCGCCATGGCGCAGCCCGCCGCGACACCGGTCGCGGCCGAAACCATCGATGAGGTCGTGGTGACCGCCGAACGCTTCGGTTCGGGTCTGGCGCGCGCGACCTTCACCCTCGGCGCCGAGGACATCCAGGAGCGTCCGCTGGGCGCGGAGATCACCCAGGCCCTGGTCAAGGTTCCGGGCGTGCAGGTCTCGACCGGCGACGCCCGCGGCGGCAGCTTCTCGTTCGAGATCTACATGCGCGGCCTGGGCGACGAGCAGATCGGCCTGACGCTGGACGGCATCCCCACGGGGGACAGCCGCTTCAACGGCGGTTCGCCGCCGCAGCGGTTCATCGAAAGCAGCAACATCGGCAAGATCACCGTCTCGCAGAGCGCGGGCGACATCGGCGCGCCGTCGCGCTTCGCCCTGGGCGGCTTCATCGACTTCGTCACCGACGCCCCGCGCAAGGATTTCGGGGCGACGATCGAGGCCGGCGCCGGCTCGTTCGATTTCCGCCGGATCTACGGCCGGGTCGACAGCGGCGAGATCGCGCCGGGCCTCTCCGGCTACCTGACCTATTCGCACCATGAAAACGACGTCTGGGCCGGTCGCGACAGCCGGGGCTCCGAGCGCGACCACTACGAGCTGAAGGTCGTGAAAGCCTTCGACAACGGCTCGTTCGTGAAGGCCCGCGTCTCGTACAACGACCAGACCGACAACGACTTCAACATCGTCACCAAGGGCGAGTTCGAGGCCGCGCCGCGCAGCGACCGCGCGCTTGACGCCATCACCGGCGTTCCGGCCAAGGACATCGATTTCGGCGGGGCCCTGGGCGGCTGGCGCAAGGACTGGCTGACCTACGCCAACAGCCATTTCGTGCTCAGCGACGCGGTGAGCCTGGACGTCAATCCGTACTATCAGACGCTCAAGGGCGAGTCGTTCCGCTACCAGGACCGCCAGCGCGTCCTGACGGGCGGCAATCCGCGCGCGGTGACCGGCTACAACGTCAACGGCGGCGCGGTGCGGCCGACCCTGACCACGATCCGCAACAGCAATGTGGTCGGAGGCCCGGCCGACATGCGGGTCACGCCGCGCGACCGCGATCGCTACGGCGTGACCGGCGAGCTCAAGGCCCGGTTCGGCGGCCACGCCCTTCGGTTCGGCGGCTGGTGGGAAGGCGGCGACTCCACGGAGCGGCGAAACTTCTATCCGATCGTCAATTCGGCCCAGAGCATCGCCTACGACCGCTCCAAGCTGAACTATGTCGAGTACGAGCGCTCGGCCTCGGTCGAGACCACCATGCTGTACGCCCAGGATGAGGTCCGGCTGCTGGACGACAGGCTGAAGGTCGATCTGGGCCTGACCTGGTACGACGTGAAGTACGACGCCAAGTCGCCGCTGGAGTACAAGGCCAACGTCAAGTTCTCGCAGCACTCGGACATCAATCCCAAGCTCGGGGCGACCTACCAACTGGCCCAGGACTGGGAGCTGTTCGGCGGCTACGCCAAGAACTTCGCCGGCATTCCGGAAGACGCCTTCCTGGGCTCGACGGCGGTGATCAATCCCAAGGACCTCGACCCGGTCGAGACGACGAACCTGGACCTGGGCCTGCGCTACGTGAAGCCGAATCTGGCCTTCTCGATCCAGGCCTATGACGTCGACCTGAAGAACAATGTCGGCATCGTTCCGCGCGATCCGACCGCGACCCTGGATCCTGACGAGGTGGTCCGCGGTAACGTCGCGACCAAGGCGGTCAACATCGCCGGCATCAAGACCAAGGGCGTGGAGCTGACCGGCTATTACGACTTCGGCGCGATCGACCTCTACGGCTCGTACTCGCGCCAGGACGCCAAGCACGACGATCCGGCCGCCGGCAGCGACGCCCGCAAGGCCCTGGCCGCGGTCGCCGTGATCGGCGGGGCGGGCGTGCGCGACATCCCCAAGAACAGCGTCTTCGGCCAGATCGGCTGGAAGCCGCTGGCGGGGCTGAAGCTCGACGCCAACGTCCGCTATGTCGGCGACCGCGTCGGCGGGCACATCGTGGCCCCGACCACCTTCCAGGAGATCGGCGTCGAGACGATCGACGGCTACACGCTGGTCGGGCTGACGGCGACCTACGACTGGAAGCGCGCCGGCGGGCCTGACCTGCGGCTCCAGTTCAACGTCGATAACCTGTTCGACGAAGACTACATCGGCGCGGTCAGCGGCTCGACCGCCACCCAGCCGGAGTTCGGCTACACGGCGGCCACGCCCAACAACCGCACCCTGGACCGCTACTTCGTCGGCGCGCCGCGCACCTACACCGTCTCGGTTCGCACGCGGTTCTAGACCACGTTTCGAGGCGCCCTTTCCCCTTGTTGGGCGTCTCGTGCGGGGCGGATCGCGAGGTCCGCCCCGATCCCGTTCTTGACGCTTGGCCTGAAAGCTTTCACCTCCAAGGTGAGCAACGGAATCCCAGCATGGCCAAGTCCGACCCGACGCCGCACGACCCGCCCCGCAGGGCCACCCTCAAGGAGGTGGCAAAGGCCGCCGGGGTGTCGCTGGCCAGCGCCTCCTACGCCATCAACGGCGCGGGCTCGGTGGGCGAGGCCACGCGCGAGCACATCCTGAAGGTCGCCGCCGAGCTGGGCTACCGCCCCAACCAGAGCGCCAAGGCCATGAAGACCGGCAAGACCGGCGCGATCGGCCTGATCCTGCCCGACCTGACCAACCCTTTCTTCCCCAGCCTGGCCCAGGTGGTGATCCAGGCCGCGCGCGCTCACGGATACAGCGTCTTCCTGACCGACACCGAAGGGTCGGCCGAGGCCGAGCAACGCGCGGTCAGCCTGCTGGTGGACCACGGCGTCGATGGCGTCATCTGGTTCCCGATCGCCGACGACGGCCCGATCGGAAGGTTGATCGAAGGGGTGCCGACCGTGGTCTTGGACCGCAACCTGCCGGGCTACGACGTCATCCAGGCCGACTATGCCGAAGGCGGTCGCCTGGCCGCCGAGCACCTGATCGCGGCGGGCCACGTCGACATCGGGGTGATCTCCGGCCCCCACGCCGCCTCCAGCGCCCGCCAGCGCGCCGAGGGGGCGATCGCAACCATCCGCGAGCGCGCCAACCTGGCTTGGCACGTCCACAACGCGTTCTCGCTGGACCTGGAGCCGGCCGTGACCCAGGCGCTGGAGACCCGGACCGCCACGGCGGTGATCGCCGGCGCCGACCTGATCGCCATCGGGGCCATGCGCCATATCCGGTCCATGGGCCTGACCGTGCCCGACGACGTCTCGGTCGTCGGCTTTGACGACATCCCCTGGGCTCAGCTTCATACGCCGGCCCTGACCACGATCGACATGCCGGTCGAAGACATGGCCGCCGCCGCCGTCGAGACCCTGATCCGCCGGATGGCCGCCCGGGGCGAGCCGCGCCGCCGGGTGGTGTTCAACGTCGAACTGATCGCGCGCGACTCCGTTCGCGTCCTCAAAGCGAGCGGTCTTTCGTGAGCTGGGGGGCGCTCCTCGGCCTGGTCCTGAGCCTGAATCTGCTCGGGGCCTTGGACCTGCCCAAGGACCTGGCGATCGACGGCGCGCCGCTGGGCGGAATTTCGGGCGTCGACTACGATCGCCGCACCGGCGAGTGGCTGATGATCTCGGACGATCGGTCGGCCAAGGCGCCGGCCCGCTTCTTCGTCGGCCGTCTGGACTACGACGCCCGGGGCGTGAAAGGGCTGAGGCTTGTCCGCCAGATCCCGCTGCGCCGCGAGGATGGTTCGACCTTTCCCGGGACCGCCGACGCCGGCGAGCGGGCTGACGCCGAGGCTCTGCGCATCGATCCCCAGACCGGCGATCTGGTCTGGAGCCGGGAGGGCGACGCGCCGCGCGGCTTCGATCCCGCCATCGGCCGCATGGACAGGACGGGACGATGGACGGGGACCGTGCCCAGTCCGCCGGCCTTCGGCTTCGATCCCGCCGGGGCTCATGGCGCGCGGCTCAACCAGACCTTCGAGGGCTTGAGCTTCTCGCCGGACGGGCGATGGCTGTGGCTGGCGATGGAGGGGCCTCTGATCCAGGACGGTCCGGCCAGCAGCGTGGCCCAGGGCGGTCTGACGCGCATCACGCGCCTGGACCGGACGGGCCGCGTCTCGGCGCAGTACGCCTATCGCCTGGACCCGATCCAGGCCGCGCCGGCGCGTCGGGGCGACAATGGGATCAGCGAAATCCTGGCCGTCGACGATCGCCGGCTGCTGGTGTTGGAGCGCTCGGGCGTCGAGGACGCGCAGGGACGCTTCAGCTTCCATTGTCGACTCTACCTGGTGGACATTGCGGGGGCGCAGGACGTCGCCGGCCGCGCCAGCCTTGCGGGTCCGGCGCCGCGCGTGCTGACCAAGCGGCTCCTTGTCAATTTCGATCGGGTGGCCGGCGGGGCCGTGAACCTGGAGGCGATGGCCTGGGGGGCGAGCCTCGCGGGGCGGAGGACTCTGGTGCTGATGGCCGACGACAACTTCTCGGCCGACCAGGCCCAGCGCGTCCTGGTGTTCCTCTTTCACGCTCCCCGGCGGTAAGGGCGGCCCGTCGTACCCGTTCAGCGCTCGGCCTGCTGAAGACGGTCTCGCAGGGCGCGGTTCTCGACCTCCAGCGCCTCCAGCTTTTCGTGAAGCGGTTGGACGGCGCGCGCGATTTCGGCCTCCGTGAACCGGGGGACGATGTGCTGGGGGCAGTTCCAGTCGAACGCCGCCAGACGCAGCCGAAAGATCCGCTCGGGCTTGGCGCGATAGCCGGGATCGACGACCTTCTCCAGGAGCGCGGGGTCGGCGTCGAGCGTGAGGCGCTCGGCATGGGCCAGGATCTTGAGCCTGGCGCGTCGGGGATAGTCGACCAGAATCAGGGCCACCCGGTCATTGGCGTCCAGATTGCCGACGCTGATGTACTGGCGGTTGCCGCGGAAGTCCGCGAAGGCGAGCGTGGTCTCGTCGATGACCTTCAAGAAGCCGGCCGGCCCGCCGCGGTACTGGACGTACGGCCAGCCGTTTTCCGACACGCTGGCCATGTAGAAGCTGTCGCGCGCGGCGATGAAGGCCTCTTCGTTGGCGGTGAACGCCTCGAACTGTCGATCGACCTGCCCGGGCGTCCACAGATGGTCGACGCCCATTTCGGCTTGCGCCGATCTCACGCTCGCCGACGTGGCGAGGTCCAGGAAGCTGTATCGGCTCACGGATCGTCCTTCATCGTGCTGGCCTCGCCGCTGCGGGCGGGCCCCTAGTCGACCAGCGCCGCATCCAGCGTGATCTCGGCGTTCAGGAGCTTGGAGACCGGGCAGTTGGCCTTGGCGCCGGCGGCCAGCTTCTCGAAAGTCTCCTGATCGGCGCCGGGGATCCTGGCCTTCAGGGTCAGGTGCGAGGCGGTGATCGCGTAGCCCCCCTCGACCTGTTCGAGCGTGACCTTGGCGGAGGTGTCCATCTGGTCGGCGCGCAGGCCCGCCTCACCCAGCACCAGGGACAGGGCCATGGTGAAGCAGGCCGAATGGGCCGCGGCGATCAGCTCTTCGGGGTTGGAGCCGGGCTGGCCCTCGAACCGGCTGGAAAAGCCGTAGGGGTAGGCTTGCAAGGCGCCGCTCTCGGTCGAGATGGAACCCTTGCCGTCCTTGATGCCGCCGCTCCACGCGGCCGATCCGGTTCTGACGATCTTCATGGCGGTCTCCTTGAACGTCGACGTGGCGCCGACAAGGCCATGATCGAGAACCGCTGGCTTGAACGAAAGCGGCGTTCTCGTTCGGCGGAGCAGATCCTCGGGGCGGCTGTCAGATGCAATACTGACTTACGCGGCAGTCAGTATTGACTCCCATATCTCGACGGTGCGATGGTCCCTCGTTCGCCGAACAGCGCCATCAAGGCGCGGCAGCGACAGGGGAGGAAAAAATGAGCCGATTAGCTTACACGGTGTCGTTGCTCGCGCTGACGGTCGCCGCCGCCGCGCCCGCCGCAGCCCAGACCGTCTCCACGCAGACCGACGCGACCACCGCCAAGGCCGTGACCAATCTCGAAGAAATCATCGTCACCGCGACTCGCCGCAGCGAGCGCCTTCAGGACGTGCCGCTCAGCGTCACGGCCTTCTCGCAGGCCGAACTGACCCAGAAGGGCATCGTCGGCTTCGACGGGATCGCGCGCCAGACGCCCGGCGTCGTGCTCAACAAGGCCAGCGACAACAACGTCAGGTTCACCGTTCGGGGCATTTCCACCAACGGCTGGGGCGCGGGACTGCAGACCACGACCACCATCTATCTCGACGAACTGCCGCTCAGCACGATCGGCAACACGGTGACGCTCGATCCCAGCCTCTATGACGTCGAGCGGGTCGAATTCCTCCGCGGCCCTCAGGGCACCCTGTTCGGGTCGGGATCGCTGTCGGGCGCGCTGCGCGTCCTGACCAAAAGCCCCGACCTGAAGGACTACGACGCCTCGGTTCAGGCCGACCTCGGCTTCACGCCGGATGGCCATGGCGTGCGCCAGCGCTACAACGCCATGGTCAATATCCCGCTGGCCAAGGACACGCTGGGCCTGCGCATCGTCGGCTTCTCGCGGAACGAGGACGGCTACGTCGACAATGTCGGGACGGGGGTCGAGAATTCCAATGCGCTGACCGACTGGGGCGGCCGCGCGATCCTGCTTTGGAAGCCGAACGACCGGCTCAGCGTCCGACTGCTCGGGTCCTACGAGGACAGCGATCCCAAGGACTCCTCGCTGACCTCGCCGTCGCTGGGAGACCGCAAGCGCTACAGCACGGTCCCCGATCAGTACACGTCCAAGACGCAGGTCTATAACGGGACCCTCGACTACCAGTTCGACGGCGCGCGCCTGACCAGCTCATCGACCTATTCGATCGCCGACAGCCTGTTCAACGTCGACCTGGCCGGCACCTTCAACCTGGCCATTCCGTTCTATCTGTATGACAGCTTCAAATCGAAGACCTTCGTCCAGGAGACGCGGCTGGCCTCCGATCCGGGCGGCAAGTTCGACTGGGTGGCGGGCGGCTTCTACCTGCACCGCGACACCGATCTGAACGGCGAGAACCGGTCCAGCGCGGCCTATCTCACCGCCCGCGGCCTCACCGGATTGCCGGGCGCGACCTTCTCCAAGTTCGGCGCCGACACCCGCACCTACGAACTGGCCGGCTTCGGCGAGCTGACCTACCACCTGACCGACAAGCTGTCGGCCACCGGCGGCCTGCGCTACGGCAAGTACGGCGGCAAGGTGGACACCTATCCGGGCTTCAACACGGCCTACTTCACCTATGCGCTGCTGGGCTTGTCCGGACCGCTCGCCATCACGCGCAGCTCGGCGGCGACGACGAAATATCCCTCGGCCGAAAAGGCGTCTTGGAAGGCCAGCCTGACCTACAAGCCGTCGCGCGACCTGACGACCTACGCCACCGTCTCCACCGGCTACCGGACGCCCGTCTACAATTCGCGCGCCGGCAGCGTCAGCACCGTCACCCCGAGCGACCTGATCATTCCGCCGGGCGCCGGCTCGGACAACCTCGTCAACTATGAGGTCGGTCTGAAGGGGCGCTGGCTGGACGGCAAGCTGAGCGCCAACCTCGCGGCCTACTATATCGACTGGAAGAACATCCAGGTTCAGGCCAACCGCCAGTCGGACTCGATCCAGTTCGCGACCAATGTCGGCCGCGCCGCCAGCAAGGGGCTGGAGGCGGAGGTCACCCTCGCGCCGGTCCGCGGGCTGGTGCTGGGGCTGAACGGTTCGCTCAACGGCGCCAAGGTGACGGAGCTCACCCCGCAGGAGGCCGTGATCTCCGGCGCGGTGGATGGCGCGCGGCTAGCCTCGCCGCATGTGCAGGGATCGTTCTTCGGCGTCTATAGCTACGACCTGGGCGACGACGTCACGGGGTTCAGCAGCTTCCAGATCCAGCACGTCGGCTCGTTCCCCAACGGCTTCCCCAACACGCCGGGCAAGACCACGGTCAGCCCCCTGTACGGCTACACCGACAGCTACACCTACGTGAACCTGCAAACCGGCCTGACGTTCGGCAAGCTGACCACGGCCCTCTATGTCGAGAACCTCGGCAACAGCCGCGCGACGGTCTACATTCATCCCGAAGCCTTCGTTTACAGCCGCGACGCGATCCTGCGGCCACTCACGTTCGGCCTTCGGGTGGGCTACGACTTTTGAGCACGGTCATGACGAGGTTTCGGCAGGCGCTGGCTCGACAGGCGCGGGGATACGGACGGGGGCTTGTCGCCTGCCTGTGCCTCGCGGCGGCCGCCTCCCCGGTCGGCGCGCGTGAAATCCAGCCACGGGTTCACGTGCGCCAAGGCGACCTGCAAGGGGTCGCCGCGCCGGCCGGCGGCGTCGTCGCCTACAAGGGCGTGCCCTACGCCAAGCCGCCGGTGGGCGACCTGCGCTGGCGGCCGCCCGTTCCGGCTCCGGCCTGGACCGGCGTGCGTCAGGCGGAGGAGTTCGGGCAGGCTTGCCTGCAGCCTCCGCAATCGCCGACCGGCCTCTATTCCGGCGGCATCGCGTCGCCGAGCGAAGACTGCCTGACCCTCAACGTCTGGGCTCCGGCCGATCCAGGCAAGACCGGCGGGCGCAAGCTGCCGGTCATGGTCTGGATCCATGGCGGCGCGCTGGCGGGAGGCGGCAGCTCCGAGCCCCTGTACGACGGCGTCAAGTTCGCCCAGCAGGGCGTCGTCTTCGTCTCGATCAACTATCGGCTCGGCCTGATGGGCTATCTGGCCCACCCGGCGCTGAGCGCGGAGTCCCCCCGGCGTCTGTCCGGCAACTATGGCCTGCTGGACCAGATCGAGGCGCTGCGCTGGGTGCGCGACAACATCGCCGCGTTCGGGGGCGATCCCGAGCACGTCACGATCGCCGGCGAGTCCGCCGGCGGCCTCAGCGTGATCGCGCTGCTCGCCAGCCCCGAGGCGCGCGGGCTGTTCGACAAGGCGATCGTGCAGAGCGGCTACATGCCGTCCTATCGCGCGCTGCACGATCAGACCCTGGGCCTGACTTCAGCCGAGACGGCGGGCGCGGCCTTGGGCGCGGCGGCCGGCGCATCGGACGCCGCCGCGTTGCGCGCGGCCGATCCGGCGACCTTGTTCATGGCGGGGCTGAAGACCGGATGGGCGCCGGAGCCGGTCATCGACGGCGTCGTGCTCAAGCGGCAGTTGGCCGAGACCTTCGCGCGCGGCGAACAGGCCAAGGTCCCCGTCCTGGCCGGCTTCAACGAGGGCGAGATCCGCTCGCTCCTCTTTCTGATGCCCAAGGCGCCCGACAGCCAAGCCGCCTATGAGGCCGACGTGCGGCGGCGCTTCGGCGCGCAGGCCGACCCCTATCTCGCCGTCTATCCCGGGACCGATCCGAGGGCCGATGTGATGGCCTCGGTCCGCGACGGCCTCTACGGCTGGGCCGCCCAGTATCTGGCGCGCCAGCAGGCGGAGGTCGGGCAGCCGGCGTACCTGTACTATTTCCGGCACAGCACGCCGGCCCAGCGGGCTCGCGACTTGGCGGCCTTCCACGCCAGCGAACTGCCCTACGTCTTCGGCCAGGTCGGGCCGTCGGCCGCGATCGGACCGAACTGGCCACGCCCGCCGCTCACCGTTGAGGAGACGCGGCTGTCGGACGCCATGAGCGGCTATTGGGCCTCGTTCGTCCGCGACGGCGCGCCCACCGCCGCGGGCGAGACGCCTTGGCCGCGCTACACCGTCGACCAGCGCGCCTATCTCGACATCCATGAGCGTCCATCCGCCGAGCGCGATCTTCAGCCCGCCGCGTTCGCCTGGGCCGACGGTCTGGTCGCGGGCCGGCGACAGCAGGCGCGCGCCTGGCGGTACGACATCGGCTATTCGGCCTTCCCACCGCCGACGGCGGACCAGGAGGGACGCGTTGACGTCCCCGTCGCCAAACAGCTACCGGGGAACCGATGAGCAGCACAGATCAAGCCACGCCGGACCACGCGCCGGCGGCGGAACGTCCTCGCACCCGAAACCACAAGGCGCGGGTCCGCGAGGAGTCGATCGAGCGCATCCTCGACGCCGCCGAGCAGCTGTTCGCCGAGTTCGGTTATCACGGCGTCACGCTGAAGGACGTCGCCGCGCGCGTCGGCGTCAGCTCGACGCTGATCCACTACCATTTCAACGGCAAGGACAGCCTCTACGAGGCGGTCTGGGCGCGGCGGGCGCCGATCTCGGCGCGCAATCGTCTGGACGCGATGCGACGCTATGCCGACGAGGTGGGCGACAACGTCACGGTCGAGGGCGCGCTGCACGCCTGGATCGACACCGACCTGAACGTGCAGATCCACGACACCGAGCAGTGGCTGGCGTTCGGCAAGATCAGCGCTCAGGCCAACAGCGCCGCCGGCTGGGGCGCCGAGAAGATGACCAAGTACTTCAATCCGGTCGTCCTGGCGCTGATCGATCTGCTCAAGAAGGCCATGCCCGATTGCGACGAGGAGACGATCTTCTGGGGCTATCACTTCGTGTCCGGCGCGATGACCCACAACATGGCGCGCACGGGCCGTCTCGACGAGCTGTCGCACGGACTCTGCTCGTCCGACGATTTCGTCTCGATCCGGCGGCACATGGCCAGGTTCATGGCCGCCGGCTTCGAGGCGATCCGCCAGGGTCGTGAAACGAAATAGGTTCAAGGGTTTATGGCGCGATCTCTCGATCGGGATCCGCGACCGGACGGCGACCGATCCGGCGCCCAGTCAATGAGTAACGACGTACGATGAACACCGCCTCGCCCGCCGGCGCGATGCAGCCCTATGCGCTGACGCTGGACCGTTTCATCGAGCACGCGGCCAAGTGGCACGGCGCCGTCGAGGTCGTGACCGGCGGCGGGGCAGGGGCCCGAACCAGCTATTCGGCGCTGAGGGATCGCAGCAACCGGCTGTCGGGCGCGTTCCGGGCGCTGGGCCTGGAGCCGGGCGACAATCTGGCCGTGCTCGCCTGGAACAGCCAAGCGCATATGGAGTGCTGGTACGGGGCGGTGGGGATCGGGATCGTCTGCCACACGCTCAATCCGCGACTGTCGCCCGCGCATCTGGCGGAGATGATCGGGCAGGCTGCCAACCGCGTGCTGGTGATCAGCCCCGACCTGACGCCGCTGGCCGAGGCGCTGATCGCGCTGTGTCCCACGCTCGAGCATGTCGTGGTGCTGGAAGAGCCTGGCGCCGAAGTCTCGCTGCCGAGCCGCGGGCGCGTCGTCGCCTGGCGCTACGAGGATCTCCTGCGGGACTTGGGCCAGGACGCCGACTGGGGCGGGTTCGACGAGAATGCGCCGGCCGGGCTGTGCTTCACCTCCGGCACCACCGGCGCGCCCAAGGGCGTCACCTACACCCACCGTTCCAACTACCTGCACACCGTCCACCAACTGCAGGCCGACGCGGCCGGCCTCGGCGCGAGGGACTCGCTGCTGATCGCCGTGCCGATGTTCCACGCCAACGGCTGGGGCCTGCCCTTCGCCGGGCCGGCGGTGGGGGCCAAGCTGGTCTTGCCCGGCCGCCACCAGGACGGGCCCAGCCTCGCCGGCCTGATCAACGCCGAGGGCGTCACCGTGGCGGCCGGCGTGTCGACGGTCTGGCTGGGCCTGGTCGATCATCTCGACCGGACGGGGGAGCAGGTCCCGTCGCTGCAGCGGATCATGCTGGGCGGATCGCCGACCCCTCAGGCGCTGTTGGACCGTCTCGAGCAGCGCCTGGGGGTCAAGGTCCAGACCAGTTGGGGCATGACCGAGCTGTCGCCTCTAGGGGCCGTCACTCCGGCGTCAGCCTCGGTGCGCAAGGCCTCGCAGTCGGGACGTCCGCCGATCGGCGTCGACCTTCTGCTGACCGACGCCGACGGGGCGCCGCTGCCGCGGCAGCGAGGACATGAAGGGCGGCTGCGCGTGCGCGGCGCCGCCGTGATCGAGCGCTATTTCGGCTATGACGAACCGGCCGTCGACGCCGACGGATGGTTCGACACCGGCGATCTCGCCGTCATTGATGACGAGGGCAATCTCAGCATCACCGGCCGCGCCAAGGATCTCATCAAGTCGGGCGGCGAGTGGATCAATCCCGTCGAGATCGAGGCCATCATCGGCGCCTTGCCCGAGGTGGCGCTGGTCGCGGTCGTGGCCCGGGCGCACGCCAAATGGGGGGAACGCCCCATCCTGGTCATCCAGCCGCGCAAAGGCGCCGAGATCGCCGACCAGGCGCTGCTCGACATCCTGCGCGCCCGCGTCGCGCCCTGGTGGCTGCCCGACGCCATCGTGCGCGTGGCGGCGATGCCCCTGGCGACGACCGGAAAGATCGACAAGGCGCGCTTGCGGGCCGAGCATGGCTGAGTTTCGTCAGGACGCCCAGGCCCAGGGCTCAACACGTCGCGCGCCTCGTGCGCGGCTTTCGAAACGGGGGATAGAGGAATGACCGACATGGCTGGATCAGCGCCGGGGGCTCTAAGCCGCCTGTTCAACCTCACCGGTCGGGTGGCGATCGTCACCGGCGGGTCGCGAGGCCTGGGCCTGCAGATCGCCAGCGCCCTGGGCGAGTTCGGCGCCGCGGTCGCGCTGGTGGCCCGCAAGCAGGCCGAGCTCGACGAAGCCGTCGAACACCTGACCGGGGCGGGGATCAAGGCGGTCGGCTTCGCCGCCGACCTCGGCGCGCCGCAAGCCGCTTCGGCCCTGACCGAGCGCGTGCTCGGACATTTCGGCCGGATCGACATCCTGGTGAACAACGCCGGCACGGTCTGGGGCGCGCCCGCCGAGGACTATCCGCTGGAGGGCTGGAACAAGGTCATCGACCTGAACGTGACCGGCCTGTTCCTACTGACCCAGGCGGTGGCGCGCGAGGCCTTCCTGAAGCAGGGCAAGGGCGCGGTGGTCAATGTCGCCTCGATCGAGGGCTTGCAGGGCCACCATCCCGATCAGCTGGGCACGATCGCCTACAACACCGCCAAGGGCGCGGTCATCAACATGACCCGCGCTCTGGCCGCCGAATGGGGACCGCGGAACATCCGCGTCAACGCGCTGGCCCCCGGCTATTTCCCCTCGAAGATGACGATGACGACCGTCGCGGCGCATGGCGACGAGATGCTGCGCCAGACGCCGCTCGGCAAGCTGGGCGGCGACACCGATCTGATGGGAGCGGCCCTGTTGCTGGCCTCCGACGCCGGCGGCCATATCACGGGCCAGACCCTGGTGATCGACGGCGGCGCCACCGTCATCTGAGGTTTCGAAATGACCACTCCGCTTCTTGAGCGTCGCGACGTCGATTTCCTGCTCCACACCTGGCTGAAGGCCGAGACCCTGGCCGACCGCGAGACGGTCGATGCGATCCTGGATCTTTCAGAGACGCTGGCGACGGAACAGTTTCTGCCCCACTTCAAACGGAACGACGTCGAAGAACCACGCCTGGAGAACGGCGAGGTCCGCATCTGCCCGGCGATCGGGGACGCGCTGGCCCAGTACGCGGAGCTGGGTCTGTTCTCGGCGGGATTTTCGGAGGCGGAGGGCGGGCTGGCTCTGCCCTATCTGGTCTGCGCGGCGTCCTTCGCCTTCTTCGCCGCCGCCAATGTGGCGACCGCCGCCTATCCGATGCTCACCGTCGCCAACGCCCGCCTGATCGCCACGTTCGGCGACGCCGCTCAGTTCGAGACCTTCGCCCGGCCCCAGATCGAGGGTCGCTGGTTCGGGACGATGTGCCTGTCCGAACCCCAGGCCGGGTCCAGCCTCGCCGACGTCCGCACCAAGGCCTTGCCCGACGGCCGCGACCCCCTCGGCGACCGCTATCGCCTGGTCGGCAACAAGATGTGGATCTCAGGCGGCGACCAGGACGTCAGCGAGAACATCGTCCACCTGGTGCTGGCCAAGACGCCGCTGGAGGACGGGTCGCTGCCCGAGGGCACGGCCGGGATCTCGCTGTTCATCGTGCCGAAGATCCTGCTGGACGGCGCCCGCAACGACGTGACCGTGGCCGGTCTCAATCACAAGATGGGCTATCGCGGCACGGCCAACTGCCTGCTCAATTTCGGCGAGCGGGGCGGGGCGACGGGCTGGATGGTCGGCGCGCCCGGCCAAGGCCTGCGCCAGATGTTCCAGATGATGAACAAGGCCCGGATCGGGGTCGGGCTCGGCGCCGCGGCGCTGGGCTATCGCGGCTACCAGCTTTCGGTCGCCTATGCGCGCGAGCGGCTTCAGGGCCGCCTGGTCGGCCAGCGCTCGGGTCCGCCCGTCGCGATCATCGAGCATCCCGACGTGCGCCGGATGCTGCTGCAGCAGAAGTCCTATGTGGAAGGCGCGCTGGCGCTTTGCCTCTATTGCGCCCGGTTGGTGGACACCGCCGAGCGCGCCGACGACGCGGCCTTGCTGGGCCTGCTGACGCCGATCGCCAAGACCTGGCCGTCGGAATATGGCCTGGCGGCCAACGACATCGCCATCCAGATCCACGGCGGCTACGGCTACACGCGCGATTTCGACGTCGAGCAGCTGTGGCGCGACAACCGGCTCAACCCCATCCACGAGGGAACGACCGGCATCCAGGCGATCGATCTGGTCGGACGCAAGATCCTCCAGGATGGAAGCGGCTTGCCCGTGCTGGGGCGCCGGATCGAGGCGACGGTTCAGGCGGCGGGCGCGGTTCCCGATCTGGACGGCCACGCCGCGGCGCTGTCGGCGGCGTGGCGGTCCATGACCGACGCCATCGAGACCCTGCGCGCCGGCGAGGGGCGGTCGGCCTTCGACAATGCAACCCCGTTCCTCTGGGCGTTCGGCCACGTCGTGGTGGCCTGGCTGTGGTTGGACCAGGCGGTGGCCGCCGCCATGCTCGGCCAATCCAGCGCCGCGGATCGCGACCTTGTCGACGGCAAGCTTCGGGCCTGTCGATATTTCTTCGAATGCGAACTTCCCAAGGCGGGCCTGCTCCTGACCTTCGTGGCCTCGCGAAGCGACGTCGCGTCCGGCGCCTCAACTCGAATTTTCTAAGATCGCCGCATCACTTCCCGCCGGTCCGCGACCGTCCGCAAGACATTCACACGCTTGATAGTGAGTGTTGACTCTAGCGGAATCCAGGTGCAGCTTCCCCGCGTAGCGTCGGCATTCACGATCGACGCACGGGGAGAGAAGCGCATGAAGATCAATCTTCTAGCGTCGGCCTGCGCCGCCGCTCTGGTATCGACATCCATGGCTGCCCAAGCGCAGACCGCGTCCAGTCCGGCCGAGGCGCAGCAAGCCTCCGCCAAGGCCGCCGACGGCACCTTGCTCAACGAGGTCATCGTCACGGCCACCCGCCGCAACGAGCGCCTGCAGGACGTGCCGCTCAGCATCACCGCCTTTTCCCAGAAGGATCTGACGGCCAAGGGCATCGTCGGCTACGAGGGGCTGGCGCGCGAGACGCCCGGCGTGGTCCTCAACAAGCCCACCGCCAACTTCAACAACTTCACCGCCCGGGGCATCGCCACCAACGGCTACGGCGCCAACCTGCAGAGCACGGTCGCGATCTATATCGACGAACTGCCGATCTCGACGATCGGCAACACCACGGTGCTCGACCCCAATCTTTACGACCTGGAGCGGGTTGAATTTCTCCGCGGGCCCCAGGGCACGCTGTTCGGATCGGGCTCGCTGTCGGGCGCGCTGCGCATCCTGACCAAGAGCCCCGATCTCGATGCGTACGACGCCTCGGCCCTGGTCGACTTCGGGCTGACGGGGTCGGATTCCCTGCGCCAGCGCTACAACGGCATGGTCAACATGCCGATCATCAAGGACGAACTGGCCCTGCGCGTCGTCGGCTTCTACCGACACGAGGAAGGCTATGTCGACAACCTGGGAACCGGGATCCACAATTCCAACACCCTGGTCGACGGCGGTGGGCGCGCGACCCTGCTGTGGAAGCCGACCGACCGTCTGTCGGTCAAGCTGCTGGGCTCCTACGAGAAGAGCAATCCCAAGGACTCCTCGCTGATCATCCCCTCGCTGGGCCGCAACAAGCGGATCAGCGATCGGCCCGACCTCTTCGTCGGCAAGCTGACCAGCTACAACGCCACGGTCGACTATCAATTCAACGGCGCCCACCTCACCAGTTCGACGACCTATTCGAAGTTCGACCAGAAGTTCTGGGTCGACCTGGCCGGCACCTTCGGCGCGGCCGGGATCGCCTTCGGGCTGGACGCCAACGGCTATCAGAACACCTTCGTGGAGGAGGCGCGCCTGGCGTCCGATCCCGGCGGCAAGTTCGACTGGGTGATCGGCGGCTTCTATCTGGATCGCCGGCTGGACGTGGACTACTTCTACCGTTCCTCGCCGCAGTACCTGGCCGCTCACGGCATCACCGGCCTGCCGGACGAGTACTATCAGCGCCAGTACACCCACATCAATTCACACGAGAAGGCCGGCTTCGGCGAGCTGACCTATCACATCAACGACAAGCTCTGGCTGACCGGCGGCCTGCGTTACGGCGGCACCGACGCCCAGGGCTTCACCGAGGGCGGCTACAACAGCGCCTATCTGACCTATGCGCTGTTCAACATCTCGGGGCCGCTGGCCATGACGCCGATCGCGCCCGCCGAGGGCGTGAAGGCCAAGGCCACCAAGCCGTCCTACAAGCTCAGCCTGTCGTACAAGCCGTCGCCGAGCATGACCTCCTACGCCACGGTGTCCACCGGCTTCCGCACCCCCGTGGTCAACGCCTTCGCGGGACGGCCCAGCGTGGTCAATCCCAACGACCTGATCATCCCGTACGGCGCCTCGTCGGACGACCTGACCAACTATGAAGTGGGTTTGAAGGGCCGCTGGTTCGACGGCGTGCTCAGCGCCAGCGTGGCGGCCTATGTGATCGACTGGAGCAACATCCAGGTCCAGGCCAACCGCGTCTCGGACTCGGTCCAGTTCGCGACCAATATCGGCGGCGCGATCAGCAAGGGCGTGGAGTTCGAGGCCGTAGTCCTGCCGGCGACCGGCCTGAGCGTGGGGCTGAACGGGTCGTTCAACGACGCCAAGGTGACCAAGCTGACGCCGGCCGAGGCGGCGATCTCCGGCGCCGTCGACGACGCCCGCCTGTCGGCCCCGCACTTCCAGGGCTCACTCTACATCAACTACGGCTTCGACCTGTCGCCCAAGGCCAGGGCCAACGCCTCGGTGGTGTTCCAGCACGTCGGATCCTATCCGGGCTCGTTCCCCAACGTGCCGGGGGCGCCCACCCGGGTCAGCCCGACCTACGGCTTCACCGACGCCTATGAGAACGTCAACGCCACGTTCGCGGTGGCGATGGATCGGGCGACCATCGGCGCCTATGTCGAGAACATCTTCGACAACCACTCGATCACCTATGTCCACCCCGAGGCGTTCCTGGCCAGCCGCAACGCGACCCTGCGGCCGCGGACGGTCGGCGTGCGCCTGAGCTACGACTTCTAACGGACGGCCCCCGACACCGTCGTTGCGTCCCCGGCCGTGCCTCGCGCACGGTCGGGTCCGCGCCCCGCGGCGGATCCGAATCCGATCAGCCGTGCCCCCAGATGTCGCTTCGGACCATGATCTGTCCGTCGGCATAGAGCGACGGCGCCAGCCGGTCGTCCGGCAGGAAGATCGGCCCATCCAGATCGACGATGTCGCACAGCTGGCCCAGGACGAAGGCCGGCGCCGTCGACAGGGTCGAGCCGCCCATGTTGCCGACCATGACGCCCAGCCCCATGCGGCGGGCCTGGGCGACGATCATCAGGCCCTCGGTCAGGCCCCCGCACTTGTCGAGCTTGATGTTGACGACATCGAACCGCCCGCCCAACGCCTCCAGTTCCGCCAGGCTCTGGATGCTTTCGTCCGCCGCCACGGGGATCGGTGATTTCCAGCCGTCCAGCAGGGCCTCGGCCCCGCGCGCCACCGGCTGCTCCAGCAAGGCCACGCCGCAGTCGACCAGCATCGCGACCAGGGGGTCGAGATCCTCGCCGCCATAGCCCTGGTTGGCGTCGACGCCCAGCCAGACGTCGGGCCGGGCCTGCCGCACGGCGCGCACGCGCTCGGTGTCGGCGGCCAGGTCCCCATCCAGCTTCAGCTTGATGGCCTTGGCCTGGGCGAACTCGGCCAACTGCTCCAGCAGGATCGCCGGCGGTTCGGCCGGCAGGGTGAAGGTGGTCGTCAGCGGCCGGGGCGGCCCGACGCCGGCCAGGGCCCAGACGGGAACGCCCTGCTCCAGCGACTCCAGCTCCCACAGCGCGCTGTCGATGGCGTTGCGCGCGCCGCCAGGCGGCAGGACGGCGAGAAGGTCCTGCCGGTCGATCCCGTCTTCGATGACCCGGCGATGATCCTCGATCTGGCGCGCCATCTCGTCGGGGCCGTCATTCAGATAATAGACGCCCGCCGCCTCGCCGCGTCCGGTATGGCCGCCGCGTTCGATGGACGCGACCACGGCCGGCATCGCCTCGAACAGATAGCCGGAAATCCGGAAGGGCTTGCGAAAGCGCATCGCCTCGCGACGCAGGGTCAGCGAGGCCTTCATGCGAAAACCGCCCGCGGACGGCGTTCCGGAAGGGCGTTGCGGACCAGACCGGCGGGGCCGCGTCGGAAGGGAAAATGACGGATATCCATGCCGCCACCATTTCATGGCGACATTGATGTTTCAATATCTGAAACACTTATTCATGGGCCGGCTTCGGATTCTCGGCCGGCGGCGGCGTCGACCGCAAGTTTTCGCCGGCCGATTGCGCCAGGCGCTGAATGCCTTCGCCGGCGCACACCGAAAGCACCCGACAGGGTTCGTCTCCCACGCGGACATAGGCGTGGGCCATGGCGCTGTCGAAATAGACGGAATCGCCCTCGTTCAGCGGCAGCGGCTCGTAGAGGTCCGAGTGCAGCTCCATGCGGCCGGTCAGGACGTGCAGATATTCCTCGCCGGCGTGGCGAACCATGCCGCCCATTTCCTCGACCGTGTGGGCGGTGACGTCGACGATGATCGGCACCATCAGTTTTCCGCGCAGCTCGGCCGCCGGATAATAGTGCAGATGGCGCTCGGAGGCGGTGCTCGGCCACTGGCCGGCCCGCGCCACGCTGCGACGGCCGACGGCGGCGGGGCGGGAAGGGGGCGGCGCGCCGGAGACCAGCAGGCTGATGTCGACGCCCAGGCCCTGGGCCAGTCGGCCCAAATAGTCATAGGTCATCGACATCTTGCCGTTCTCGAGTTTCGACAGGGTCGAAAACGGCATGCCGATGCGGGCGGACAGGGCGCGCAGGGACAGGCCTTGCTCTTTTCTGGCCGCGCGCAGCGCCGCGCCGGGACTTGGATCGGTCTTCTTCAGGTTCGTCATCCGGCGCCTCGTTGCCTCAAAACTAGCCGAACGGGCGCTGGAAGGGAATGTCACGAGCCTGTCTTCGAAACATGTTGCAAATACAGAAACACGTGCGATGGTCGATCCGCATTGGGGGCAATGGGGTCGATGGCTATGGCGCGTAATACGGCTAAGCTCGCGGCGGTCGCCGCACTCTGGGCGGGACCTCTGGCCGCCCAAACCCTTCCAGCGGCCGCTCCGCCGCGTGGGGCGGACTCGGCGGTGCTGGACGAGATCATCGTCACCGCCCAAAAGCGCGAGGAGCGCCTGCTCGACGTGCCCCAGTCGGTGTCCGTCCTGTCGGCCCAGACCTTGGCCCAGGTCCACGCCGAGCGTTTCTCCGACTATTTCACCCGCATCCCCAGCGCCGCCATCGTCGAGACCCAGGCGGGCCAGGCGCGGCTGTTGCTGCGCGGCATCAACACCGGCGGCGTCGGCGCGACCGTGGCCACCTATGTCGACGAGACGCCGTACGGGTCGGCCACCGCCCTGGCCAACGGCGCGGTCCTGGCGCCCGACATCGATCCGTCCGACCTGGAGCGCGTCGAGGTGCTGCGCGGCCCGCAAGGCACGCTCTACGGCGCCAACTCCCTGGGCGGCCTGGTCAAGTACGTGACCGCGGCGCCCAGCACCACGGCGACCCTGTTCAGCGCCGAGGTCGGCGTCGAGGACGTCTCCCACGGAACGACCGGCTGGTCGGTGCGGGCGGCGGGCAATCTGCCCCTGTCGGACACCTTCGCGGTGCGGGTCAGCGGATCGTATCGCGAGGATCCGGGCTATATCGACGATCCGCGCCTGGGCCGCGACGTCAATGACGGCGAGACCTATGGTGGACGCGCCTCCATCCTCTGGCGTCCGATCACCGACCTGACCGTGCGCGCCTCGGCGGTGGCCCAGAACATCCGCAGCAACGGTCCCAACGGCGTCGACGTCGATCCGGTCACCCTGGAGCCGGTCTCGGGCGCGCTGGTCCAGAACCGCACGGTGCGCGAGCCCAACGCCATCGACTATCGGATCTACAACCTGACCGCGGAATACGACTTCGGCGCGGTGGCGCTGACCTCGGCGACCAGCGCGAGCACGCTGGACCAGGTCCAGGTCCAGGACGCGACCGGCGTCTACGGCGAACTGCTGACCGACGCGTTCGGCGCCCCCCTGGGCGCGCCGCTCGATCAGGTCATGAACCAGAAGCGGTTCACCCAGGAGCTGCGGCTGGCCTCGTCGGGCGTCCGGTCCCTCGAATGGACGCTCGGCGCCTACTACACCCGCGAACGCAACCGGCTGGATCAGACCCTGTTCGGCGTCGACGCCGACACCGCCGCGCCGGTGGACGATCTGTCGGAACTGTTCCTGGTCGGTCTGGGCTCGCACTATGACGAGTACGCCGGCTTCGCCAACGGCACCCTGCACCTGTCGCCCCGGTTCGACGTCAGCCTGGGCGGCCGCTACAGCCATAACCGCCAGAGGGCAGTGCAGACGACCTCGGGTTTGTTGGCCGGTGACGACCTGGCGTTGGACGCCAACTCGTCGGACAACGTCTTCACCTACTCGATCGCGCCGGCCTTCAAGCCCAATCGCGACACCACGATCTATGCCCGCATCGCCCGAGGCTACCGGCCCGGCGGCCCCAATATTCTGCCGCCCGCCGCCCCCACGGCCGTGCCGCGCCAGTTCGGCGCCGACACCACCACCAATTACGAACTGGGCGTCAAATCCGAGCTCCTGGACCGCAAGCTGTCGATCGAGCTGACCGGCTTCCTGATCGACTGGAAGAACGTGCAGCTGCTGGCCGACGTCGGCGGTTTCGCGGTCAACACCAACGGCGGCAGCGCCCGCAGCAAAGGCGTCGAGCTGGCGCTGATCGCCCGGCCGACCCGCGGTCTCACCCTGGGCGCCAACGGCGCCTATGTCGACGCCGAGCTGACCGAGGACGCCCCCGAGCTGATCGGCGGCGTCGCGGGCGACTGGCTGCCCTATGCGCCGCGCACCGCCACGACCTTCAGCGCCGACTACGAGCGCCCGTTGACCGCCAAGGTGACCGGAAGGGCCGGCGTCAGCTGGCGCCATACCGGCAAGCGACGTTCGGATTTCGACACAACCTATGGCCAGCGCCGTCTGGAGGCCTTCGACGTGGTCGACGCCTATGCCGGCGTCAGCATCGAGCGCTTTCGTATCGAGGCCTTCGCCCGCAATCTGACCGACAGCGACGGCATCGTCGCGCTGGGCGGGCCCGGCACGGCCCCGGACGGCGCGGCCTCGGCGGCGGTGGTCCGGCCGCGCTCGTTCGGCGTCACGCTCGGCGTTCGGTATTAATCCCATGAGGAAGATCGGCATGCGACTTCTCACCAGTCTCGCAGGGCTCTTGGCGGCGCTCGCCCTGCCGGCCGCGGCCCAGGCGCCGGACGCTTTGAAGCCCACCGCGCCGTTCGCGCCGAGCCGGACCGCCACCGTGACCGCCACGCCGTCGCCGCCCGGCGCGGCCCAGCTGACCGCCGCTGACGTCAACGCCTGGCTGGACGGGCTGGTGCCCTACGGCCTGGATCGCGGCGACATCGCCGGCGCGGTCGTGGTGGTGGTCAAGGACGGTCAGGTGCTGACCCAGCGCGGCTACGGGGTGGCGGACGTCAAGACGCGCCGCCCGGTCGACCCGGCCCAGACGCTGTTCCGCCCGGGTTCGATCTCCAAGCTGTTCACCTGGACGGCCGTCATGCAGCAGGTCGAGGCCGGCAAGATCGATCTCGACCGCGACATCAACGACTATCTCGATTTCAAGATTCCGCCCGCCTTCGGCAAGCCGATCACGATGCGCCACCTGATGACGCACACCGCCGGCTTCGAGGAAACGGCCAAGCACCTGCTGATCGACGACCCGGCCAAGGACGAGCCGCTGGACGTCGTCCTCAAGCGCTGGACGCCCGAGCGGATCTACGCCCCCGGGGCGATGGCGGCCTATTCGAACTACGGCGCCTCGCTGGCCGGCTATATCGTCCAGCGCGTCTCGGGCGAGCCGTTCGCGGTCTATGTCGACCGCCACATCTTCGCGCCGCTGGGCATGACCCGTTCCAGCTTCGTCCAGCCGCTGCCGCCCGCCCTGGCCGGCGGGATGTCGAAGGGCTACGTGGTGTCCTCGCGCGATCCCAAGGCCTTCGAACTGATCGGCATGACGCCGGCCGGCGCCCTGTCCTCGACCGGATCGGACATGGCCCGCTTCATGATCGCCCACCTGGAGGGCGGCCCGCTGCTGAAGCCCCAGACGGCGCAGCTGATGTACGCCGCCGCCAACACGCCGATCCCCGGCCTGCCGGCCATGGCGCTTGGCTTCTATCACGAGGACCGCAACGGCCGCCGGATCATCGGCCACGGCGGCGACACCGACCTGTTCCACTCCGACCTGCATCTGTTCCTCGACGACCATGTCGGCCTCTATCTGTCGTTCAACAGCGGCGGAAAGGACGGGGCGGCCCATGTGCTGCGCGAGCGGCTGTTCGCCGAGTTCACCAACCGCTATTTCCCGTATCCCGACCCGCAGGTTCCGACCCTGGCGACCGCCAAGGTCCACGGCGCGGCCATGGTCGGCCACTACGGGATGAGCCGCACCTCGACCTCCAACTTCCTGAAGCTGATCGGCCTGATCAGCCAGACCCGGGTGGCCTTGAGCGACGACGGGACGCTGACCGTCGCCGCCCTCCTGGGGACCAACGGCGTGCCCAAGCGCTGGCGCGAGGTCGCCCCGTGGCAGTGGCGCGAAGTCGGGGGCGACGACCGCCTGGCCGCCGTGGTCAAGGACGGCAAGGTGACGATGTTCTCGATCGCCGGCTATGCGCCGATCTTCGAGTTCACGCCCGCGCCCGCCAGCTTCGACGCCGGCTGGATCCTGCCGGCGGCCATGGCCGCGCTCGGCGTGATCCTGCTCACCGCCCTGGCCTGGCCGGTCCTGACCTTCACCCGCTGGCGCTACGGCCATCAACCGGCCGTCGTCGGGCGTCCCGCCCTGGCCCGATGGGCGCCGCGCGTCACGCCGTGGGCGCTGCTGGTGATCTGCGGCGGCTGGCTGGCCATGGTGACGGCGATCGACAACGACGTCACCATGCTGGACGGCCGCCTCGACATCTGGATGCGGTTGCTGCAAGCCCTGTCGCTGGCCGCCATCGTCGGGTCGTTCCTCATGGTCTGGAACGCCTGGATCCTGGCGCGGTCGCCGCAGCGGCGGTGGTTGCGGGCGGCCTGGGCGGCGCTGAGCGCGGTGTCGGCGCTGTTCCTGATCTGGCTGCTGATCGTGGGTAAAACCCTCACCCTCTCGCTGAACTACTAGGAACGGCATGGCCATCGATCCGCCCGACATTGCCCCCGGGCTGACCGATCCCGGCCTCGCGCCCCTCGCGGGCGGCGAGGCCGGGAGCCGCCGGGCGCTGTTTGGCCACCCGCCCGGCCTGACCGCCCTGTTCATGACCCAGATGTGGGCGGAGTTCTCCTACTTCGGCCTGCAGGCCATGCTGGTCTACTACATGACCCAGCAGCTGCATTTCGATCAGGCCAAGGCTTCGCTGATCTACGGCGCCTATGGCGGCGCGGCCTTCTTCAGCCCGTTCTTCGGCGGGATCATCGCCGATCGCTGGCTGGGCCGGACCAAGAGCGTCGTCCTGGGCGCGGTGCTGATGATGTTCGGCCACTTCGCCATGGCCGCCGAAGCCCTGCTGCTGCCGGCCCTGGTGTTGGTGGCCCTGGGCAACGGCCTGTTCCTGCCGCCGCTGGCGGTCCAGGTCGGCGGCCTCTATGGGCCGGACGACCCGCGCCGCGCCGCGGCGTTCAGCGCCTACTACATGGGCATCAACCTGGGCGGCCTGCTGGCGCCGCTGGTCTGCGGCTCGCTGGGCGAGCTGCTGGGCTGGCATTGGGGCTTCGCCGCCGCCGGCCTGGGCATGCTGGTGGGCCTGACGATCTATCTGTCCTGCCGGCGGCTGCTTCCCGCCGATCCCCCGACGGCGAGAGAGGCGACGCGGGAGACGCCTCGGGCGCCGCGCGCGTTGTTGTCGGCCGGCGAGCGCCGCAATCTCGGCAGCCTGGTCCTGGTCATCAGCCTGGTGGTGCTGTTCCGCGTCGGCTACGAGCAGAGCGGCAACGTCATCGCCCTTTGGGTCGCCGACCAGACCGACCGCGGCGTCCAACTGCTGGGCGGCCGATACGAGGTGCCGGCGACCTGGTTTCAGTCGATCAATCCCCTGCTGATCATTCTGCTGACGCCGGCCCTGATGGGGTTCTGGGCGCGTCGTGCGCAGCGGCGCGGCCCGCCCGACCTGTTGGCCCGGATGAGCGTGGGTTGCGCCATCGCGGCCCTGTCGATGGTCGTCATGGTCGCGGCGGCGGCGGCTCATGCGGCGTCGGGCCAGCCCGTGTCGGCCTGGTGGGTGATCGGCTATTTTGTCTTGCTGACCATCGGCGAGCTTCTGGTCATTCCCACCGGTCTGGCGCTAATCGGGGCGCGGTCGCCGGTCCAGGTGGCCGCGATGATGATGGGCGCCTGGTACATCGCCAAGTTCATCGGCAGCGTCCTGGCCGGCGTCATGGGGGCCTATTGGGGCGCGGTGCCCGCCACGACCTTTTTCGGCATCGGCGCGGTCGCCGTGATGTCCGCGTCGATCGGACTGCTTGGGCTGGGCCGCGCGGAAGCCCGCGCCGCCGCGAAGTCCTGAGCCGGGCCCGACGCCGCTCAAGCCCGAGCGGCGGGTCCTTGGCTCTCCGTAAGGCCTATCGATACGGCCGTCGGCCTATCGGGCCTCCGCCCGGGGCCTGAGGCCCATCATCATCTGGGCCGCGATCGCGGCCTGGGTGCGGTTATGGACGTTGAGCTTGCGCATTACGGCGGTCATGTGCGCCTTGACCGTGGCCTCGGCGATCCCGAGATCGAAGGCGATCTGCTTGTTGAGCCGCCCGGAATTGACGCCTTCAAGGACCTTCAATTGGGTCGGCGTCAGCTCATCAAAGCCGACCTGCACGTCATCGACGGCGTCGTGTTGTTTCTTCCCGGTCATGTGCACCCCTGCTTCCTCTCCTTGACCAGTCGACTCGCGACCAGCCTCCGCCTCGATAGTTGTGCCGGTCTTTGCCGGCGGGCGATTTGCGTTCAGCGAATGTAGCTATATTAGTTGGACAGATTCAAGCCAATTGGTCAATGGTAACGTAAACATCAGGGAGCTCGGTGGGTGTCCGCTAGAATCTGTCGTACAGATTTAGGCTGCGCATCCACGGGACGCCCAAGGACAGGTGGGAGGAATTCATGAGGGGACGGTGTTGGCGATCGGCGCGGGTTCGCTATTCTTCTCGCCCGTCAACGATCCGGGATTCTGGCTCGTGAAGAGCTATCTGGGGGCGGAGATGCGCGGGACATTCAGAACCTGGTCGATGGAGACGGTCATCTCCGTGGTCGGACTGGTGTTCGTGCTCATCGGGAGCCGTTTCCTATGAGCGGGCATGCCGCGAAGACGGGGTCGGAGACCCGGTAGATGATTCAAGGGCGTCTGGCCGACCGGGCCTATACGGGCATCGTGGAGATGATCAACACCGACGGCCTGGCGGTCGGTGATCGTCTGCCGTCGGAGTCGCGCCTGGCCGAGATGTTCGGCATGTCGCGCACCATCGTCCGCGAGGCCCTGGTTCGGCTGGCTTCGGACGACATCACCGAGGCCCGGCGCGGCGCGGGGTCGTTCGTCAAGAACCGGCCTTCCGACAAGCTGGGCGCCTACATGCCCCTGTCCGAACTGCCCTCGACCCTGGGCAGCTACGAGGTGCGCTTCGTGCTCGAGGCGGAGGCGGCGCGGCTGGCGGCGGCGCGCCGCTCGGACGAGGACATGGCCAGCATCGAAGAAGCGCTCTCCGATCTGCGCGAGGCCCTGCTGTCCAGCGCGCCCGCCCACCTTCAGGACATGGAGTTGCACCGCCGCATCGTCCAGGCCACGGCCAATCCCGCCTTCCTGGTCGCCTTCGAAGCATTGCAGCCGGACGTCGATCGGATCATGCGCGCCGGGGTCGACATCTCGCGCTCGCGACCGCCCGAGGCGATCGGCGAGATGATGCGCGAGCACGAGCTGATCGTCGAAGCGATCCGCGCCCAGGACAGCGACGGCGCCGCCCTGGCCATGCGCTGGCACCTGTCGCGCGGACGAAAGCGCCTAATGCCCTGAGGCCAAATGCTCGGAGGCGCGCGCGACATCGCCGGCATGCCGCGCGTCGCTCAACCAGGCTTGGGCCATCGCGCACAGCGCTTCGGGCGGGGCGGCGGCGTCGAGCCGTAGAACCGTCTCGTCGTCGCCGGGAGATTCCAGCGTGGCTAGTTGGCTGTCCAGCAGGCTGGCGGGCATGTAGTGACCTGATCGGCGGGTGAGCCGCCGCAGGAGCTCGTCGTGGTCGGCCTCCAGCAGCAAGAAGCGGGTGGGAGCGATGATCGCGCCGCGCAGGCGCTCGCGATAGCTGCGCCGCAACGCCGAACAGGCCGCCACCACCAAGCCCTCCGTCGCGAGGGTCTGGCCGACGGCCTGGCCCAGTCGATCCAGCCAGGGCCAGCGGTCGTCGTCGTCGAGGGGATGGCCGGCGCGCATCTTGGCGACCGCGCGCGCGTCATGGAAATCGTCGCCTTCCAGGAACGGGCAGTCGAGTTCACGGGCCAGCAAGGCGCCGAGCGTCGACTTGCCGCTTCCGCTCACGCCCATGACGACGACGGCGAATCCACTGGGGCGAGCAAGGCTGGACGGCGGCTGCAAACGGTGTCCCTGAGGGCTGGTCGTCGAAGGGCCGAGGGGCCAACGGCATGATCGAAATCGGTTCTACCGGGCCGCTGATGGAGCGTAACTACGACCATGGTCGAGGATGGCGCGCGCGCGGCGTTTCCTTATCGATAAGGGATTGCGACAGGGAGTATCGGTATGAGAGCGGTCCTTTTGGCGGCGTTTCTGGTGGTCTCGACCCCAGCCCTGGCCTCGACCGGCTCGGTCCTGCTCACGGCGCCGGACGATCCGCGGGCGATCACCGTCAAGGGCGTGGGCGACGGCCGCGCGGACGACACCCGGGCCGTTCAGCAAGCCATCGACGCCGCCCGCGAGAAGACCGGCCATGGCTTGGTCTTCCTGCCGTCGGGCCGCTATCGCCTGAGCCGCACGATCCTGGTGCCGCCGGGCGTGCGCGTGTTCGGCGTCGGCGCGACCCGGCCGGTCCTGGTGCTGGGGGCCAACACCCCGGGCTTCCAGAAGGGCGTGGGCACGATGATCGTGTTCACGGGCGGCGACCAGTATCAGGTCGGCCAGATCCCCGTGCCCGTTCCGACGGTGGTCCCGTCGACCGACAAGGTGCGTGACGCCAATTCCGGCACCTTCTATTCGGCCATGGCCAATATCGACATCGAGATCGGCGCGGGCAATCCGGCCGCGGCGGCCGTGCGGTTCCGCATGGCCCAGCACGCCTTCCTCAGCCACATGAACTTCCGCCTGGGCTCGGCCTTCGCCGGGGTCTACCAGGCCGGCAACATCATGGAGGACGTCCACTTCCACGGCGGCCGCTACGGGATCGTCACCGAGAAGACCTCGCCGGCCTGGCAGTTCACCCTGATCGACTCGACGTTCGACGGCCAGCGCGACGCGGCGATCCGCGAGCACGAGGTCGACCTGACCCTGGTCAATGTGGGCATCAAGAACACGCCGGTCGGCATCGAGATCGACCGGGGCTACAGCGACAGCCTGTGGGGCAAGAACGTCCGCTTCGAGAACGTCTCCAAGGCCGGCGTCCTGATCTCGGCCGAGGACAACGTCTTCACCCAGGTCGGCTTCGAGAACGCCGTGGCCGCCGACACGCCGGTGTTCGCCCGCTTCCGCGACAGCGGCAAGACGGTGGCCGGCAAGGGGCGCGCCTATCGCGTGGCCTCGTTCACCTACGGCCTGACCCTGCCGGGCCTGGGCCAGATGGGCGAGTACAAGACCAATGTGGATCTGACCGCGCTGCCCGCCCTGCCGGCCGCCTCGGCGCCGGCTTTGCGCGCCCTGCCGCCCGTCGCCGACTGGACCAACGTCAAGACCCTGGGCGTCAAGGGCGACGGCCAGGCGGACGACACCGCCGCCCTGCAGAAGGCCATCGACACCCACCGCGTGCTCTATCTGCCGATCGGCTTCTACAAGGTCACCGACACCCTGAAGCTGCGGCCCGACACCGTGCTGGTCGGCCTGCATCCGGCCCTGACCCAGCTGGTCATTCCCGACGACAATCCGCGCCACGCCGGCGTCGGACCCACCGCCCCCGTGCTGGAAACGCCCAAGGGCGGCGACAACGTCCTGGCGGGGATCGGGATCTTCACCGGCCGCGTCAACCCGCGCGCTTCGGCGCTGCTGTGGCGCTCGGGCGCGACGTCGCAGGTCAGCGACCTCAAGATCATGGGCGGCGGCGGCACGCCCACCATGGACGGCAAGCCGCTGGGCGCGCTTCAGGCCCGCAGCGGCGATCCGGTGGCCGACGGCCGCTGGGACGGCCAATACCCCAGCATCTGGGTGACCGACGGCGGCGGCGGCACCTTCGCCAACGTCTGGAGCCCCAACACCTTCGCCTCGGCCGGCTTCTACATCTCCGACACCAGCACGCCGGGCCACATCTACGAGGTCTCGGTCGAGCACCACGTCCGCAACGAGTTCGTGCTCGACAACGTCCAGAACTGGGAGTTCCTGGCGCCCCAGACCGAGCAGGAGGTCGGCGACGGCCCCGACGCGGTCGGACTGGAAGTGCGCAACTCGCGCAACATCCTGTTCGCCAACTATCACGGCTACCGGGTGACGCGGTCGTACCATCCGGCCGAGACGGCGGTGAAGCTGTTCAACTCGACCGACATCCGCTTCCGCAACGTCCACATCAACGCCGAAAGCGGCGTCGCGCTCTGCGACACCATCGGCTGCGGCACCTATCTGCGGGCCAGCAAGTTCCCGTTCGAGAACGCCATCCAGGACAAGACCCGCAAGCTGGAGGTGCGCGAGCGCGAGTTCGCGGTGCTCGACGTGACGGGCGATCCCGCGCCCGTCGCCACGGCCGCCGATCCGAAGGTGCGCAAGCTGGAGAGCGGCTTCTGGTCGATCTCCGGCGCGACGGTGGGCGCGGACGGCGCGCTCTACTTCGTCGAAAAACGCTTCCAGCGGATCTATCGCTGGACCGCGGCCAAGGGTCTGGAGGTCGTTCGCGACCTTTCCCTGGACCCCACCAACCTGGCGATCGACGGCTCGGGCAAGCTTCTGGTGGTGTCCTCGTTCGGTCCGCAGGCCAGCGTCTATTCGATCGATCCGGACGGGCCCAAGGACCAGATGACGGTGATCGCGCCGACGGCTTGGACCGCGCGGCCTGGCGCCAGGACGCTGCTGCCGGTCAACTGGTGGAACAACGGTGAGTTCAAGGATCAGTACAATCCGTCCACGGATCACTTCACCACCCTGGCCGAGATGTTCGCGCGCGACGTCGCCGCCCCCAAGGCCCAGGCCTACGTGTCGCCCGACGGAAGCCTGTCGCTGCCGGCCTTCCGGGTGTGGCAACAGGGGCCGCCCGACCATGTCGGCTGGCGCTGGGCCGACAGCCTGCAGGCCCATGGCCTGATCGCCGCCGCGGTCGGCGAGCGGGTGTTCGTCACCAACGGCTCCGAGAACAAGACCTATAGCGGCCAGGTCGGCCCCGGCGGGACGCTGACCGATCTGAAGGTGTTCGCCAATCGCGGCGGCGAGAGCGTCGCGGTCGACGGCCAGGGACGGGTGTTCGTGGCCAACGGCCAGATCTTCCAATACGGGTCCGACGGTCGGCCGGCCGGCCGCATTGACGTGCCCGAGCGACCGCTGCAACTGATCTTCGGCGGCGAGGGCAAGCGCACGCTCTTTGTCCTCACCCACCATTCGCTCTACGCCGTGACGCCTTGAGCAAGACTTCGAGTAGAAAAGGGTTCGCCATGAAAAGCTGGTTTGTCGCCTCTTGCGCGGCCCTGCTCGCGTTGCTCATGGCGGTCGGCGAGCCCGCGGCGGCTTCGGTCTCCACCTTCACGACCGCGCCCACTGATCCGCTCGCCGTGACGGTGCGAGGCCAGGGCGACGGCCGGGCCGATGACGGCCCCGCGATCCAGGCGGCGATCGACGCGGCCGCGGCCAAGCCGGGCGGCGGCCTGGTCTTCCTGCCGTCCGGGCGCTACCGCATCAGCAAGACCCTGTTCCTGTGGCCGGGCGTTCGGGTGTTCGGGGTGGGCGCCACGCGGCCGCTGATCCTGCTGGGCGACGCGACGCCGGGCTTCCAGAAGGGCGTGGGCAACATGGTGATCTTCGCCGGCGCCAAGCGCGACCCGGCTCGCCGCGTGCCGTTCCCGGTCCCGGGCAGCGTGCCCTTCGACAAGGACATCGCCGACGCCAATTCCGGCACCTTCTACTCGGCGATGAGCAATATCGATTTCAAGATCGGCCAGGGCAATCCGGCGGCGACGGCGATCCGCTTCCACGCCGCCCAGCACGCCTATGTCAGCCACATGGAGTTCGACATCGGGTCGGGCCTGGCGGGCCTCTATCAGGTCGGCAACGCGGCCCTGGACCTGCACTTCAAGGGCGGCCGCTATGGCATCCTGGCCGAGAAGACGTCGCCGGCCTGGGGCTTCCTGCTGCTGGACTCCACCTTCGAGGGGCAGCGCGACGCGGCCATCCGCGAGCACGAGGCCGGCCTGACCCTGGTCAATGTGACCCTGCGCGACACGCCCGTCGGGATCGAGATCGACCGCGGCTACGGCGACTGGCTGTGGGGCAAGGACGTCCGCTTCGAGAACGTCTCCAAGGCCGGCGTGGTCATCTCCAACGAGGCCAACGTCTACACCCAGGTCGGCTTCGAAAACGCCCTGGCCTCCGACACCCCGGTGTTCGCCCGCTTCCGCGACAGCGGCAAGGCCGTGGCCGGCCCAGTGGGGGGCAAGGGCAAGGCCTACCGGGTCTCGTCCTTCACCCACGGCCTGACCCTGCCGGGCCTGGGCCAGGTGGGCGCCTACAAGACCGACATGAAGGCCGAGGCCATTCCCGGCCTGCCGGCGCCGCGCGCGCCGGCGATCCGGGCCCTGCCGGCCATGGCCGACTGGGTCAACGTCCGCACCCTGGGCGCCAAGGGCGACAACGCCGCCGACGACACCGCCGCCATCCAGAAGGCGATCGACACCCATCGCGTGGTCTATTTCCCGGCCGGCTTCTACCAGGTCACCGACACGCTGAAGCTGCGGCCGGATACCGTGCTGATCGGCCTGCATCCCAGCCTCACCCAGATCGTGCTGCCCGACCGCACGCCGGGCTATCAGGGCGTCGGCGCCCCTAAGGCGCTGGTCGCCTCGGCCGCCGGGGGCGACGCCGTCGTCTCGGGGCTGGGCCTCAACACCAACGGGATCAATCCGCGCGCCACGGCCCTGCTCTGGACGGCCGGCGCCAATTCGCTGGTCGAAGACGTCAAGTTCCAGGGCGGTCACGGCACCGACCTCTACGACGGGACGCGGTTCAATCCCTACAACGCCAACGCCACGGCCGACCCCGATCCGGCCAAGCGCTGGGCGGGCCAGTATCCCAGCCTGTGGGTGACCAACGGCGGCGGCGGGACGTTCGCCAACATCTGGAGCCCCAGCACCTACGCCTATTCGGGCATCTACGTGTCGGACACCCAGACCCCGGGGCGCATCTACCAGGCCTCGGTCGAGCACCATGTGCGCACCGAGATCAGCCTCAACCGGGTCGCCAACTGGGAGCTCCTGGCCCCGCAGACCGAGGAAGAGGCGGGCGAAGGCGAGGAGACCGTCTCGCTGGAGATCCGCGACTCCCACAACATCCTGCTGGCCAACTATCACGCCTATCGCGTCACCCGGACGCGACGCCCGGCGGCGGCGGCGGTCAGGGTCTACAACTCGCGCGACATCCGCTTCCGCAACGTGGCGGTGAACGGCGAAAGCGGCTTCAGCACCTGCGATGAGAACGGCTGCGCGACCTTCCTGCGCCCGACCAAATACCCTTACGAGAACGCGATCCTGGACGTCACAAGCGGGCTGGAGGCGCGCGAGCGGCAGTTCGCGGTGCTGGACCTGACCGCCGATCCGCAGCCGACGGCGCCCTCGACCTTCCCCGCCGGCGCGCGGGTGGAGAAGCTGGGCGACGGCTTCTATTCGCTGGGCGGCGGCGCGGTGGATGCGGCCGGGACGCTGTACTTCACCGACCGGCGTCATCAGCGCATCTACAGCTGGTCGGACGAGCGCAAGCTGTCGATCGTGCGCGACAACACGCTAGACCCGATCAACCTGGCCGTCGACGGCTCGGGGAACCTGCTGGTGCTCTCGTCGGCCGGCCGCGACGGCACGGTCTACAGCTTCAAGCCGGGCGCCCCCGACACCGAGGTCACGGTGATCCCGCCGACCCCGGCGGTCGGCCGCGCGGGCGCGGCGACGGTGTTGCCGGTCAACTGGTGGAGGAACGCCGAATTCAAGGATCAGCTGGATCCGACGACCTACCAGTTCACGACCCTGGCGCAGATATTCACCCGCGACATGGCGCTGGCCGAGGCGCGCGAATATGTCTCGCCCGACGGCAGCCTGACCTTGCCGGCCTACCGCGTCTTCCAGCAGGGTCCTGCCGACTTCCGGGCGCTGCGCTTCTCGGATTCGCTGGACACCTATGGCTTCACCACGGCCAAGCCGGGCCAGAGGGTGTTCGTCGCCAACAGCTCGGAGAACAAGACCTACAGCGGTCTGGTCGGCGCACAGGGCGCGGTCACCGACCTGAAGGTCTTCGCCGACCGCGGCGGCGAAAGCGTCGCGACGGACGCCGAAGGGCGGGTCTATGTCGCCAACGGCCAGATCTTCGTCTACGCCCCGGACGGCCGGGAACTGGGCCGGATCGACGTGCCCGAACGGCCGCTGCAGCTGGTCTTCGGCGGACCGGGCAAGCAGACGCTGTTCGTGCTGACCCACCGCGCGCTCTACGCCGTGCGAGGGCCGCAGGGGCGCTAGAAAGCGCCGTCGATCCGCTGGGAAGGGCCCGGCTCGGCGGGCGCCGAGCCGGCCTCCTGGTCCCGAGCCGGGGACCTACGACCATGGTCTAATGGCCTACGCTCACCGAGCCTGACAAATTCCCCGGAGGCCATCGTTGATGGACTCAACGACAAGAGGGAGCTGCAGGATGAGTGGTATTGGTCGGGCCCGCGGGGGGCATTCCTATTTGAGCGCTTTGTTCGCGACTAGCGCGGTGGCCTTGATGGCGATGGCTGGAGCCGCCGCCGCCCAGACGGCCCCGGCCCCGGCGGACACCTCCAACGCGACCGCCCTGACGGAGATCGTCGTCACCGGCTCGCGGATCCGGTCGGAAGGCTTCACCGCCCCGACCCCGACGCAGGCGCTGGGCCAGGCCGACCTGGAACGCGCGGCTCAGCCGAACATCTTCACCGCGATCACGCAGCTGCCCTCCTTGCAGGGGTCGAGCGGCGCGACGACGGGCACGTTCAGCACCTCGAGCGGCCAGCAAGGTCTCAGCTCGTTCTCGCTGCGCGGCCTGGGCACCATCCGCACCCTGACCCTGCTGGACGGCCAGCGGGTCGTGCCGGCCAACGTCACCGGCGTTCCCGACATCAGCCTGTTCCCCCAGCTCCTGGTCGAGCGGGTCGACGTGGTGACCGGCGGCGCTTCGGCCTCCTACGGCTCGGACGCCGTCGGCGGCGTGGTCAACTTCATCACCAACAAGCGGTTCGAGGGCTTCAAGGCCAACGTCCTCGGCGGCGTCACGACCTATGGCGACAACCACCAGTGGCTGGCCCAGGTCGCCGCCGGCAAGAACTTCATGGACGATCGCCTGCACGTGCAGGTCAGCGGTGAATACGACTGGGAAGAGGGCGTTCCGGCAGGCGGCTTCGGCGAAGACGCGCCGGGCAGCCGCGATTGGTACACGACCGCCACCCTGGTCAATCGCGGCGTCACCAACGACGGCTCGCCGCAATATCTCTATCGCGAGCACGCTCAAGCCTATCAGTACACCAAGTATGGCCTGATCAGCGCCGGGCCGCTGCAAGGCACGGCCTTCGATCAGGCCGGCAACCCGTTCCAGTTCCAGTACGGCTCGAACGGCGTGCCGGTTAAGAACGCCGCCGGCAATGTGACCAACTGCTATTCGAACGGTGGCTTCTGCGTCGGCGGCGACCTGTCGGGCAATGTCGGCGTCGGCACGTCGCTGCAGTCGCGGCTCAAGCGCATGAACGCGTACACCCGCGTCGGCTATGATCTCAACGCCGACAACGAGATCTACGCCACCTTCAACGCCGCCCGCGTGGAGAGCAGCAACCAGCCCAATCCGGGCGCGGCCACCACGGGCCTGACGCTTCAGTGCTCAAATCCGTATCTGCCGGCCTCGGTCGCGGCCGCCTGCGCCGCCAACGGCATCACCCAGTTCACGTTCGGCACCAGCAACGCCCTGCTGCCGCGCAATATCTCGGTCCATCCGACGCGGACCCAATATCGCGGCGTGATCGGCGCTGAGGGCAAGTTCAACGCCCTCGGCAAGGAATGGCGCTACGACGCCTATTACGAGCACGGCGAGAACACGACGAACATCCACGTCAACGACATCCTGCTGACGCCGCGCTATCGGCAGGCCGTCCAGGCGACGACGGTGGGTGGCCAGATCGTCTGCGCCGACGCGACCGCTCGCGCCAACGGGTGCGTGCCGATCAATATCTTCGGCGGCCAGCGGCCCAGCGACGCGGCGCTGGCCTACATCACGCCCGCGAACGGCCCCTATCAGCATTCGGTGCAGAAGCAGGACGTCGCCAGCATCAACTTCAGCGGCGAGCCCATCCAGGGCTGGGCCGGCCCCGTGGCCCTGGCGTTCGGCGGCGAGTGGCGCAAGGAGCAGTACCACGTCGAAGGCGACTCCTACGGCGATGGCAATACGGACTCGCCCAACACCGCCGACTACCCGGCCGATCCGATCCTCAATGCGGCCGGCAACAACTGGTTCGCGGGCAACTACCACTCCGGCGCCGGCAAATACTCGGTGAAGGAAGCCTATGCCGAAGTGAACGTGCCGCTGGTCAATTCCGAGGCGGCCGGCAGGGCCAACCTCAACATGGCCGGCCGCTGGACCGACTACAGCACCTCCGGCACCGTCTACACCTGGAAGGTCGGGGCCACCTGGGACACGCCGATCGACGGCGTCCGCCTGCGGGCCGTCACCTCGCGTGACGTTCGCGCGCCGAACCTGTCCGAGCTGTTCGCCGCCCCGGTGACGACGACACAGCCGAACTTCACCATTCCTTCGAACGGGACGCCTCCGGCCGGTCAACCCTCCGGCGGCTCGTTGACCCTTATTCAGAACGTGGTCGGCAATACGAACCTGAAGCCGGAAATCGCCAAGAACGTGACGCTCGGCGCGGTGCTCTCGAACCCGCAATGGCTGCCGGGCTTCAGCATCTCTGTCGACTGGTACAACCTCGTCCTCAACGGCGGCATTTCCAGCCTGGGTTCTCAGCAGATCGTCAACTTCTGCTATGCGGGCCTGACCCAGTTCTGCGGCGGCTTCGATCTCAACCCGCCATCGGCGTTCGTGAACTCTCAGACGTTCAACCTGGCCTCGATCAAGACCAGCGGCTTCGACTTCGAGAGCAGCTACCGCTTCGAACTGCCCGGCGTGCCCGGCCGCTTCACGGCCCGAGCTCTGGCCACCAACGTCCACAAGTTCGTCACCAATCCGGGCATCCCCGGGGCGGTCGCCGTCGACTCGGCCGGCCAGAACTCCGGCGCCACGCCGGACTGGAAGGTCCTGGCCATCCAGTCCTGGGACACCGAGCGTTTCGCCTTCAGCGTGCAGGAGCGCTGGTTCAGCGATGGCCGGTTCGGCGGCACGACCACCGAGTATGTCGAGTGCCAACCCGGCAGCTGCCCGGTCTCGACCGGCAGCCGTCCGACCATCGACTACAACCACATGAGCGGCGCGACCTATGTCGACGTCAGCGCCTCGTACAAGTTCGGCAAGGGCCTGCAGGTCTACGGCAAGATCGACAACCTGCTGGACCGGGATCCGACACCGGCGCCGCAAACCAACACCGGTCTGGACGCCAACCCGGCGCTCTACGACCTGCTGGGTCGGTTCTACCACGTCGGCCTGCGCTACAGCTTCTAAGGCCTCCCCTGGGCCCTTTGCCCGGGGCCGGATCGGCTTCACAGCCGGTCCGCGCCCCGGGCGTTTCTTTGCCTGAGCGCCAAACCCGTCACGCGCTCCTGAAGCGTCGGCGGTGATCCCGCCGCCGGACCGCCTCGACGACGACGGCGAAGGGCGGCATAGTTGTTACCGTTATCATTCGCCAAGGAATGAAACGGGAGGACGCATGAGTTTCGAAGGCATCGCGGGCCGCAACGACGTCGCGCGCCGCGCGCGGACGGGGTTTTGGGCGCGCTGGATCGCGCCGCTGGCCTTCACCGCCATGGTGGGCTCGGCCCACGCCGCGACGCCGGTGAAGATGGCCCTGACCTTCGACGACCTGCCCGCCCACAGCGCCCTGCCGCCGGGCGTCAGCCGCATCGATGTGGCGGGCCGGCTGCTGGCCGCCTTCCACGACGCGAAGACAGGACCGGTCTACGGTTTCATCAACGGGGTGCAGGAAGAGCGGGAGCCGGACTCGGTGGGCGTGCTGTCGCTGTGGCGCGCGGCGGGCCATCCGCTGGCCAACCACACCTGGTCGCACATGAACCTCAACACCAACGGCCTGGCCGCCTGGGAGGCCGACCTGGTCCGCAACGAACCGCTGCTGCAAAAGCACATGGCCGGCCAGGACTGGCGCTGGCTGCGCTATCCGTTCCTCAGCGAGGGCGAGACGCCGGAAAAGCACGCGGCGGCGCGCAAGGTGATCAAGGCCCACGGCTACCGGATCGCCGGCGTGACCATGAGCTTTGGCGACTATGCCTGGAACGAGCCCTATGCCCGCTGCATGGCCAAGGGCGATGCGGCGGCGGTGGCGGTGCTGGAGGCCAGCTACCTGAAGGCCGCCAAGGACAGCCTGGACTTCGAGCGCGGCCTGTCGGCCAAGCTGTACGGTCGCGACATCCCCTATGTGCTGCTGATGCACGCCGGCGCCTTCGACGCGCGGATGATGCCGCGGCTGCTGAAGATGTACCAGGACAACGGGGTCGCCTTCGTCAGCCTGGAAGAGGCCGAGCGCGACAAGTTCTACGCCGCCGATTTCAAGACCCAGGCGACCGAGGCGCCGACCACGCTCGAGAACGCCATGAAGGCCAAGGGGCTGCCGCTCCCGCCCCAAGCCCCCGCCTGGGGCGGGGCCGACCTCGACAAGATGTGCCGATAGGCGCTCGGCCTCCGACCAAGGTCGGGGTCCGGATGAAACCCAGACTCGCCCAGGATGAAGCCGGCGATCGAAACAGGAGTTGCTCATGACCCCCCTCATCCGTGACGCCGGGATCGATCGCCGCCGCCTGCTGACCGGCGGCGCGGCGATCGTCGGGGCCTTGGCGGTCCCGATGGCCGCCCACGCCGCCGACGCGCCGGCCGAGGCCGTGGAGATCCAGGT
>NZ_JBAPVS010000291.1:0-4842 GCF_049283275.1 Caulobacter sp. | reverse complement strand
CAGGGCGAAGACCTTCTCCAGGCGCTTCACGACGTCGAAGATTTCCAGCAGGTGCTGCTTGTCGCCGATCTTGACCGACAGGTGGGCCGAGATGCTGTCGGCCAGCTTGCCCGGCTCGGCGATCTGCGGAATCGAGGCCAGGGCCTCGGGCGGCACCTTCTTGTTCAGTTTGACGTAGTTCTCGAACTGCTCGACGACCGCGCGCGACAGCGCCTCGGCCTCGGGGCCCACGCCCTGGTCTTCGTTCACCTCGCCGACCTGGGCCTCGTAATAGGCCTCCTGGTCGGTGAAGCGCACGACGGCCGCGCGGCCCTTGCCCTCGACCAGCACCTTCACGGTGCCGTCGGGCAGCTTCAGCAGTTGCAGGACGGTGGCCAGCACGCCGACATCGTAGATGTCAGCCGGCGCCGGATCGTCGTCGGCCGAGTTCTTCTGGGTGACCAGAAGGATCTCCTTGCCGCCGCGCATCACTTCCTCGAGGGCGCGCACAGACTTGTCGCGGCCCACGAAGAGCGGGACCACCATATGCGGGAACACAACGATATCCCGCAGAGGCAACACAGGAAGCGTACGAATCTCAGACATGATGCTCTCTACTCCTGGCCAGCGCGTTGCACCCGCGCTCGGCCACGCGGGCCGCCGTCACTCAGACGATGCGCCTGAGTCGTGCGACCCGTCCGCTCGGGACTGAACGGATGGTCGTTATTTATGTGGACCTTTTGCAACACGGTTCAAGCGCACTCGCCTCGTCGCGGCGACGGGTCGCGGTCGACCGGCCAAGATGCAACGCCCATGCCCCTCGCCCGGCTCCACCATGCACGATCCTTGCCGATGTATGCTCCGCGACGCCTAAGTCCTGCCGCGGCGGGCGCCCGGCGCGGCGAGACTCCCGTCCAGCATTGCGACGCGAAGAGGTCCGGTGTGACGAAAAGGGCGCGCCCGGCAAGACCGGACGCGCCCGATTTCAAAGCCTTGCCGCAGGCGTTTAGGCCGAGGCGGCTCCGCCCTTCTTCTCAGCGTAGATCAGCAGCGGCTGGGCCCGGCCTTCGACGACCTCGGCATTGACCACCACTTCCTCGACGCCCTCGTAGTTGGGCAGCTCGAACATGGTCTCCAGCAGGATGCCTTCCATGATCGAACGCAGGCCGCGCGCGCCGGTCTTGCGCAGAATGGCCTTCTTGGCCACGCCGTGCAGGGCGTCGTCAGTGAAGGTCAGGCCGATGTTCTCCATCTCGAACAGGCGCTGGTATTGCTTGACGAAAGCGTTCTTCGGCTCGGTCAGGATCTTCACCAGGGCGGCCTCGTCGAGGTCCTCCAGGGTGGCGATCACCGGCAGACGGCCGATGAATTCCGGGATCAGGCCGAAGCGCTGCAGGTCGTCCGGCTCGACGCCGCGCAGGATTTCGCCCGTGCGACGCTCTTCCGGATCCGCCACCTTGGCGCCGAAGCCGATCGACTTGCCCTGGCCGCGCGCCGAGATGATGCGCTCCAGGCCCGCGAAGGCCCCGCCGCAGATAAACAGGATGTTCGTCGTGTCGACCTGCAGGAACTCCTGCTGGGGATGCTTGCGCCCGCCTTGCGGCGGCACGGAGGCGACGGTGCCTTCCATGATCTTCAGCAGGGCCTGCTGCACGCCCTCGCCCGACACGTCGCGGGTGATCGACGGATTGTCGGACTTGCGGCTGATCTTGTCGATTTCGTCGATGTAGACGATGCCGCGCTGAGCCCGCTCGACGTTGTAGTCGGCGGCTTGCAGAAGCTTCAGCACGATATTTTCGACGTCTTCGCCCACATAACCGGCTTCGGTCAGGGTCGTGGCGTCCGCCATCGTGAACGGCACGTCGATGATTCGGGCCAGGGTCTGGGCCAGAAGCGTCTTGCCGGTGCCGGTCGGACCGACCAGCAGGATGTTCGATTTGGCCAGTTCGACGTCATTGTTCTTCGACGCGTGGTTCAGGCGCTTGTAGTGATTGTGCACCGCGACCGCGAGCACCTTCTTGGCGTGATTTTGTCCAATCACGTAATCGTCCAGGACCTCGCAGATCTCGCGCGGCGTGGGCACCCCGTCCTTGGACTTCACGAAGGCGATCTTGTGCTCTTCACGGATGATATCCATGCAGAGTTCAACGCATTCATCACAGATGAACACCGTCGGGCCCGCGATGAGCTTGCGCACCTCATGCTGGCTCTTTCCGCAGAAAGAACAGTAGAGGGTGCTCTTGGTGTCGCCGCTCGCGGCTTTCGTCATGGTCGCTTCTCACGCTAGGGCGGCCCAGGCCGAAGCCGAAACCACCGACTCCTTAGCGCCAATCCCGCCACCGAGGCAGCAGGATATCCGCCGGGAGTTGTCTAATCCTTGACATTCCCCGATCCGGACGCACGGCACAAGCCTTGGAGCCGATTTACAGCCCCCAAGTTCGTGGATGATGCATACGGTTTCATGGAATTCTTCTCTAAGATGGCGTTCCTGGACCTCAACGCAAGCCAGGAGCCGTTCGCTCCGTCGGACGGCCGGAACCGGCGTCTGGAAAATCCGTGAAGACCTTTAGCGGCGAAAGCGGAATCGTGATGCAAGACGGGCTCGGGTGTGGGGCGCGCTGGCGCGGAGACGAATGGCGAAACGTTCACTGATGGCCAAGGGCCTGTCGGCCTCGACCCCGATGATGGGGGATCTGCACGAGGGTCCGCCCCTGGTCGCGTTCGATTTCGACGGCACCCTGACGGTTCGCGACAGCTTCACGGCCTTCCTGAAATGGCGAGTCAGTTCCGGGCGGTATTATGCGGGCATGGCGCGGCTGTTTCCCGCCGCCTTCCTCTATGTGTTCGATCGCAACCGCGGCAAGATCAAGGCCGCCGCCATCCGCGAATTCCTGCGCGGCGTGCCCCTGGAGCAGTTGGAGCGCGAGGCGCGCGCCTTCGCCCAGTCGGAGGCCCCCAAGCTCTTTCGCCCTGACGCCCTGGCCGTCTGGCGGCGCTGGCGGGCCGGCGGCGCCAAGCTGGTGATCGTCACCGCCTCGCCCGATGTGGTCGTCGCGCCGTTCGCCCGCGGCCTGGGCGCCGACCTGCTGATCGGCTCCAAGCTGACGATCGACGCCGACGACAGGGTGGTGGGCCCCCTGCTCGGCCCCAACTGCCGGGGCGCGGAGAAGGTGGTCCGCCTGAAGGAGGTCTTCGGCGACGATTTGTCGCTGGCCGCCGCCTATGGCGACACCTCCGGCGACAAGGAGATGCTGGCGATCGCCCACGAGAAGGGCTACCGGATCTTCCGGGGAAAGCCGGGCTGATCTAACGCGGCCCTCTGACCGCTCTCGAGCCCCTTAGTTCGCAGTTCGCACGCGACTGGGCCCTCAGAAAAACCAAAGTAATCCGAATGAAAAAGCCGCCGACCTCGCGGCCGACGGCTTTTCCAAGATCTTGAGACCTGGAAGGCGCTTAGGCCTTGTCGTCCGAGTCGTCGCGGCTTTCATTGATGTGGTCGATCAGACCCCAGGCCTTGGCTTCCTCGGCGCTCATGAAGTGGTCGCGGTCGAGGGTCTTTTCGACTTCCTCATAGCTGCGGCCGGTGTGCTTGACGTAAATCTCGTTCAGGCGGCGCTTGGTCTTGATGATGTCCTCGGCGTGGCGCTCGATGTCCGAGGCCTGGCCGCGGAAGCCGCCCGACGGCTGGTGGACCATGATGCGGGCGTTCGGCAGGGCGATGCGCTGGCCGGGGGCGCCGGCTTGCAGCAGCAGCGAGCCCATCGAGGCCGCCATGCCCATGCACACCGTCGAGACCGGGCTCTTGATGTACTGCATGGTGTCGTAGATCGCCAAGCCGGCCGTCACCACGCCGCCCGGCGAGTTGATGTACATGGCGATTTCCTTCTTGGGGTTCTCGGACTCCAGGAAGAGCAGCTGGGCGCAGATCAGACTGGCCATCCCGTCTTCGACGGGGCCGGTCAGGAAGATGATCCGCTCTTTCAACAGACGGGAGAAAATGTCGAACGCCCGCTCGCCGCGGCTGGTCTGTTCGACCACCATCGGCACGAGATTCATCGCCGTCGCCATCGGATCGTACATAAGAATCGCCCTTCTCAAATTTGGCAGTAGGTGCGAATCAATCTTCGCAGCGCCCTGGCTGCTCATATCGCGTCGGGCTTAACAGGATGCAAGGAGGGGGGACGGAGACCATCCTCTCTCCTCAGCACCATCCATACCAATGTCGGCGAGCGTCGCGAGATCGGCTAGCGCAGGCTTTGAAGCATCTGTTGCGCATCGACGGTCGTGGCGCTGTCCGGACGCAACCCATTGCCCATGTGAATGGTGGCGGCCGCACCCGGCTCGATCAGGTGGACCGAGCCGCCATTTTCGTCAACCACGGTGTTACCCGTGGCCAGCATGACCTTGCCGTCGGGCGAAAGGGCGTTCGCGGAGGCCGGAAAGCTCGCCTTCATGATCGTCACATCGCGTTCTCGGGTCAGGTCGGCGACCTCTCCCAAGTCAAACCATGCATAGCCCCGACGTAGCGTTTCCTCGCTGGCGGCGCGCAGCAGGTTGGCGCGCATCTTGTCGAACTTCACGCCGGCCTTTGGCGGGGCGGAAACTCGCAGGGTGCTTGCATCGATTACTTCAACCTTCACATAGGATGCCGCCAAAGACGGCGTGGCGACTGCGCCCAGGATCAACGCCGACACCACCAAAGCTACGGTTCGCATGAAAAGACCCTCTCGAGTGAATGTCCCATCTGATCCCAAGGACCAACGACAACTCGATGACGATGCCACCCTAGGTCGCGCACGTAAAGGGCGACGAATCCGGAAAATCTCAACGCGAACGAAAGACGGCGCGTCGGTTTCACGTCGC
>NZ_JBAPVS010000290.1:0-1934 GCF_049283275.1 Caulobacter sp. | reverse complement strand
GATCACCTCCACCCCCTGGCCGGCCGGAAAGGCCGCGCCGGGCGAGCGGTTGGTGGTGTGGTCGGCCTGTTCGGACAGGTGCAGGTCGATGGTCGCGTCGATCAGGTCCGGATCGATCAGCGGGCTGTCGTCGCCCACCCGCACCACGTGGTCGGCGGGATGGGCGGCCAGGACGCCGGCCAGGCGGGCCAGCTCGTCCTGGGGCGGACCGCGATGGACGGGAATGGCCTCGCGCCGGATCATGGCCTCCAGCGCGTCGTCGGCGGGGTCGGTGGTGGTCGAGACCACGATCTTGCCCACGCGCCGGGCCCGCGCCATCCGCTCGATCTGGCGCACGACCAGCGGCGCCCGGGCCAGGAGCATGCCCGGCCGGCCCGGCAGGCGTTCGGAACCCATGCGGGCCTGGAGGACGGCGAGGATCAGCGGCGGTGCGACCGGCGCTCGAACATGTCGACCAGCCACGCGGCTAGCAGGGCCAGCGGCGCGCTGCCGAACAGGATGAGCATCGCTTGGACGAACGGATCCATTCAGTCCTCCACACGGGCCAGAACATAGTGCAGCACGATCTGGAGAACAAGAAACAGGCCCGTCACCAGCACCACGCGGGAGATATCGAGGATTCCCGAGGCCAGAGGCTGGAGCACGGCTGAAATCACGAGCGCCACGGATAGGGCGTTGAGCGTGGTCGCGATGGCCTTTCGCCGCTCATTGCGGTTGGCCTTGCCCAAGCTGAGAACGTTTAGCGCCGGTTCCGTCATGCCGTGAACATAACAAGAACAACCTGTGGACGCAACATCGGCGACGCTCGCCCTAAGCGTTTGTCGTACTCTGCCACCGCGCCTGCATCCGCGTCACGATCTCGGCCGCCGCGCGGCCGGTCTCGTCTACCGGTTCATAGGTCCAGCCGTGGAAGGCCCCGCCATAGGGACGGGCCGCGCCCAGGCCTTCCAGTTCCTGATGGAACAGGCGGAATTTCAGGCTCGTCCCGTCCATCTTCAGGATGAACACCGGCTTGCCCGTCGAGGCCGCCTCGGTGGCCATGTTGGTGGAGTCCTCGGTGACCAGGATGTAGTCGGCCGCCGCCAGGAAGGCGAAATAGGGGTTGGCCCCCAGGCCGTCCCAGATGATCCCGGGAAGATGCCGCAGGCGGGCGGTCAGCAGGGCCTTGGCCGGGTCGGGCGTGCGCCGCGAGAAGGTCATCAGCAGGCTGCCGCCCTCCTGCTCCAGCGGCAGCTGGATCTGGTGGGCCATCTCGGCCGCGCGCACGGCCGACAGGTCGAAGGCCCTGGACTTGCCGCCCAGCAGCACCGCCACGCGGGGCCGAGGCAGGGCGTCGATCTGGTCCTTGAACTTTTCGTATTCCGTTTCGAGCCGCTGGCTCGTGACCCGATGCGGCGAGCCGGTGATCGGCAGGACATTGTCGCCCGTCAGCCGGTCGTGCTTGGGCGGGATGACCAGGTCGAACATGTTGGCCGGGACGCGCGGGTCCTGGATCTGCACGACATAGGTCCTGCCGTTCGACCAGCGCTTGGCGCGGATCGACAGGGGCAGGGTGGCGCGGCCGGCGGCGATCCACAGGTCCGGCCACGGAGCCTGGACGCCGCTCTCGGGGGTCAGCCAGTGGCGCGGCAGCCAATTGGCCCACCAGGGCAGGCGGCCGGTCTTGCCCCGCCATTCCACGCGCTTGACCACGATCGTGGCTGGAACCTGGCGACCGACGGCCTCGGCCAGGCCCACGGCCTGGGCCTCGATGCCCGCCCGGCCGTCCGAGATCGCCCAGATGACGATCGGCTTGGGGGGCGGCGCTTCCGGGAGAGGCGCTTCGGGAGAGGGCTCCTCGGGAGGGGACGCTTGGGGGGCGGCCGCGTCGAGAACCGGCGTTTCGGGGCCGGGACGGGCGGCGGCCTCGGCGGCGCCCGGGCGCGACTTGGGAC
>NZ_JBAPVS010000289.1:0-7694 GCF_049283275.1 Caulobacter sp. | reverse complement strand
CGACAGTACGCCGCATTCCGCGGTGGGGTCGCCCTATGGGAGCGTTACGCATGGCAGATATCGCGGAAATGGTGGCGGCTCTCTCTGACAACAGCTTGCTGTTGCTCGACGACGATGCGCCCTTGCGCACGCGGCTGGGGCGAGCTTTGGAGCAGCGAGGCTTCGCGGTCACCCTGGCCGCGTCCGTGGGCGAAGCGCTGACGGCCCTGAAGGCCCACGCTCCGGCCCACGCCGTGCTCGACATGCGGCTCGAGGACGGCACCGGCCTGAAGGTGGTGGAGGCGGTGCGCGAGGCGCGCCCCGACGCCAAGATCATCATGCTCACCGGCTATGGCAATATCGCCACCGCCGTGGCGGCGGTGAAGGCGGGGGCGGTGGACTATCTGTCCAAGCCGGCAGACGCCGACGACGTGGCCAAGGCCCTGCTCACCGCCCGCGGCGACAGTCCCGATCCGCCGGACAATCCGATGAGCGCCGATCGCGTGCGCTGGGAGCATATCCAGCGGGTCTATGAGCTGTGCGGCCACAATGTCTCGGAAACCGCCCGCCGGCTGAACATGCACCGCCGCACCCTGCAGCGGATCCTGGCCAAGCGCGCGCCGCGCTAGACGGCGAGGACCCCCTCAGTCGCTCCGCGACAGCTCCCCCAAGAGGGGAGCATCTCCGCGGCGCCGAGTGAAATCCTTCCCCTTCGGGGTGAAGTGGCCCGAAGGGCCGGAGGGGGCCTCCCCGCCCCCTCACATCGCCGAAATGCCGCCGTCCAGCTTCATCTCGGCGCCGGTCATGAACTTGCTCTCGTCGCTGGCCAGATAGAGCACGGCGTTGGCGATGTCGTCGGGCTCGCCGATGTGGCCCAGCGGGATCTGCCGGCCCAGCTTGGCGTGCGCCTCTTCCTTGCCCAGACGCTGGCTCAGCGGGTCCAGGATCGGGGTGTCGATGAAGGTCGGGTGGATCGAATTGGAGCGGATATCCAGCCCCATCTTGGCGCAGTACAGGGCGATGTTCTTGCTCAGCAGCCAGACGCCCGCCTTGGAGGCGTTGTAGGCCGGTGAATTGTGGTTGGCGATCAGGCCGGCGATCGAGCTGATGTTGATGATCGAGCCCGGCTGGTGGGCGCGCATGTATTTCAGCGCGTGCTTGGCCCCCAGGAAGACGCTGTCGACATTGATCGACATGATCTTCTTCCAGACGTCGAACTCCATCTGCTCCAGCGGCTTGTCGCCGGCGACCCCGGCGTTGTTGAGCAGCACCGAGATCCCGCCCATCGCCGCGTCGGCCTTTTCCAGCGCCTCGATCCACTGGTCTTCCTGGGTGACGTCCAGTTCGAACGCGAAGGCCGTGCCGGCGCCATGGGCGGCGTTGATCTCGGCCGCCACGGCCTGGGCCCCGGCGAAGTTGATGTCGGCCAGGCTGACCTTGGCGCCCTCTTCGGCGAGACGACGCCCGGCCGCCGCGCCCAGGCCCTGGGCGCCGCCCGTGATGAAGGCCTTCTTGCCGGCGACCCGGCCCGTGCTCTGCGCCATGTTCGGCGTCCTCCCGATTATAATTCAAACACTAGTTTGAACTGTACTCCTCCCCCGTGCAACGGGGGAGGTGGCGCGCCGCGAATACGCGGCGTGACGGAGGGGGCCAGCCGGGCCCTAAGCGATCGAATCCATGAACCGCGCCATCGTCACGTCCAGCGCGCTGACCCCGCCGGCGTCGTGGGTGGTCAGCACCACCTCGACCCGGTTGTAGACGTTGAACCACTCCGGATGATGGTCGAGCTGATCGGCCTTCAGGGCCACGCGGGTCATGAAGCCGAAGGCGGCGTTGAAGTCGGCGAACTTGAAGGTCTTGCTGATCGCATCCTTCTCGGCGACCGACGTCCAGCCTTCGAGTTGGGAGAGGGCGGCGGCGGCGCCGATCTTGGCGGGGCTGGACATGGCGGCTCCTGCGGAGAAGTTTTCCCAGTCAGAACGCCAAACCGGTCGCCGCCGCAAGGTCCTCCAGCGCCTGATCCTCGGTGGTGACCTTGATCGCGGTCATGCCCAGGGCCGCGGCCGGCTTGCAGTTGACCCCCAGGTCGTCGAGATAGATGCACCGCGCGGGGTCCACCACCAGCCGCTCGCACATCATCTGGTAGATGCGTGGGTCGGGCTTGCGCACCCCGGCCTTGGAGCTTTCGATCACCACATCGAACTGGGCGAAGATGTCGGCGATCGCCTCGGCCTTCTCGGCCGAGCCCGCCATGCCGGTCCCGTGGCCGGTGACGACGTTGTTGGTGATGCAGCCGACCTTGAAGCGCGCCTTGCAGGCCTTCAGCGCTGCCACGACCCGGGGCCGAACCTCGCCCGACAGCAGGGGCAGCACCTCGGCGCCGCGCACGGCGTGGCCCAGGCGCGCGGCCTCCTCCAGGAACATCGCATCGAAGGCCGCCGCGTCGATCTCGTTGCGCTCGAACAGCGCCCAGGCGTTGGCGTCGGGATCGGCGGCGTTGACCCGGCGGATGAAGTCCATCGGCAGGCCGCGCCGGGCCTCGAACCGCCGGAACGCCTCGAACGGCGAAGTGGTGAACACCCCGCCGAAATCCCAGATCACCGCCTCGATCGCCATGCCCGCCTCAAACAGTTGTTTTGAAGCGACGCTAGGCGGCCGACGCGGCCCTGGCAATCACCCGATCGGGTCTTCATGAGCCGGTCCGGGCGTCATGATCGTCCTCCGCCGGGCCGGGCTTCGGAACACAACGACCCCATCCGCGCGTTGTGGACGGGTATCTGGAGGTTCCACCCTGACCACGCTCGCGCCCCATCCGCCGTCCAACGCCCAGGCAGGCCTCGTCGCCCGCCTGCGCGGCATGCCGCCGCGCGACCGTTGGGGGATGATCGGGGCGATCGTGCTGACGGCGGCGATCGTCGTCTTCCTGGTGCTGTTCGACTGGAACTGGTTTCGAGGGCCGCTGGGCCGTGTGGCCTCGGCGCGGCTGAACCGCGAGGTGGTGATCACCGGCGACCTGCGTGTCCATCCCTGGTCGTTCTCGCCCAAGGCCGAGGCGCTGGGCGTGCGCATCGCCCAGCCGGACTGGGCGGCCAAGGCCGATCCGAAGGGCTCGGCCGCTGGGACGCCCCCCTCCAAGCCATACATGGCCACGGTCGACCGCGTCGCGGTGCAGATCAAGCTTCTGCCCCTGCTGAAGGGCGAGGTGATCCTGCCGCTGCTGGCGATCGATCGCCCCGACGTGCGCCTGCTGCGCGAGGGCTCGGGCCGCGCCAACTGGACGTTCGGCGATCCCAACGCGCCCCAAAAGCCCCTGAAGCTGCCGGCCATCCAGCACTTCATCATCAATGACGGCCAGCTGCGCTACGAGGACCAGCAACGGGACATCTTCTTCCTGGGCACGGTCAGCTCCAACGAGCACGCCAGCAGCGACGGGCGCGGCAAGTTCGTGCTGGAGGGCAAGGGCCAACTGAACCGCGCGCCGTTCACGGCCCTGGTCACCGGCGGTCCGCTGCTGAACATCTCGCCCAACCGGCCCTATCCGTTCGACGCCAAAGTCGACGCCGGATCGACCCACGTGACGGCCAAGGGCCAGGTGACCAAGCCGTTCAACCTGGGCCTGTTTGAGACCCAGCTGACGGTGTCGGGCGCCGACCTCAACCGCCTCTACGCCCTGACCGGCCTGACCCTGCCCAACACCCCGCCCTACAAGATCAGCGGCCACCTGAGCCGCAACGGCCAGCGGTTCGACTTCAAGAAGCTGAACGGCCGGATCGGCGACAGCGATCTTTCGGGCGACCTGTTCGTGCTGATGGGGCGCGAGCGGCCCTATCTGGAGGCCGAACTGCAGTCCAAGCGTCTGGACTTCGACGACCTGGGCAGCCTGGTCGGCGCGGCGCCGGCCACCGGCAGGGGCGAGACCGCCTCGGCCGGCCAGAAGGTGGAGGCCGCCCAGCGCGACGCGACCAAGCGCCTGCTGCCCGACGCCACCCTGCAGGTCGAGCGCGTCAAGGCCATGGACGCCAAGGTCAAGTACCGCGCCCTGGCGGTCAACGCGCCCAACCTGCCGCTCAGGAAGGTCCGCGCCGACCTGACGCTGGAGAAGGGCGTGCTGACCCTGGATCCGATCGGCTTCACCTTCTCGCGCGGCGACCTGTCGGGGAAGGTGCGGCTGGACGCCAATCCCAAGGTTCCGCGCACGGATCTGGACCTGCGCCTGGTCAACGCCAAGCTCGAGGACTTCATCACCATCAGCAGCGGCGGCAAGCCGGCCATCGAGGGCGGGGTGTTGGCCCGGGCCAAGCTGACCGGCTACGGCAATTCGGTGCATCGGGCGGCCTCGACCGCCAGCGGCCAGGTGACCCTGGTCTCGCCCAAGGGCGAGATCCGCCAGGCGTTCGCCGAACTGCTGGGCGTCAACGCCTCCAAGGGCCTGCTGATGCTGCTGAGCAAGGACACCAAGGAAACCAGCGTCCGCTGCGCGGTGGCCGATTTCAGCGTCAAGGACGGGATCATGACCTCCAATCAGATCGTCGCCGACACCGGCGTGGTGCTGGCCAGGGGCAAGGGCACGATCGACCTGCGCAACGAACGCCTGGACCTGAGGATCGACGGCGACAGCAAGAAGCCGCGGCTGGTGCGCCTGTTCATTCCGATCACCATCCGGGGGCCGCTCATGGCGCCGAAGATCGGGCTGGACGCCAGCGGGGCCGTGGCCCAAGGCGGCGCCGCGCTCGCGCTCGGGGCCCTGCTCTCGCCCCTGGCGGCCATCCTGCCCTTCGTCACGGGCGGCGAGGCCAAGGACGCCGACTGCGCCGGCCTGATCGACGAAGCCCGGCGCGAGGGCGCGCCGGTCAAGGTGGCCCAGACGACGCCGGCCAAGGTGAAGAAGTAGCGCGTCGTCGCCGTTGCCGCGCGGACACAGGTCGGCGCGGCTTGGATCCTCCGATCATCTCGGGGGATGACGGATGACGGTGACGCGCTTAACTTCAGCCCATCCGAAACCCAGTGTGGTTCATGTCCGAGATTGTGTTTGAGGCCCGGGCCTAAGGCTCCGAACCTCCCGTTCGATAGCTGATCAGGCCCCGCTCCGTCCGCTCGCCAGACGGTGAGCGTTCTCATGCCTCGATCCTCGGACGACTTCCTTGAACATCTCAAAGCCGCAGCAACGCACGCTGCACGCGCTGGCGCAGGGCGCCCGCATCGAACTCCTGCGCGACGAAAAAGACCGCATCATCGGTGTTGACTGCATTACCCGTGATGGCTGGCGCCTGTCGGACTGCACTCTATCGGTCTTCAAGGCGCTGAAGAAACGCCGCTTCATCGCCAGTTCCGGCGGTGGACCCTACCGCATCACGCGGGACGGGGCGGTGAACCTGCGCTCGCAGGTCGACAACCGGGTGACGGTTCGCGGTTGGTAGCTAGGCCAGCCGAAAGAAGAGGACGCGCGCGGCGCCGTAGTCGCGCGCGTCGAGCCGTTCGAAACCTTCGGGTGTCGGATCGGGCTCGTCGCGGCCGCGCTCGAACATCACGATGGCGCCCGGCGCCAGCCAGTCGCCGGCGACCAGCGCGGCCAGGGCCTTTTCGCCCAGGCCCTTGGCGTAGGGTGGATCGAGGAAGGCGATGTCGAACGGCGCGCCCACGCTGCCGGGGCGCGCGCCCGGATCGGTGGCGTCGCGCCGGTGCACCCGGGCCTGGCCGAACAGGCCGAAGGCTTCCATGTTCTCGCGGATCGCGCCGCGCGCGGCGTCGTCGGTCTCGACGAACAGGCAGAAGGTGGCCCCGCGCGACATCGCCTCCAGGCCCAAGGCGCCCGAGCCGGCGAACACATCGATCACCCGCGCGCCATGCAGCTGCGGCGCCCAGGCGGCGTGCTCGAGGATGTTGAACACCGCCTGGCGCGCCCGATCGGAGGTGGGGCGGGTGGTGTCGCCCGGCGGGGTGGCGATGGCCTTGCCGCGATACTGGCCCGAGACGATGCGCAAGACTTCAATCCTCGGCGATTTGGGCGGCCGTGAGCATGCCGCTCCGGACCAGCAGGCGGTTGAGCAGCGACAGCGCGCCGACGATCGCGACGATCCCCAGCCAGCCCCACGGGGTGCGGGTGATGATGCTGACGAAGGTCAGGCCGCACATCAGGCCGGGCAGCAGGGCCACGCGCAGCAGCACGAAGCTCTTCTCGACCGTCGACATCGGCTCGGTCAGGCGGCCGACGAAGGCGGCGTAGGCCCAGGCCACGGCGTGGGCCAGGCCGATGGCGGTCGCCAGGCCCACATAGACGATCACCGACGGCAGCGACCCGCTTTCCCAGAGCAGTTCCGTGGTCAGGGGCAGCAGCGCCAGCAGGCCCAGCATCGCCAGGTTCAGCACGTCCAGCACGCCGTCGGCCCGGGTCAGGCGCGAGAAGGTGCGGCGATGGCTGATCCAATAGATGCCCACCACGCCGAAGCTGACGGCGTAGGCCATCAGCTTGTGCCGCATCTGCCCGAACAGGTCGGCCACGCCATGCCAGTGCTCGGGCGGATGGATCTCGATGGCCAGCAGGGTGATGGCGATCGCGAACACCGCGTCCGAGAACAGGATCAGGCGGTGCAGGTGCTGTGCTTCTTTCTGGGTTATGTCGGTCATGGCGCGCCCCGCGTTTGCCCCGATGTGTGCCGCGCGCCGTCGATCGCGGCAAGTCGCGTGTCGCGCGGCTTGCGCCCGAGACGGCGAACGCCTAGCGATTGATGCAGGTCAGGATCCGAAACAGTGGTGCTAGCAGAGCTTCGACGGTCGCCGTTCCTGGACGATCTGACGCCGACCGACCGGCGCGTCGTTCCGCTCCTGCTGACCTTGCCCGTCGGCGTGATCGCCGCCCTGCTGGCGGCGGTGATCTGCGGCGCCGCGGTGTTCGTGGCTTTCGCGATCGGCGGGGGCGGAGTCCAGGCGACCGAACGGCTGATGGCCATGATCGGCGGCGGCGAGACGCCGACCAGCCTGACCAAGGTCGCCTTCGTGCTCAGCCTGCTGGCCTTCATCAACGGCGGCATGGCCCTGGCCTTCGTGGGCGTGGCCGGTCTGCTGCATCACCGCCGGCTGATCTCGTATTTCACGACCGCGCCTCGGTTCCGCTGGCGGCTTCTGTTGCTCGGCCTGGGCCTGTTCGCGGTGACGATCGGGCCCTTGCTGCTGGCCTCGGCGGCGCTGGACCCCAAGGCGCCGGGCGCGCCGATCCTGGCGATCGCCCCCGACCTGGCCGGTCGCCTGGCCTATGCGGCCCTGGTCGTGTCCCTGCTGCTGATCGCGGCCGCCGCCGAGGAGCTGGTCTTTCGGGGCTGGCTGATCAAGATCGTCGGCGCCTGGTTCCCGGACCCGCGCGCGGTGCTGGTGCTGAGCGGCCTGCTGTTCTCGGCGATCCATTTGGATCCCAACCTCGACGCCTTCCTGGTGCGGCTGGCCATGGGCGTGGGCCTGGCGTGGATGACGCTGCGGCTGGGCGGGATCGAGTTCGCCATCGGGGCGCACGCAGCCAACAACATCCTGATCCTGCTGTTCATCCAGCCGATGGCCTTGAAGCCCGAGCCGCCGCATGGCTTTCCGCTCGAGATCCTGGTCATCGCGCCGCTGATGCTGGCCGGCCACGTGGCCCTGGCCGAGATCGCCGCGCGGTGGGCGCCGCTGCGCCGCTGGACCCGGCTGGCGGCCGTCTAAGGCCGCCGCTTGCCGCCCGTCGGGGC
>NZ_JBAPVS010000288.1:0-4208 GCF_049283275.1 Caulobacter sp. | reverse complement strand
ATGCAGGCTCGGGGGCATTCGAAAACCTCATCCTGAGCTTGTCGAAGGACGAGGTTTTCGCTTCCTGAAGCTAGACATCCATTCTCGCTAAGGCGCGCAGCCTTCGCCCTTGGCCCATCGCTTGCGCTCCTCCTCCAGCGCCCGCTGCCAACGGGTTCGCAGGACGCCGGGCCTCTGGCCGTGCCGTTCGTCGAGGAATTCCGCCCCCTCGATGCGGTCGGTGCGGAAATTGCGGAAGTCGTTGCGCAGCTCGCACCAGGCGATCAGCAGGCGCACGGTCTCCAGATAGCCCACCGTCACCGGCCAGACGACACGCTGGCTGACCGCGCCCTTCTCGTCGCGGTAATCCAGGCGGATCTTGCGGCCGGCGTGGATCCAGGCCCGGGTCTGGGCGATGTCGATGCCGTCGGGCAGGGCCTTCCAGTTGGTGCCGGTCCCGGTGGCGGGGGCCAGCACGTAGGGGCGCAACTGTTCGGGGACGGCGGCGGCGATCTTGGCGATCAGGTCGTTGGCGGCGGTGGCCAGCACCGGGTCGCCGCGCCCGGCGACCCACTGGGCCCCCAGCACGGCGGCTTCGATCTCGTCGGGTGTCAGCATCAGGGGCGGCATGTCGTATCCGGCCTCCAGCACATAGCCGACGCCCGCTTCGCCGCGGATGGGCGCCCTCTGACCGATCAAGGCGGCGATGTCGCGATAAACGCTGCGTTTGGAGGTCTCCAGCTCGCTCGCCATCGCATCGGCCGTGACCGGCTGTCGGCTGCGGCGAAGGATCTGGATAATCTGGAAAAGGCGTTCGGCGCGTCTCATGGGATCACTCTGCGCGGTCGATGCTGACAGCATGCTGGCAGCAGGATGGCGGTAGCGTCCGAATGTCGCAATACGGTCTGGACGGATCCGGCAAGCGGCTCAGCAGGGAGAGACCACCATGATCACGCTCTACGCCGCCGGACCCGCCTTCGGTCTCCCCGAAGGCAGCCCGTATGTCACCAAGACCGAGATCCATCTTAAGATGGCGGGCCTCTGGTACGAAAAGGTCCTGGCCCATCCCCACCTGTCGCCCAAGGGGCAACTGCCGTGGATCGACGACGACGGGATCAAGGTCGCCGACTCCACCTTCATCCGCGCCTATATCGAGCGCAGCTACGGCGTCGACCTGGACGCCGGCCTCAGCAAGGCCCAGCGGGGCCAGGCCTGGGCGATCGAGCGGATGGTCGAGAACCATCTGGGTTGGGCCAGCTGCCACTTCCGGTTCTTCGACGACGACAATTTCGCCAAGGGGCCGGCGCGCTGGTTCGACGGCCTGCCGGACGAGGCGCGGGCCGACGCCATCGACGGCCTGCTGGGGGCGGTGCAGACCAACCTCAAGGCCGTCGGCATCGGTCGCCATTCACCCGACGAGATCGTGGAGCTGGGCGCGTGGTCGCTGACGGCCCTGTCGGAGATGCTGGGCGGTTCCTCCTTCATGATGGGCCACCGGCCCACCAGCGTCGACGCCATCGTCTTCGCCATGCTGGCCCAGATCCTGACGCCGTTCTTCGATTCGCCGTTGCGCCGGCGGGCCGAAGCCCTGCCCAACCTGGTCGGTTTTGCCGAGCGGATGATGGCCGGCTATTACCCGGAGTTCGCTCCGGAGGTCCGCGTGGCGGCGTAGGAAAACCCTCTCCCCCTGGGAGAGGGCCTCTCTCAGCGGTCCTGTACGTTGCCGGAACGGGATGTGTTCTGGCGCAGGTTGCCGTGGCGGCCCTGCTCATCGAGGTTCACGTCGGCGTTGCCGGGATCGGGCGACTGCAGGTCATCATGGCCGCCTTGGCCCTCGATCTGGGGCTTCTGGCCTTTGAAGGCGCGCTGTTCCGGCGGAATGGGCGGTGCTTTGGACATTGGTTTCCTCCAGGTCTGCCCTTTTCAGAACCGATGGGCGAAGAGGGTATTCCCAGCGAGCGGCTTTCCGGCCGCGAGGTGGCGATTTCGGTCCCGGAACGCCGACGAAGCATCGTCGGAATCGGCGTTCCGATGCTATCTAAGGGCGTGATCGGGATAGGATGCCCTCTTGTCGGATACAGCCGCGCCTCAAGCCTCCGCCGCCGCGGACCGCGCCAGTCAGACCCTGCACCGGGCGCTGGACATCCTCGAAGCCGTCGCCGAGGGCGCCCATAGCCTCAAGGCCTTCGAGCAACGGGTCGGCCTGACCCGCAGCACCACCCATCGCCTGGCCTCGGCCTTGGTCGATCGCGGCCTGCTGTCGTCGGTTGGGCGTGACTATCGGCTGGGCGGGCGGCTGGTGCAGCTTGGTCATCAGGCGCGCGAGCGGCTGGGTCTGGAGGAGGTGGCGCGGCCGGTGCTGAGCGCGCTTTCGGCCGAAACCCAGGACGCGACCAATCTTGGCGCGGCGGCCGGCGATGACGTGCTCTATGTCGCTCAGATCCCCGGCCGGCGCCGGCTGGAAATCCGCCACCGGGTCGGCGACCGCAACCGCATCCGCGACACCGCCTTGGGGCGCGCCCTGCTCATCGACAGTCCGCCGGAGCGCTGGGCGGCGTTGTTTTCCGAGGATCCGAACACGCCCGCGGCGGCCGCCTTCCGCCGCGACATGGAGGCCGCCCAGCGGACCGGCCATGCCTTGCACCTGGAGGACGGCGGCGACAGCATCCGTTGCATCGCCGCGCCGATCCGCGACGCCAGCGGCGCGATCGTCGCCGCTGTCAGCCTGTCCAGCGTCCCGCAATACATGGACGAGGCGCGGATGGTCGAGCTGACGCCAAGGGTGGTCGCGGCCGCTCTGGAGATCGGCATGGCCCTGGGCTTCAACCCCGCCAGGCTGGGCCCGGAGGGTTAGGGCTCTAGCCGCCCAGGCGGTTGCCGTAGCCGATGATCACCGTCGCCCCGACCAGCAGGGCGACGCCGGTCCAGACCATGGCCTTGACCCTGGGGCGGGCGTCCTTCCATTCACGGAAGGCAAAGCCCCACAGCGTGCCGAAGATGATGATCGAGGCCATGTGCAGGGTCCAGCTGGAGAAGCCGAACCGGCCCATCTGGCTCTCGCCCATCGTGTAGAAGAAGAACTGGAAATACCAGGCCGTGCCCGCCACCGCGCACAGCAGGTAGTTGGCCGCCAACGGCGAACGCTTCAGGGCCGCCGTCTCGGGTTTGTCGGCCGCCTCGGCCGGACTGACCGCGCCCAGCCACTGGCCGGCGCTGCGGTTCTTGAAGATCAGCCAGGCGCACCAGACGCCGTTGGTGATCAGGCCGCCGAACATCACCAGGCACAGGGTCGGCAGGCCGGTCCACAACGGGCCGGTGCCGGCGGCGGCCGTCAGGGCCTTGATCGGCTCGCCGGCCGAAAGCCCGAAGGCGAAACAGGCCGACATGATCCCGGAAAACACCGCCACGGCGATGCCCTTCCTGAAGTCGAACTCGGCGACGGCGGTCTTCTTCTGCTCCGCCGACAGGTCGGCGTCCTTCTTGGCGCCGGCCCAGGCGACGACGACGATGCCGGCCAGGGTGACGATCAGGCCCAGCAGGATGATCCGTCCCGACGGCGATCCCAGCAGCTTTTCGGCGAAGTCGCCCTGGACCAGGGGCGGGATCAGGGTGCCGAACACCGTGCACAGGCCCAGCACCACGGCCATGCCCAGCGACAGGCCCAGATAGCGCATGGTCAGGCCGTAGGTCAGGCCGCCGAAACCCCAGAGCACGCCGAACATCACGCACAGCCCGGCGGTCTTGGGCGGGACCTGGGCCATCACCCCCAGCAGGTTTTCGGTCTGCAGGCCGGCGAACAGCCAGGGGGCCAACAGCCAGGAGAAGATGCCGCCGGTCAGCCAGAAGATCTCCCACGACCAGCGCCGCACGCTGCGATAGGGCACGTAGAAGCTGGCGGACGACAGGCCGCCCAGCCAATGGAAAAGCACGCCAAGCAGCGGGTTGGGTGTCATGGCGTCTTCCCCTCGACTTCATTGTTGTTCTGATGGGACTTTCTTTAGTCCCATATTATGGAACAATATCTTATAGTTTGGAGTCCGAACGTCAAGCCACGGTGGGACCTTGGCCGACCGGCCTTGCCCATTGGGGACGTTGGTCGAGTTTGTAGGCTTTCTTGGGCAGGGTGTAGGTGAGGTCGACGATCAGTTCGGCGGCCTCGACCTCGTCCATGCGGTGCTCGGCGACCATGCGGGCGAGGTACGCGCTGTCGACGCGGCGGGCCACGTCGT
>NZ_JBAPVS010000287.1:0-7731 GCF_049283275.1 Caulobacter sp. | reverse complement strand
TCTCCCTGATGATCGCGCGGGGCTCGGCGCGGACCGTGAACGTCCGGCCGGTTCGGCCGTCGCTCATAGGACGCACGAGGGCGGATCAAACCGACAGCGCCGGCGGATTTCGACCGCCCGCGCCACGGCGCACGCGCCCTAGACGTCTTCCAGCAGCGCCACGCCGGGCGCGGTCTTCAGGGCGCCGCGCAGGGCGGCGTCCAGGGTGTAGCGACCGGGCAGCTTCATCTCGATCTCGCGGCCGCCGCCCAGGGCGGCGATCAGGCTGACCTCGCCGCCGCGCGGCGAGGCGGCCGGCTCCAGCCGCTTGCGCAGGGCCTCGATCTCGGTGGCCGAGGGCGACAGGTGCAGGCGCAGGCCCGCCACCATGTTCTCGATGGCCTTCTCGATCGGCTCGGCGTCGTCGCCGAAGAACCGCACCTCGCCGTCGCGGGCCTTGGCGCGGACCTTGATCGACACCGCCTTGCCCGGCTCCAGCACCTCGCGGCACTTGCGCAGGGCCTCGGGCGGGAACAGCACTTCGTACTCGCCACTGGGATCGGACAGCGAAACGAAGGCGAAGCGCTCGCCGCTCTGCGAGGCGCGCTCCTGGCGGCGGCGGACCACGCCGCACATCCGGAAGGCCTCCATGCCCGCCTCGGCGCGCGGGATCACCTCAGTCAGCATATGGGTGCGACGGCGACGCAGCACGCCCACCAGGTCGTCCAGCGGGTGGCCGGTCAGGTAGAAGCCGACGGCGGCCAGCTCCTCGTCCAGCAGGTCGACCTGGCTCCAGGCCTCGGTCTTCTTCAGGCGCGGACGGCCGGCGGCCGGGTCGCCGCCGAACAGGGCGTGCTGGCCGCCCTGGCGATCGGCCGCGATGCTCTGGCCGTGGGCGATCAGCACGTCGGCCGAGGCGAAGATCTGGGCGCGGTTCTTGGACAGGGAGTCGAAGGCCCCGGCCCGGGCCAGGTTCTCGATCGCCCGCTTGTTGACCAGCTTGGGATCGACCCGCTCGACGAAGTCGAAGATGTCGCGGAACGGCCCGCCCTCCTCGCGGATGGCGACCAGGTGCTTCATGGCCTCCAGGCCGACGTTGCGCACGGCGCCCAGGGCGTACAGCACCTCGCCGTTCTCGACCTCGAAGTCGGCGCCCGAGCGATTGACGTCCGGCGGCCGCACGACGATGTCGAAACGCCTGGCGTCCTGGTGGAAGACCGCCAGCTTGTCGGTGTTCGACAGGTCCAGGCTCATCGACGCGGCCAGGAACTCGACCGGCGTATTGGCCTTCAGCCAGGCGGTTTGATAGGCGATCAGGGCGTAGGCGGCGGCGTGCGACTTGTTGAAGCCGTAGCCGGCGAACTTGGCCACCAGTTCGAAGATCGAGCCGGACTGCTCCTCCGGGACGTTCTTGTCCTTGGCCCCGGCGACGAAACGGATCTTCTGGAGATCCATTTCCTCCTTCTTCTTCTTGCCCATGGCCCGGCGCAGAAGGTCGGCTTCGCCCAGGCTGTAGCCGGCCAGGATCTGGGCGATCTGCATCACCTGTTCCTGGTAGACGATAACGCCGTAGGTCTCCTTCAGCACCACCTCCAGCGAGGGGTGCAGGTTGTCGACGGGTTTGCGGCCGAACTTGCAGTCCACGAAGGTGTCGATGTTGTCCATCGGCCCCGGTCGGTACAGCGAGATCAGCGCGGTGATCTCCTCGATCGAGCCGCAGCGCATCTTGCGCAGGGTGTCGCGCATGCCCTGGCTTTCCAGCTGGAACACGCCGACCGTCTGGCCGGAAGCGAGAAGCTCGTAGGTTTTGGCGTCGTCGAACGGCAGGCGGCTGAGGTCGATGATCTCGCCGCGCTTCTTCAGGTGCTTCACCGCCCGGTCCAGCACCGTCAGGGTCTTCAGCCCCAGGAAGTCGAACTTCACCAGGCCGGCGCTTTCGACCCATTTCATGTTGAACTGGGTGGCGGGCAGGTCCGAGCGCGGATCCTTGTAGAGCGGGGTCAGCTGAGTCAGGGGCCGGTCGCCGATCACCACGCCGGCGGCGTGGGTCGAGGCGTTGCGGAACAGGCCTTCCAGCTGCAAAGCAACGTCAAGGCAGGCCTTGACGTTGCCGTCCTCGTCGCGGGCCTGCTTGAGGCGCGGCTCGATGTCGATGGCCTGGGCCAGGGTCACCGGCGCGGCCGGATTGTTGGGCACCATCTTGCAAAGCCTGTCGACCAGGCCCAACGGCAGCTGCATCACCCGCCCGACGTCGCGCAGCACGGCGCGGGCCTGCAGGGAGCCGAAGGTGATGATCTGGGCCACGCGGTCGCGGCCGTACTTCTCCTGCACGTAGACGATCACCTCTTCCCGCCGCTCCTGGCAGAAGTCGATGTCGAAGTCGGGCATGGAGACCCGTTCGGGGTTCAGGAACCGTTCGAACAGCAGGCCAAAGCGCAGCGGGTCCAGATCGGTGATGGTCAGCACCCAGGCGACCAGCGACCCGGCGCCCGAACCCCGTCCCGGACCCACGGGAATGCCGTGCTCCTTGGCCCACTTGATGAAGTCCGACACGATCAGGAAGTAGCCGGGGAAACCCATCTTGATGATGATGGACAGCTCGAAGTCGAGCCGGTCCCAATAGACCTGCTCCTCGACCGCCAGATGGTCCAGGGCCGCCAGGCGCATCTTCAGGCCTTCCTTGGCCTGGTGGGTCAGTTCCTCAGGTTCGCTGCGGCCGTCGCCGGTGGGGAAGCTGGGCAGGATCGGGTCGCGCTTGTGCACCATGAAGGCGCAGCGGCGGGCGATGTCGAGGGTGTTGTCGCAGGCCTCCGGCAGGTCGGCGAACAGCTTGCGCATGTCCTCGGCCGGCTTGAACCAGTGCTCGGGGGTCACCCGCCGGCGCTCGTCCTGGCCGACGAAGGCGCCGTCGGAGATGCACAGCAGGGCGTCGTGGGCGTCGTACATCGCCGGCTTGGCGTAATAGACGTCGTTGGTGGCGACCAGCGGCGCGTCGTTCTCATAAGCCCAGTGGACCAGGCCCGGCTCGGCGGCGGCCTGGCGCGGCAGGCCATGGCGCTGCAGCTCGACATAGAAGCGGTCGCCGAACACCCGCTGCATCTCGGCCAGGGCCGCCTCGCCCTCGGCGGTCTTGCCGGCGGCCAGCAGGGCGTCGACGGGTCCGTCGACGCCGCCCGACAGCAGGATCAGCCCCTCGGCGTGCTCGACCACCTTGGCCCAGGGCACCACCGGCTCGGACATCTCGCCGCTTTCCAGATAGGCGATCGACGACAGTTCAGAGAGGTTCAGATAGCCCCGCTCGTTCTGGACCAACAGGGTGATGGTCGGCGTGCGGGCCCAGCGCTCGGTCGGCCCAGCGCCTACGCCCGACACCGCCAGGGCGCAGCCGATGATCGGCTGGACGCCATGGTCCTTGGCATAGACGGAATATTCCAGCGCCCCGAACAGATTGTTGCGGTCGACCAGTCCCGCCGCCGGCATGCCGGCGGCCGCGGCCAAGCCCGGGATCTTGTCGGCCTTGATGGCGCCTTCGAGCAGCGAATAGGCCGAGCGCACGCGAAGGTGGACGAACCCCTGCCCTTCATTGCCCGACATCACCGCACCTCATGGCTACACGACTCAAGCCACCAATTGGGCGACCTGGCACATCATCCAGACGAAGCTGGCGACAGATACAAGCGCCAAAGACTCACGCGCGATACGAACCATGGGGACCCTCCTGCGATCGTTGCTTGTTTGTTCTATATTCCACTTTTGTTCTCATGCGCAAGCGACCGTTGTTCGATTGCCAGATTTTTCGTCGCGCCCCTGCCCGGACCGGCAAAGCCGCGATTTCCGGTGGATTTGACGGGCGGATTGGGCCAGATCGCGCCATGCGACTGATCATCGACACCGACACCGCCGGGGACGACGTGTTCTCCTTGATGCTGGCCCTTCGCCGCCCCGGTGTGAGCGTGGAGGCCATCACCATCGCGCACGGCAATGTCGGCTTCGAACAGCACGCCGAGAACGCCCTGGTCACCGTGGAGGCCTGCGGGCGCGGCGGCGAGATCCCGGTCTATCTGGGCGCCCAGCGGCCGCTCGCCCGCGCGCCCCTGGACGCGGCCTATGTGTTCGGGGCCGACGGCATGAGCGACAGCGGCTTTGCCAAGACCGCCCAACGCCCAAGCCCCGGCCACGCCGCCGACGAGATCGTGCGGCGGGTGATGGATGCGCCCGGCGAGATCACCCTGATCGCCCAGGCCGCCCTGACCAACATCGCCCTGGCCTATCAACGCGAGCCGCGCATCGCCCAGGCCGTCAAACACCTGTGGATCATGGGCGGAACCGACAACGGCGTCGGCAACGTCACCCCGGCGGCCGAGTACAACCTCTATGTCGATCCGGAAGCCGCCAAGATCGTCATCAACGCCGGTTTCGCGATGAGCATCGTCACCTGGACGGAGACCCTGCGCGACGGCCTGCTGAACCTGGACCAACTAGCGGCGCTGGAAGCGATCGGCACGCCGCGCGCCAGGTTCTTCACCCAGGTCAACCGCACCTCCCTGGCCTTCGCCCAGGAAACCCAGGCCCTGGACGGCAGCCTGCATCCCGACGCCCTGACCTGCGCCGTGGCCCTGGACGAGCGCCTGATCCTGGACTCGGCGATGGCGGTGGTCGATGTCGAGACGATGGGCGAACTGACGCGCGGCTATCTCAGCGTCTCGCACCCCATCCTGCCGGACATCGAGTTGGCCGATCCGACGCTGAAACGCCGGCCGCCGAACGCCCGCGTGATCAAGAAGATCGACCAGGCCGGGTTCTACGCGGCCTTGCGCGACGCCTTGCTCTAGAAGGTCTGGGGCGCCAGGTGCCCGTCCTTCAGCGCGAAGACCCGGTCCATGTAGCGGGCCAGCTCCATGTTGTGCGTGGCGATCAGGGCCGCCACACCGCGCTTGCGGGCTTGCTCGTACAGCGCCTGGAACACCGCCGCCGAATTGGTCGGGTCGAGATTGCCGGTCGGCTCGTCTGCCAGCAACAGCTTTGGACTGTTGGCCAGGGCGCGGGCGATGGCCACCCGCTGCTGCTCGCCGCCGGACAGTTGGCCCGGCTGGTGGTTGAGCCGCTCGGCCAGGCCCAACTGGGTCAGCATCTCGGTGGCGCTGGCCCGAGCCTCGGCCTTGCTCCGACCGGCGATCATCGCCGGCATGGCGACGTTGTCCACGGCGCTGAACTCGGGCAGCAGGTGGTGGAACTGATAGATGAACCCCACGGTCGACAGCCGCACCTTGGTGCGCTGGCGTTCGGACAGCTTGGAGCAGTCGCGGCCGTCCAGGGCGATCAGGCCGGCATTGGGCTTTTCCAGCAGACCCGCCGCGTGCAGCAGCGACGACTTGCCCGAACCGGACGGACCGATCAGCCCGACCACCTCGCCCGGAAAGACGTCCAGGTCGACGCCGCGCAGCACGTTCAGCGCCCCGGCCTCGGTGACATAGGTGCGCTCGACGCCGCGCAGGGACAGGACGGGGTCACTCATAGCGAAGGGCCTCGACCGGATCGAGCCGCGAGGCGCGGATGGCGGGCGGCAGGGTGGCCAGGATGCTCATGGCCGTGGAGATGCCGACGATGCCGGCCACCTCGGTCCAATCGATCTTGGCCGGGATGTGGGCCAGGAAATAGATGTCGGCGCTGAACACCGCCGTGCCCGTCACCCATTCCACGAAGTTCTGGATGGCGGTGATGTTGGCGCAGAACAGCGTGCCCAGCAGCAGGCCCGCCAGGGTGCCCGACAGGCCGATCGAGGCGCCGGCCATGATGAAGATCCGCAGGATCGAGGACTGGCTGGCCCCCATGGTCCGCAGGATGGCGATGTCGCGGCCCTTGTTCTTCACCAGCATGACCAGGGCCGAGATGATGTTCAGGGTAGCGATGGCGACGATGAAGAACAGGATCAGCCGCATCACCTTGCGCTCGACCTGCAGGGCGTTGAAGTAGCTGGAGTTCTTGTCCATCCAATCCTGGACGAAGGCGCCCGGGCCGCTGGCCTGCTCGATGATCGGCTTGATCTCCTTGGCCTTGTCCGGGTCGGCGACCTTGATCTCCACATAGTCGATCGAGGTGTCGCGGCCGAAGAACAGCTGGGCCTGGGGCAGCGCCATATAGACGAAGCTCTCGTCGAACTGGCTCATGCCGACGCTGAAGATGCCGCCGACCGTGTAGTCCTTCTCGCGCGTCGAGGTCCCGAACGCCGTAGCCGGACCAGAGGGCGAGATCAAAGTAATGGCGTCGCCCACCGAGAGGCCAAGGTTGCGGGCCATGCGGTCGCCGATCAGCACGGTGTCGCCGCCGTACTCGCCCTCGCCGAACCCGGCCAGCGAGCCGCGCTTGATGTTGGACGAGATCATCTTCATGCCGCGCAGGTCGGCCGGGGTGACCCCGCGCACGATGGCGCCGGACACCTGGTTGGGGCCGATGACCATGGCCTGGGCCTCGACCATCGGCGCGGCCTGGGTGACGCCGCGCACGGCCTTGATGCGGGTGATGACGCCGTCGCGATCCGGCCCGTTCAGCAACGGACCCTGCGCATAGACATGGCCGTTGAAGCCCAGCAGCCGACCCAGCAGCTCGGCCCGGAAGCCGTTCATCACGCTCATCACGGTGATCAGGGCGAAGACCGCCAGCATCACCGCCGCGAACGAGATGACGGCGATCAGCGCCACGCCGCCGTTCTTGCGCTTGTTGCGCAGATAGCGCCAAGCGACGGTGCGCTCCCAGGTTCCGAACGGGCCCGCGCCGAGGGCCATCAGGCGGCCCGGTCCGAGAGCTGAGCGATCACATCGGCCAGCGAGGCGCTGTGGCGCTCGCCGGTCTTGCGGTTCTTGAGCTCGACCACGCCCTCGGCGATGCCCTTGGGACCGACGATCAACTGCCACGGCACGCCGATCAGGTCCATGGTGGCGAACTTGGCGCCGCCGCGGCTGTCGGTGTCGTCATAAAGCGGCTCGCGGCCGGCCGCCTCGAGCGCCTTGTAGGCGGTCTCGCAGGCCTCGTCGCAGGCGGCGTCGCCCTGGCGCATATTGATGATCCCGACGCCGAACGGGGCGACGGACTCCGGCCAGATGATGCCGCCCTCGTCGTGGCTGGCCTCGATGATCGCGCCCAGCAGGCGCGAGACACCGACGCCGTAGCTGCCCATCTGCACCGGCAGGTCCTTGCCGTCCGGCCCGGTGACCAGGGCCTTCATCGGCTCGGAATACTTGGTCCCGAACGAGAAGATGTGGCCGACCTCGATCCCGCGCGCCGACAGGCGGTCGCCCTCGGGAATGGCGGCGAAGGCGGCCTCGTCGTGCATTTCCTCGGTGGCGGCATAGAGCGCCGTGCGCTGGTTGACCAGCGGCTGCAGGTCGCCGAGCCAGTCGACGTCCGGACCGGGCGCGGCCATCTCGACCAGGTCCTTGTGGCAGAACACGGCGCTTTCGCCGGTGTCGGCCAGGACGATGAACTCGTGGGAAAGATCGCCGCCGATCGGGCCGGTGTCGGCGCGCATCGGCACGGCCTTCAGGCCCATGCGCGAGAACAGGTTCAGATAGGCCACGAACATGCGGTTGTAGGCCTTGCGCGCGCCCTCGGCGTCGAGGTCAAAGCTGTAGGCGTCCTTCATCAGGAACTCGCGGCCGCGCATCACGCCGAAGCGCGGGCGGGTCTCGTCACGGAACTTCCACTGGATGTTGTAGAGGTTCTTCGGAAGTTCCTTGTAGCTGCGCACATGGGCCC
>NZ_JBAPVS010000286.1:0-10085 GCF_049283275.1 Caulobacter sp. | reverse complement strand
GCCAAGGCCAGGCCCAGGCGCAAGGCCAGGCCCGCTCGGGCGGCGGCGACTTCCGCGGCCCCAAGCGCGTGGCCGCTCCGCCGGAACGCTGGAACCCGATCGACTAAAACCCAGCGGGCCTTAGTCGCACGAAACAAAACGCCCGCCCCGGTTTCCCGGGGCGGGCGTTTCTGTTTGGGCGGGACAGCGGCTTGACCCGAGCAGCGCCTTGGCGGCCTGCTGGAGCGTCAGATTCGCCGAGGTCCCCATGCGCAAGTTCAACCCCCGCCCCACGGCCTTCGTGCTGACCTCGACCCTTCATGGCGCGATGCTGGTCAACCGGCACGATTATCACCGCCTGCCCGACGGCACGGCCTATGGAGTCGGCGCCCAGTTGCTGGCGACTCAAGCCTTCGATCCAAGCGAGGTCGATGGCGTTCTGCAGTTGCTGGAGATGCGGCGGGCCCACTTCGGCGACGGGGTGATCGCGCTGGACTGCGGCGCCAATATTGGCGTTCACACCATCGAGTGGGCCCACCTGATGCATGGCTGGGGCGAGGTCGCGGCGTTCGAGGCCCAGGAGCGGGTGTTCTACGCCCTGGCTGGCAACATCACACTCAACAACTGCTTCAATGCCCGGGCCATCTGGGCGGCGGTGGGCCAGGAGGCCGGGACCATCGCCGTGCCCACGCCCGACTATTTCACGCCCTCCAGCTTCGGCAGCCTGGAGATCCGCCCGACGGCGACGAACGAATTCATCGGCCAGGAGATCGACTATGCGCGGGCCCAGCCCACCAGGATGATGGCGATCGACGACATGGGTCTGACGCGACTGGATTTCATCAAGATCGATATCGAGGGCATGGAGGTGGAGGCCCTGTTGGGCGGTCGCGCGACCATCGCCGCGTGCAAGCCGCAGATGCTGATCGAGCGGATCAAGGCCGACGAGGTCGCCCTCCGCGGCTTCCTGGGCGAGCATGGCTACGCGGTGTTCGAAGCGGGCGGGAACCTGCTGGCCATCCACGAAACGGATCCAGCCAAGGGGCTGATCGCTCCGGGGTGAGAACCTCGCGTTCCCTTCCTCCCACGAGCGCGCAAAGCGATAAGCGCAAAAAAGCAAAACGCCCGCTCCGGTTTCCCGGGGCGGGCGTTTCTGGTTCTGGTCAACCTACGCCTTGAAGAAGGCCAGCAGGTCCTTGTTGATCACCTCGGCGTGGGTGGTGGCCATGCCGTGCGGCAGGCCCGGATAGGTCTTCAGCGTGCCCTTCTTCAGCAGCTTGATGCCCAGCAAGGCGCTGTCGGCGATCGGCACGATCTGGTCGTCCTCGCCGTGCATCAGCAGCACCGGCACATCGACCGACTTGAGATCGTCGGTGAAGTCGGTTTCGGAAAAGGCGGTGATGCAGTCGTAGTGCGCCTTGGCGCCGCCCATCATCCCCTGGCGCCACCAGTTCTCGACCGTGGCCGCCGAGACCTTCGCGCCCGGGCGGTTGTAGCCGTAGAACGGGCCGGCCGCGACGTCGTGGAAGAATTGGGCGCGGTTGGCCAGCAGGGCCGAGCGGAAACCGTCGAACACCTCCTTGGGCAGGCCGCCGGGATTGGCCGCCGTCTTCAGCATGATCGGCGGCACCGCCCCGATCAGCACCACCTTGGCGACCCGACCGGCATCCGCTCGGGCGGCGTAGTGGATCGCCTCGCCGCCGCCGGTCGAGTGACCGACGTGGATGGCGTTCTTCAGGTCCAGGTGGCGGGCCAGGGCGATCACGTCGGCGGCGTAGGTGTCCATCTCGTTGCCGGTGTCGGTCTGGGTGGACCGGCCGTGGCCGCGACGGTCGTGGGCGATGACCCGGTAGCCTTGGCCGACGAAGAACATCATCTGGGCGTCCCAGTCGTCGCTGCTGAGCGGCCAGCCGTGGTGGAAGACGATCGGCTGGGCGGTCTTGGGACCCCAGTCCTTGTAGAAGATCTGCGTGCCGTCCTGGACCGTAACGTAGCCGCTGCCGGTGGTCGACTTGGCGCCCGAGGTCTTCGAGGCGGCGGGGGAGGCTTGAGCTGCTTGGGTGGCGGCGAAGGACGCGGCCGTCGCGGCGGCGACGAGGCCCAGGCCGCCGGTCATCAGCGTGCGGCGCGAAGCTTGGTTGATCGACTGGCTCATTTCGAAGTCCTCGTGATTGTTTTCGCGATATCCATTATCGCGATATCAATATGACTAGAGGGCCTGCGACGACCTGTCCAGCGAAATCTTTATCGCGATATCATTTTTCGTGGTATTAAGTTGGCGAGACGTTTTCGCTCGCAAGGACCACCGTCGTGCCCATCCCGCTGGACAACCAGATCTGCTTCACCCTCTACGCCACCAGCATGGCGGTCACCCGCACCTACAAGCCGATGCTGGACGCGATGGGCATCACTTATCCGCAGTACCTGGTGCTGAGCGTGCTGGGCGAGGCCAAGGAAGAGGATGGCGGGGCGACCGTCGGGGCGATCGCCCAGCGCCTGGCGCTGGAGTCGAGCACGATCACGCCGCTGGTCAAGCGCCTGGAGCAGGCCGAGCTGGTCGCCCGCCGACGCGGCACGGTGGACGAGCGCCAGGTTCAGGTCAGCCTGACCGAGGCGGGACGCGCCCTGCTGATCCAATGCGACTGCCTGGGCCAGACCCTGGTGGCGAAATCGGCCATGACCCTGGAACAGCTGGAGGCGCTGAACAAGCAGGTCCAGGCGCTGCGTGGGGCGTTGACGGAAGGGTGAGCGAACCCTGGCGCCAAGCCATCCAATCCGGATCAAATATCAAAACAAAACGCCCGCCCCGGTCTCCCAGGGCGGGCGTCTTTGTAATCACCAAGCGCTCAGGGCTTAAACCAGCGCCCCGTGGCAGTGTTTGAACTTCTTGCCCGAACCGCAGGGGCAGGCGCCGTTACGGGCGGTGTATTCCCAGCCTTCCGGCAGGAGCGTGACCGGCAAGGCTTCGCGTTGTTCCGGCGACAGGCCCTCGGGCAGGGCGCCGGCCGTGGCGACGTTCTCGCCGCTCAGCGGGTCCAGGTGCACTTCGGTCAGGCCTTCGGGCGTATGCAGCGGCTCGGGCTCGGCATAGGCGATCTCGACCGTCATCAGCCAGCGCGTGGTGTTGGTGCGCAGGTCGCCCAGCAGCTTCTCGAACAGCGAGAAGGCCTCGGTCTTGTACTCGTTCAACGGGTCGCGCTGGCCGTAGCCGCGCAGGCCGATGACGTTGCGCAGGTGGTCCAGGTGCATCAGGTGCTCGCGCCACTGCAGATCGATCATCTGCAGCAGGAAGTTCTTCTCCACCGAGCGCATCTGGTCGGGGGTGATGATCACTTCGCGCTCGGCGGCGTAGGCGTCGGCGGCCTTGACCAGGCGTTCGCGCATCTCCTCGTCGCCGAAGCCTTCCTCGGCGGCCCACTCCTTCAGCGGCAGGGTCAGGCCCAGGATCGCCTGGACGCGTTCGTCCAGACCCTCGATGTCCCACTGCTCGGCATAGGCCTTAGGCGGCATGTAGCGGACGACGAAGTCGTCGATCACGTCATGGCGCATCTCGGTGATGATGTCGGAGAGGTCGGTGGCCTCCATGAACTCCTGGCGCTGCTCGTACACGGCCTTGCGCTGATCGTTGACGACGTCGTCGTACTTCAGGAGGTTCTTGCGGATCTCGTAGTTGCGCTGCTCGACGCGCTTCTGGGCGGTGGCGATGGCGTTGTTCAGCCACTTGTGGGTGATCGCCTCGCCTTCCTGGACGCCGAAGGTGCGCATGATGGCGTCAAGGCGCTCGCCGGCGAAGATGCGCAGCAGGTCGTCCTCGCACGACAGGAAGAACTTCGAACGGCCCGGGTCGCCCTGACGGCCGGTGCGGCCGCGCAGCTGATTGTCGATGCGGCGGCTTTCGTGGCGCTCGGTGCCCAGCACGAACAGGCCGCCGGCGGCCAGGGCCTGGGCCTTGGCGGCGCTGATCTCGATTTCCAGCTCGGCCTTCTGAGCCAGCTCATCCTCGTGGCTCGGGGTGATCCCCAGGCCCTTCTGCTGCTGGCGCCAGTTGGCCAGGCGCATGTCGAGATTGCCGCCCAGCTGGATGTCGGTGCCGCGACCGGCCATGTTGGTGGCGATGGTCACCGCGCCGGGCACGCCCGCGTCGGCGACGATGCCGGCTTCCTGCTCGTGGAAGCGGGCGTTCAGCACCTGGTGCGGAATGCCCTTGCGCTTCTTGCCCTCATATTCCCAAGCGTAGGTCGACAGCAGCTTGGACAGCTCTTCGGACTTCTCGATCGACACCGTGCCGACTAGGATCGGCTGGCCGCGGGCGTGGCAGTCGGCGATCTGCTTGAGGATCGACTCGTTCTTCTCGCGCTCGGTGCGATAGACCTCGTCGTCGTCGTCGATGCGCAGGACCGGACGGTTGGTCGGGATTTCGCTGACGCCCATCTTGTAGATGTCGTCGAATTCCTGGGCCTCGGTCGCGGCCGTGCCGGTCATGCCGGCCAGCTTCTTGTAGAGGCGGAAATAGTTCTGGATGGTCACCGAGGCCAGGGTCTGGTTCTCGGGCTGGACGTTGGCGCCTTCCTTGGCCTCGATGGCCTGGTGCAGACCTTCCGAAAGGCGGCGGCCGGTCATCATGCGGCCGGTGAACTCGTCGATCAGGATCACCTCGCCGTCCTTGACGATGTAATCCTTGTCGAGCGTGTACAGCACGTTGGCGCGCAGGGCCTGGTTGACGTGGTGCACGACCGAGATGTTGGCGGCGTCGTAGAGGCCGGCGGTGTCCTCGGCCAGGTGGCCGCCTTCCATCAGGATCTCTTCGATGCGCTCCTGGCCTTCCTCGGTGAGGATGACCTGCTTCTGCTTCTCGTCGTGATCGTAGTTGGTCTTGTCCTTGATGAGCTCCTTCACCAGGACGTCGATGGTCTTGTAGAACTCGCTGCGGTCCTCGGTCGGGCCCGAGATGATCAGCGGCGTGCGGGCCTCGTCGATCAGGATCGAGTCCACTTCGTCGACGATCACGTAGTGGTGGCCGCGCTGGACCATTTCCTCGACGCTGTAGACGAGGTTGTCGCGCAGGTAGTCGAAGCCGAATTCGTTGTTGGTGCCGTAGGTGATGTCGCTGCGATAGGCGCGCTGGCGCTCGCCCTGGCTCAGGCCGTTGACGATCACGCCGTACGACAGGCCCAGGAAGTTGTGGATCTGACCCATCCACTCGGCGTCGCGCTTGGCCAGGTAGTCGTTCACGGTGATGACGTGGACGCCCTTGCCTTCCAGCGCGTTGAGGTAGGTGGGCAGGGTCGCGACCAGGGTCTTGCCCTCGCCGGTGCGCATTTCCGAGATGCCGCCGCCGTGCAGGACCATGCCGCCGACCATCTGGACGTCGAAGTGGCGCATGCCCAGCACGCGCTTGGACGCCTCGCGGACCACCGCGAAGGCTTCGACCTGCAGGTCCTCGAGGGTCTCGCCCTTTTCCAGGCGGGCCTTGAACTCGGCGGTCTTGGCCTTGAGGGCCTCGTCCGACAGCGCGGCGTATTCCGGCTCCAAGGCGTTGATCTTCGCCACCTTGGCGGACATCGCCTTGACTTTGCGTTCGTTGGAAGAGCCGAAGAACTTTTTGGCGAAGCCGAGCATGAATACAGGATCCGGAGTGCTGTCTGTGAGGCCGGCGCTAGGGCTTGGAGGCCTTCACTACGGTAGAATGGGGGTGAAGCTGCCGGTGGAAACGAGCTTCTAGTGCGCGCGCGGAGACTTAAGCACCGGCCTTGCGGGTGTCAACGCGAGGCGGGGGCGTGGGGTCACGGTTTGCGCCGGCTTTAACGGCTTAGCTCGTTTTCCGATCCATGACGCGAGCTCGACGCGAAGCTGTTTCCTCTTGAAGGTAATCCGCGCTAGAGCGCTGAGGAAGAGTCAGCCGGAGATCGGCCCTTATGAATGTAGACAAGTCCCGCGTTTACGCCCTGACGGCCGTCGCCGTCCTTTCCCTGCTGATCGCCGCCTGCGGCCGCAACAAGGCCGACGAGCGCCCGCCCGAACCCGGCGACACCGCCGTCGCCCGGGTCGACGGCCACACCGTCTGGGCGTCGGACGTCAAGCGCGAAGCCGTGGCCCAAGGGTTGATCAGCGAAGGCGAGCCCCTGGACATCGGCTCGGACCTGTTCCGCCAGCGCCTGGACGAGGTGGTCGATCAAAAGCTGCTGGCCGCCGAGGCCCTCAAGCAGAAGCTGGACAAGGACCCGGTGGCGCAACGCCGCCTGGCCGCCGCGCGCGAGCGGATCCTGGGCGACATGCTGGTCGAGAGCGTCGTCGAGAAGGCGGTCAACGAGAACGCCATCCGCGGCCTCTATGCCGAGCAGCAGAAGCTGTCCAAGCGCTCCGAGGAGATCCGCGCCCGCCAGATCCTGGTGGCCAGCCAGGCCGACGCCGAGGCGGTCAAGAAGCTGCTGGCCGCCGGCGCCTCGTTCGACGCCCTGGCCATGGAGCGCTCGACCGACCCGGCCACCCGCTTCAACGGCGGCGACCTTGGCTATTTCACCATCGACGTCATGCCGCCCGCCTATGCCGTGGCCCTCAAGGACGTCCAGAAGGGCGCCCTGGTCGGTCCGTTCCAGACCGAGAGCGGCTGGGCCGTGCTGCGCGTCGAGGACAAGCGACTGGAAGAACCTATCACCCTGGAGGCCGCCCGGCCGCAGATCGTCCGCTTCCTGACGTATGATCAGGTCCGCGACCTGCTGGAGAAGCTGCGCGGCGGCGCCAAGGTCGAGATGCTGTCCGGCAAGCCCCAGGACGTGCCCGGCGCCCCGCAGGAGCCGGCCTCGGCGCCCCGGGGCTCGGCCGACCAGGCCCCCTCCTCCGATCTCGACGACGCCCTGCCGGCGTCCGCCCCCGCTCAAGCTCCGGCCAAGAAATGACCAAGTCCCCTAAGCCTGCCGCGCCCAAAAGGGCGGCCAAGGCCGCGCCCAAGAAGACCGCCCCGAAGGCCGCCGTCGCCGCCCCCGCCCCCACCCCCGCCGAGATCGTCGGCCAGGTCGGCGCCAGCGTCAGCCAGACCCTGGAACGGGCGCTGGACCCGCTGACCGCCGCCCTCAAGCGCGCCGGCCTGCGTCGCGCCCAGAAGGACGCCGACCAGGGCGTGCCCGATTCAGCGAAGAGGGAAGCGATCCAGGCCGCCAAGCCAGCCGCCGCGGGCGCGCCGGGCAAGCCCGGCCTTGCCGTCTCGCCCCTGGCCGTCCCGTTCCCCACCATCCCGCCGATCGCCGGGGTCGAGATCGCCACCGGCCGCGCCGGCTTCTACAAGCACGCCCGCGAGGACCTGCTGCTGATGCGCTTCGCCGAAGGCACCAGCTGCGCCGGGGTGTTCACCCGCCACGGCGTCGGCTCGGCGCCCGTCGACTGGTGCAAGCGCCAGCTGACCGCCACCAAGGGCGAGGACGTCCGCGCCCTGGTGGTCAACGCCGGCTGCGCCAACAGCTTCACCGGCAAGCCGGGCGCCGACGCGGTGCGCCGCGTGGCCACGGCCGTGGGCAAGCGCTTCGACTGCCGCCAGCGCGACGTGATGATGGCCTCGACCGGGGTGATCGGCGTGATCCTGGACGACAGCAAGATCACCTCGAACCTGCGCCTGGTGGAAGCCGGCCTGACCGAAGACGCCTGGGCGAGCGCGGCCTCGGCGATCATGACCACCGACACCTTCCCGAAAGGGGCCTACGCCACCGCCCTGATCGACGGTCACGAGGTGCGGATCGCCGGGATCACCAAGGGCTCGGGCATGATCGCGCCCGACATGGCCACCATGCTGGCCTTCGTGGCCACCGACGCGGCCATCGCCCCGGCCGCCCTGCAGACCCTGGTCAGCCTCTACACCCGCACCACCTTCAACTGCGTGACGGTGGACGGCGACCGCTCGACCAACGACACCCTGCTGTTGTTCGCCACCGGCCAGTCGAGCGCGCCGAAGATCCACCGGGCCGGCGACCGCCGCCTGGCCGACTTCCGCGAAAAGCTGGAGGCCGTGCTGCTGGACCTGGCCCTGCAGCTGGTCCGCGACGGCGAGGGCGCGACCAAGTTCGTCAAGATCACCGTCAACGGCGCCGAGAGCCCGCTGTCGGCCCGCAAGATCGCCCGCACCATCGCCGAAAGCCCGCTGGTCAAGACCGCCTTCGCCGGCGAGGACGCCAACTGGGGCCGCATCGTCATGGCCGTCGGCCGAGCCGACGAGCCGGTCAATCGCGAGAAGATCAGCGTCCGGTTCGGCGACCTCTACGCCGCCCGCGACGGCCTGGTCTCGGCCGACTACGACGAGGCGGCGATGAGCAAGTACGTCAAGAAGGCCGAGTTCGAGGTCAGCGTCGACGTCGGCGTCGGCAAGGGCTCGGCCACGGTGTGGACATGCGATCTGACCAAGCAGTATGTGGCGATCAACGGGGATTATCGGAGCTAGGAACGGGCGTCAGCCCACCTTTCAACCGTCATTCCCGCCCTTGTGGCGGGAACCCCTTTGTCCGCCGCAAGGGCGGAGATGTGGCGCGCCAACGCGCCAAGGCGACGCACCGTCAGCTGAACGAGGGGTTCCCGCCACAAGGGCGGGAATGACGGGCGATTTGGGAAGGATCGAGATCGAATGACCGATGAAGACACCCCCATCAACCTCGCCGACATCGCCGAGGCCTGCCTGGAGGCGGGCTATGTGGTCGAGGCCATCCATCGCGGCCTGGAGGTCTCCGGCGCCGACGACGGCGGGGCGTTCTATCTGTTTCCCGAGGGCGACTGGCTGCAGGTGCGCTGCCAGGTGTTCGACAACACCGACCTGGACCAGGCCCGCACTCTGGACGCCCTGTTCGAGACCATCGCCCGCGCCCAGTTCCGCCTGATCGGCTGCCGCTTCGGCTTCGACGTGCTGACCGGTCTGTGGCTGGTCGCCGACCTCTATCCCGGCTTCGAGCCCGAGCGCCTGCCGGCCGTGCTGGAACAACTGGCCTTCGTCTGGAGCTCGCTGGGCGAGGTGCTGGACGCGGCGCTGAGGGGCGAGGTGGTGGACGAGGTCACCCTGGACGCGGCCTTCGAGCTGGAGCCGGCGGAGCGGCCGAACTAGGGGGCAGGGTCTGGTTTCGGGCGCCGTCCCGATTTCCGTTCGCGACCCGTAACCGACTTTCGAGGCGGAGTGGTTTTAGACTTCCCGGTCCGTTTTTGGATGGAACTCGCCGACCACTTCATACATGCCGGGCTCAAATCGAGCGAAAGACAGGGCCTCTTCGAGAAATGGGCGTGGGGCCGGGTCTTGGCGCATGGCCTCATAGTCAGCGAGGCTGGCCCATTTAGCGTACATGGTGACCTTGCTGCCGTCTGTGCTGCGATGAAGGGTCGACGAAACGAACCCGGGCGCTTTGCTGACGATCTCGCCGGTGACCTTGGTCAATATATCGACCAATCGCTGTTGATTGGGCGGATCGACTTGGAAGACATTGATGAAGACAATCACGGCGTTCGAACCTGGGCGAAAAGCGAATCGATCATACGAGAAGTAGGGGCGATGGACGCAGAGGCAACTGCCGCTTTCCACCCCCAGCCGGCATTCGGAACGTCCGCCTGACGAACCGTCTATCCGCTTCGTCATAACCGCCCGCGCCGTCCGCCCTTCAGCTTGTCCAATGCGCGGCGGCTAGGTTCGGCTTGAGCCGCCACCGGCCGGGACACGGAGGCGACCATTTCCTGCACGGTCGCCACGGCCTGGGTGGTGGCTAGGCCGGCCGCCGCTTCGGCGACCTGCGGCTTGCCGCGCGGGGTCGGGACGATCAGGGCGACCTTGCGGGCCATGGCGGCCAGGTCGCCGACGGCCTTGGCCTTGTCGCGGGCCGCGCGGATCTCGGCCGGATCGTGGCTGTGCTCCAGGATCGCCCAGGCCGCGTCGAGGGCGGCCATCAGCTTCTGCTGGAAGGTGTGGCACCAGGTGGGGATGTCGGTTTGGGTCATGCCGCTAGTGTGCGGCCGTCCTGGAGGGTGGGGATGAGAAACGTGCGTTTTTGTTTAAGGGATTGGATTCGTTGGAGTCGTGATCGGCGCGAGCGGGGATAGAGCGCAATCCTCCCCATCTGGGGGAGGTGGCCCAGAGGGCCGGAGGGGGC
>NZ_JBAPVS010000285.1:0-23718 GCF_049283275.1 Caulobacter sp. | reverse complement strand
GTCGCCGGAAGCCCGGGCGGCCCAGACCGCCCTGGCCGCGATGCCGATGGCGGACGCCGTCAAGACGCTGACGCCCGGCGCTCAGGGGCCGGGGAAGCTCGCCCAGGCCAAGTCGCTGCTGCTGAAGCTGGCCGACGGCTCGGGCGCCTCCAAGACCGAACAGGTCCAGGCCTATGTCGACCTGCACAAGCTGGTCCTGCTGGATCCCGACCGCACCTGGTTCACCCAGAGCACGCAGGAGGACCGCAAGGCCTATGCGGCCATCATGAGCGGCGGCGCGATCAGCGGCGAGATCGAGCAGGCCGCCAACGACTTCAACCACTGGAGCATGTCGCAGGACATGCGCTCCAACGTGCCGCGCAAGAACCTGGCGCACCTGAACGCGATGTCGCCGCTGGAGCAGCAGATGGTCTTCGCCGGCACGGTCGGCTGGGACATGGCCTCGCTGGACCAGTGGAAGGCCCAGATGGAAATCGACATCGTCAATGTCGACAAGATGATCGCCATGGACGAGGCCGAGAAGAAGACCCGCAAGTCCAGCAAGACGCCTTCTGAAACCAAGGCCGCCGAGGATGGCGCGCCGGCGGCGGAAGAGGCTTCGCCCGAGGCCAAGGCCCTGGCCGCCCTCGCCTCGCCCGACCAGGGCGACGGCGTCGCGGCGGCGGCCCTGAAGATGTTGCAGAAGGCCGCCGAGGCCCGCGCCGAGGCCAAGGCTGAAGCCGAGAAGGACCAGGCCGAGCAGGACCGCGAGGACGCCGCCGCGCCGACCGACGAAAAGCCGCGAGCGATCCTCCAGCCCTATGCGATCGGCGAAAAGGTCGACAAGGCGGTCTAACGGGCGAACATCGACAGGCGTTCGCCCCTTCATGTTGTCATCCCGGAAGCCTCGCAGAGGCTGTCCGGGACCTAGGGGACTGGGCGGATGCGGTGCGGTTCACCTGGGTCCCGGACAAGCGCTGCGCGCTTTCCGGGATGACAACTCAAATCGAGGACACCCCTACGGCGCGTCGGCCACGGCCCACGAGAAGTCGGTGTGGGTGGTCTGGTTGGTGAAGTAGGCCGGGTCGGTGAAGAAGGAGATCGGCCTGTTGTAGTTGGCCGGGTAGTTGGCGTTGCCGATCAACGCCACCCCGTGGCAGCTCACGCAGTTGGACGTCACCCCCGCCGGGATGCCGGGCGAGGTCTCCAGATAGGGGTTGAAGCAGACCTGCATGGTCGCGCCGCCCGGGCTCGTCGTCTGGGCGTAGGCCGTGCAGCTGGCGTAGTTGCTCCATGGCGCGCCCAGCCCGGCCGGCTGGCCCTGCTTGCTGCCCGGGAAGTTGTTTGGCGCATCGGCGCCCGGCTGCCACCAGTAGGTCTGCCAGGTCCAGAACGGGATTTCCTTGGTGTTGACGTGCATGGCCAGCAACACGCTGTAGTCGCCGGCCGCGGCCTGAACCGAGCCGCCGCCGGTGGCCGCATTGAAGCTCTGGGCCTCGGCCGCGTTCAGCTTGGCGGCGTAGAAGGTGCTCAGCGGCGCCCACAGATAGGTCTGGCAGGCCAGGTTCTGGGCCTGGACGCTGGCGGCGACGCTGGCGATCTCGGCCGGCGTCGCCGCGCGAACCCCGCCCGTCCCGTTCGGCTGGACCAGCACGCAAGCCTTCCAGGTGTCGGGCGTGGGGTTGGCGGCGTTGGTCGAGGCCGACGGGCCCTGCCACACCGGCTGGACGGTCAGGCCGCTGGCCTTGACCAGGCCGAACACCGGCTTGGTCTCGATGGCCTGGGTCGGAAATTCGTTGATGCCCCGGTCCTGGGGCGTGGTCCCCGCCGGCCACGAGGCGTTCAGCTTGGTGAGGCTGGCGCCGCTGGCGTAGGAATAGGTCCCGCCCCCCGGTCCGGACTGCGGGGAGCCGATGAAGGTCGCGGCGCTGGGATCGAACTTGACGTCGACCGCGATGGGAAAGTTGGCGTGGACCGCCATCGCCAGCGCTCTTAGACGGGCGTCCTTGGTGTGATGGAACTGGGCCGGCGCCTGGAACTTGCGATCGGTGCTCGGCTTGGCCGCCGCGCCGGTCTTGAGCGCCGCGTCCTGGGCCTGGGGCTGCGGGAAGACCGTCGTGGCGTCGGCCCAGGTGTCCCAGATCGGCAGCTGCTGCTGGTTGACATACTGACCCGAGGGGGCGGTCATGGCCTGCCACAGGCTCCAGGCGTGGCCCTGGATCGCCGCGGTGTCGCTGTTGGCGACCCAGCCGTTGATGGTGGCGGCGGGAACCGGGAAGTTAGGCCCGACCGGCAGCGGCACCGGCGTCACCGCGCTCGCGGCCATCGCGCCGACCTCGCCCCCCGTCGTGGCCTTCTTGCCGCCGTCGCAAGCCCCGGCGGCCAGGACCAGCACCGCGGTCGCCGCTCTCAAACCGATATCGCGCATGTGCGCCTCCCTGATCCGCGGGCGCTCTGACGGCGCGCGCGCGAGTAGTAACGACCGCATCGATGCAATCGTCAATAGCAATAGGCGCAGGCGCTCGCATCGCGCGATCCGGACGGCCGATCGGCAAATCGCCCGGAAAATCCACATGAACGAAATCTGTCGGCCGCCCCGCGACGCCGTTCAGCTTCACCTTGGCATGGTGCGTCTCACGGGGCCGACGGCTCCGAACCATTCAAGGGACGAAAGACCAGACCATGACCACCGTGACCCTCACCAAGAAGATCAGCCTGGGCCTGGCCATGACCGCCACCGCCCTGACCATGGCCGCCGCGCCCACCACCGCCAGCGCCATGTCCCAGAAGCTGGGCGGCGTCATCGGCTGCAACGCCTCGGGCGGCAAGCAGGAGGCCGGCGCCGTGATCGGCGGCCTGCTGGGCGCCGTCGCCGGCAACAAGCTGGCCAAGGGCAACAAGGGCGCGGGCACGGCCATCGGCGCCGTGGTCGGCGCGGGCGCGGGCTCCTATGCCGGCTGCCAGATGCAGAAGAGCCGAGCGGCCGACAATGCCGGCGGCGTCTACACCAGCAACGGCATCCGGGTGTCCAACGCCGTCGACGCCGCGCCGATGACCAAGATCAAGGGCAAGTACGTCGCCCGCTCGACCCTGAACCTGCGCAGCGGCGCCACCACCCGCGCCCAGGCCGTGGGCTCGGTCCAGGCCGGCGAGACCTTCCAGGCACTGGGCCGCACCGACGACGGCAAGTGGATCCTGGTCGGCCAGGACGGCGTCGGCGTCGGCTATGTCAGCAGCGCCTACGTCTACCGGGCGTAACCAGACGAGCCGCTTAGCGTCAGGCCCAGTACAGCAAGCCCGTCTGCTCCCCGGCAGGCGGGCTTGTTGTTGTTCGGGGATTACGACGTCTTCGGACAGGCTCCCGAAGTCAGCCCCCGGGTCTTGAGCGCGGCGCACATGCGGACCTTCAGCCGGCTCTTCATTTCATCAGTCAAACCCCGGCTGACCTCCATGCTTCCGACCGACGCGCCCAGAACCTCCATGATCGCGGGATGGTTCAAGACATAGAGACCCATGTCCTGTTTTTCGGCCTCGGTTAGAACCTGCGGATCGCGAACAGATTTCTGCCCCAGCGGGCTCTCGTAGAAAGCCAGCGCGTCGGTCAACTGTGCCGCCGTCAGCCGGACGGCGTAGTAGCGGGTCAAGCCCTGCATCATCTTGTCGATGACGTCGTCCCGGGTCCCCGCCAGGGCCTCGTCGACGGCCGCCAAGAATTTGGCCTTGGTCGCCGCTGGCTGGTTCGCCACGCTCTGGACGATCTGGCCCTTGGCGAGCTCAAGCCCCATGGCCACGCCCCGATCCAGGCCGGCGCGTAGGTTCATCGCCTTGACGAACCGATCGCCCAGCGCGAGCTGATCGGCGGAGATCGGCTGCGTCCCCAAGGCCACGGCCGCCGCAGCGCTATTCAAGGTCTGAAGCGCCTCGACCTCCGTCTCGGCCTTGGCCGCGGCCGGCGTCGGCACGGAAGGCTGAACTTGCGCCCTGGCGTGGGGCGCGCCCACGGAAAGAAGGCAGGCCGCGCTAAAGCCGGCCAGGATGGTCTTGCGAATGTAATTCATGAAGCTCCCCCTCGACAGTCGCCCCTACCATCGCCGTGCTGGCCGCACCAGCCGCGCTCGTCCTTGCCCCGCCCTCACGGCTAGGCTTGAGTGCGCCTCTGACTTCATCCGGGACGCCTCCATGATCGCCACCACCCGCCGCGCCGCCCTGCTGTCGGCCTTCGCCACTGGCGCCCTGGCCGCAACGCCGCGCCTGGCCTTCGCGCGGCAGACCGGCAAGGCGGGCGCGGCGATCGACCAGTTCGCCCAGGAGGTCATGGCCGCCTTCCCCGACGAGCCGGGCCTAGGGATCTGCGTGGTCGAGGACGGCCAGATCACCCTGGCCAAGGGCTATGGCGTGCGCCGCCTGGGCGGGGCCGACAAGGTCACCGACTCCACCCTGTTCGGCGTGGCCTCCAACACCAAGGCCTTCACCGCCGCCGCCCTGGCCATGCTGGTCGAGGAGGGCAAGGTCGCGTGGGACGCCCCGGTCACCCAATACCTGCCCAATTTCGAGATGAGCGACCCGATCGTCACCAAGCTGATGACGGTGCGCGACCTGCTGTGCCACCGCTCGGGCCTGACCCTGGGGGCCGGCGACCTGATGATCTGGCCCAACCCCACCCACAGCCGGGCCGACATCGTGGCGGGTCTGAAGCACCTGCCGATCGGCGGCCAGTTCCGGGGCGGCTACGCCTATGACAACGTGCTGTACGTGGCCGCCGGCGAGGTGATCGCCGCCGTCACCGGCGCCCCGTGGGAGGTGTTCATCCAGACGCGGATCCTGGACCCGCTGAAGATGACCGACAGCGTCCCCCTGCCCTCGCTGATCGGAAGCCGGCCGCGGGCCGAGCCGCACGCCCGGATGGGTCCGCCGGTGCGGGGCCTGGGCCCGCAGACGGTCCTGCCGTTCGACGGCAGCTTCGACTCGGCGGGGGCGGCCGGCGGCCTCAACACCACCCCGCGCGACATCGGCAAGTGGATGCAGGTCCAGCTGGGCCTGGGCGCGGCGCCGGGCGGGGTCAGGCTGTGGACCGAAGCCTCGGGCCGCGAGATGTGGAAGCCCCAGACCATCACCGCCTGGTCCGACGGCCCGACCGCCGACAACCCGGTGCGCGCCAGCTTGCAGGCCTACGCCCTGGGCTGGTTCGTCAACGACCATCGCGGCGAGAAGATCGTCTGGCACACCGGCGGCCTGGCCGGGTTCATCTCCTATACCGGCCTGCTGCCGGGCCGGAAGTCGGGGATCATGGTGATGACCAACGCCGAGGAGAACACCGTCTTCCGCTCATTGCGCTACGGCGGTCCGGACCGGCTGCAGGGGCGCAGCGACTTCGACTGGATCGCCTCCAGCAAGAAAGTCCAAGCCGAGGCCGACGCCAAGACCGTCAAGGACGCCGCCGAGGCCATGACCCCCAAGGGCGGCGGCGCGCCCCCCACCCTGCCGCTGGCGGCCTATGCCGGGACCTATCGCGATCCCTGGTACGGGACGGTGACGGTGTCGGTGGCCGGGAAGGGCAAGAAGGCTCGGCTGAAGATCGCCTTCGACAAGACCCCGGCCCTGCGCGGCGCCCTGGAGACCTTCGACGGCGACACCTTCAAGACCCGCTTCGTCGATCGCTCGCAGGAGGACGCCTTTGTGGTGTTCTCGGTGAAGGACGGCGCGGTGACGGGCGCGACCCTGCGCGCGGTCTCGCCGCTGGCGGACTTTTCCTATGACTATCAGGATTTGAAGCTGACGAAGATCTGAGGGCGGCGGAGGGGGAACCCGGCGCCGGTTCAGGCCGGCTTCTGCAGCACGACCGCCGAGATCTTATAGGGACGGAACAACCAGAGCAGCCTGTGCAGCCGGGCCTTGGTCTTCTGGAGTCCTCCGCGCAGGATCGCCGACTTCACGATCGTCCGCACGACCTCGATCGGGTCGAACCGGTCGGAGCTTTCGATGACCGCCTGATGGACCACCCGATAGCGGGGAAACAGCGCGGCGACGCCGGCCGGCGTCGGGCGGAAATAGGTGTCGATGGGATCGTAGTGCAGCGGGTAGCTGTACGGCACCGTGACGACGATGAACCCCTCGGCCGGCAACAGGTCGTCGCACTTGGCGGCGAAAGCGGCCCGGTCTTCGAGATGCTCGAAAATGTTGCAGCAGAGAATGGCCTTCGCGCCGACCGCCCGCAGCCTGGCTTCAATGCGCGGCTCGTAGAAGTTGCCGCTGATCTCGATGCCGTCGCCTTCCTTCAGGTCGGCGGTCACGATCCGGACGCCTCGCTCCCGGAGGGGGGCGTGGACGAACCGGTCGATGTGAGGCTTGCCCACCGTGCGGAATTCCAGGGTCGACGACCCTAGCTCGAGCACGGGCGAGATATCCTGCAGGGCGGCCAAGGTGGCGCCGATCCACTGCGCTTCTTCCGGCCTCATCGAGAGCCCCCTTCGCCAGCCATGCCCAGGGCGAGCATGAGCCGGCACGGGGACCGACGCGCTCCCTCTGGTTGCAACAACGCCAACCACTCCGACAGCTAGACGCTATCGCGAGATACAGGCGGCGTGAAGGAGGATATCGCGTGATTTATTTTCGCGCTTCGAGACCCTATTCCCGGTCGCAGGGAAAGAAGATTCAGTCCTCGGCTCGACCCCTTCAAGGTTTGGGCGCTAGAGACAAGATCTCGACCCCAAACTGAGCGGTGAACAGGGACGCTCTCATCTTCCGCGCGCCCTGGCGGTTTGCCAGAACGGCGGGGTCACCGCCTAGTCCATTCGCCAGCCCTGGGCGATGAACTGGATCTGTTTGTCCATCATCGCCGACAGCTCGCTGGCCGAGGCCTGTTTGCAGGCGGCCATGCGATAGTTCCAGGCGTAGGAGGCCTTGAGGACGTCGATCACCGTCTGAGGGTCGAGGTCGGGGCGGACGTCGCCGCGCGCGACCCCGTCCCGCAGCACCTCGCGCAGCATTTCGGTCAGCCGCTCGTTGCGCCCGTAGGGCGTGACGCCGGGATCCTGGCTGGAGCTGTAGGAGGCCGCGATGTGGGCCAGGAACAGCTTCACCCGCCGGGTCTCGAACTCATAGTGGATGGCGAAAATCGAGCCCAGCCGGTCAGCGGTCGAGCCGCGCAGAAAGGGCAGGACCCGATCGAACTCGGCGTAGAGCTCGCCCAGACGCCTGGTCATGACATGGCTGAGCACCTCGGCCTTGGAGGCGAAGGTGGTGAAGACGCTGCCGACCGAAACCCCCGCCCGTTCGGCGATCGCCCGAATGGTGGTTTCCTCATAGCCAGTCTCGTTGAATAGATCCTGCGCGGCCTCGAGAACCCTCTCGCGAGTCGCCAGTTTCTGATCGTCTCTTACGCCCACGCACCGTCCCCCCGGATCTAGCGTCGCTCTATTAAATCCGAGGGCGGGCGCTCGACAAAGAGCATCCGCCCTCGGCCGTATTTACGCGCGCGCGCCCGCCAGGATGACTTTCAGTTGATCCGAAAGTCGCGACAGCAATGCCTCGACCGACCAGGCGTCGAAAATCGCCCGGCGATAGTTGGCGACATACACGTCCCAGATGATCTCGGCGAGCAACTTAACGTCCGCGTCACTCTTCAGTTCACCACGTTCGACGCCGCGGTTCATCACGCCGGCCAACAGGTTGAAGATGTGCTTGAGGTGGCCGCGGTTGCGGCGCTCGGCCGATTCCGACCGCGTCCAGGACACCGCGATGCTGGCTTGCAGCAGCGGCAGCTGGTCGACGTGGAAGCCGTAGGCGACCGCGAACATGCCGATCACGCCTTCTTCCACCGTCGTGGCGGCGAGGCTGGCCTGTTTCATCTGAGCGTAGATGATCTCGTAGTCGGTGGTCAGGATTTCGTCGAACAGCTCGCTCTTGTCCGAGAAGCTGGCGAACACCGCGCCCGTCGACATGCCGGCGGCCTGGGCGATGTCGCGGATGGTCGCGCCCTCGTAACCACGCTCGGTGAACAGGCTGCGGGCGGCCGACAGGACGCGCTCGCGGGTGCGCTGCTTGGCCAAGGCCCGGCGCGTCAGCTTGACGGGGGCGTCGGACGGCGACTCGATATTCAGGGATACAAAACTCATTGGACGGTCTCCAGGCGAGCAAGCGCGGCTTCGGCGCGCTTCTCGAACTCAATGCAATATTCATCGACGACGTCCTCAAGGACGGCGGCGTAGCGGCGCGCCAAGGCGCGTCCGTCTTGTGCGGCGTCGCGCAGATCGGTGATCAGTTGGCGGACTTCAGCCATGGCGTCTTCGCGCTCGGACGCGGAGAAGGCGGCGTCGGCGATGCGAGCGCTTTGGGCCAAGCTGTTTTCTCCTGCCTCCCCGCTGGAAAGGGCGCTGACATGACCTGCGGTGAGGAGTTGATCATGTTCAACGAACGCGTACTGAAATTTTAAAGTGGCGCGTCTATCCCGTGCCGCAAGGGCGCGCAACCTAAAAACTGAACCGAAATCAACGAACGGCAACGTTTGGCCTATGTATGGTACCGTTCGCGCCCGGTCACTGCGACAAATGAACTCAACGAACAGAGTCGGCGAATCTCGATATGGAACCCTCGCACCCGGCCTGGATCCGTCCGGGCGTCGGCGGCGCTCTGGCCAAGCCTGAAGCAAGCGCCTAACTTCCGTCGCCATGAACCACCTGTTCGATTTCCTGGTCCCGATCGCGCTCGGCGCGGTTCTGATCACCCTCTGCATCGGCATCTACGCCCTGTTCCGGGGCGGAGATTTCGGACGCTCCTATTCCAACAAGCTGATGCGCCTGCGCGTGGCGCTGCAGTTCCTGGCCGTGCTGGTGCTGGTCGCCGCCTTCTGGTGGCGCAGCCACTGATGCGTCCAATGGCGCGCCAGCGTCCTCGATAAGCGAGCCCGCCCGATGGTCACCTTGAACCGCATCTACACCCGCACCGGCGACAAGGGCCTGACGCGGCTGTCGACCGGCCAGCCGGTCAGCAAGGCGTCCCTGCGGGTCGCGGCCTATGGCGGGGTCGACGAGACCAACGCCTTCATCGGCGTCGCGCGCCAGCACACGAAAGGCGACGCCGAGCTCGACGCCCTGCTCGAGCGCATCCAGAACGACCTGTTCGACCTGGGCGCGGACCTGGCCACCCCCGAGCAGAACGAAAAGCCGGAATGGGAGCCGCTGCGGGTGGTCGACAGCCAGGTCGAGCGGCTGGAACGCGAGATCGATGCGATGAACGCCCGGCTCTCGCCCTTGACCTCGTTCGTCCTGCCCGCCGGCAGCCCCGCCTCGGCGGCCCTGCACGTGGCCCGCACCGTCTGCCGCCGCGCCGAGCGCAAGCTGGTCGAGTTGATGGGCGTCCAGGGCGAGATCGTCGGCGAGCCGGCCCTGCGCTACCTCAACCGCCTGTCGGACCTGCTGTTCGTCGCCGCGCGCCGCGCCAATGACGACGGCGCGGCGGACGTGCTGTGGAAGCCGGGCGCGACGCGGTAGAAGGCCTTCTCGCCTTGCGGAGAAGGAAGAAGGTTATTTCTCCGGCGCGTGCTGGGCCCGAGGGCCCTTCATCTTGCTCGGATCGGTGTTGATCGGCGGCAGTTTGGGATCGGGCCGCATGGTGATGATGTTGAGCGGCGTGATGGTCGCGCACTTCAGCCACTTGCCGGCCCAGGCGTGGTCGGCCCCCCTGGCTTCGCAGCGGGCCTTCGGCCACACCCAGACATAGTGGTAGGTGAACACGCTGAGGGCCCCGACCACGAACAGGCCCAGGAAGATCAGCTGCAGGCGCTTGATGTTGCTCTTCATGCGCCGCCTCATACTGGGCCGCCGCGAGACTGGCCAGAGGCTAATGCGCCAGAACGCGGCGTCGGCGCCTGCTTGGCGGTCGCACCGCGACTTCCGACGCGCGCGCCAGCTTGACCGCTTGCGGACCGCGCGGCGATCGGACCTCCTGCGGGCGTCCTCCCCTGTTCGGATCGAACCTGCGATGCCCGCCAAGACCAGCCGCCGCCAACTGCTCAAGTCCGTCGCGGCGGGCGCTCCCGCCCTGTTGACCGCGCCGGCGGCGATCGCCGAGACGCCGGCTGCGCTAAGGCCGACGGTCCTGCGGCCCGGCTCGATCCCGGTCTCGACCCTGCCCAGCCACTACGACGTCGAACCGGGGATCCACAATCTGGAGGCCGGCTACTGGAGCATGATGCCCCGGGTGGTGGCCCAGGCCTTCGCCCGCCACACCGCCGAGGTGAACCGCGCCAACGCCATCTGGGCCCGCAACGTGCTGCCGGGCGGCGAAGGCTGGTACGCCACCGCCCGGCAAGCCCAGGCCTCGATCGCCCGCATGGTCGGCTGCGCGCCCGGCGAGATCGCCGTCACCCGCAGCGGGGCCGACGCCCTGCAGATGCTGATCACCAACTACAAGCCCCTGAAGCCGGGCGAGGCGGTCATCCATTGCGATCTCGACTACGACGCGATGATCGCGGCCATGCGCTGGCTGGGCACGCATCGCGGCGCCCAGGTGGTGGAGTTCGCCATGCCCGAGCCGGCGACGACCGCCAACATCCTGGCCGCCTACGAGGACGTGCTGAAGCGCACGCCGAACGCCCGGCTGCTGCTGGTCACACAGGTCTCCAACCGGACGGGACTGGTCACGCCGGTGAAGGAGATCGTGGCCATGGCGCGCGCCCGGGGCGTGGACACCATCGTCGACATCGCGCACGGCGTGGCGTGCCTGGACTTCCAGATCGAGGATCTGGGCGCCGATTTCGCCGGCTGGTCGGTGCACAAGTGGACCTCGGCGCCGCTGGGCACCGGCGCGATGTACATCCGCCAGAGCCGTTTGGCCGACATCGACATCGCGTTCGGCAGCCACATGCCGGCCGACGACATCAACGCCCGCGTGCCGCCCGGCACCGTCAACTTCGCCGCCGTGCAGACGATCCCGACCGCCGTCGACTTCCACTTCGCGGTCGGCGGCGCGGCCAAGGAAAAGCACCTGCGGTCCCTGCGCGACCGATGGGTGGACGCCGTGCGAGACCGGCCCAATGTCGAGATCTGCGTGCCCGACGACCCGGCCCGCTACTGCGCGATCACCAGCTTCCGCCTGAAGGGCATGGCCACCGACGCCGACGCCCAGCGGGTCCAACGCGTGCTGTTCGAGCGCTATCGCATCCACACGATCTGGCGGACGGGGATCCGCAAGGGGCCGGTGATCCGGGTCACGCCGGGCCTGTTCAGCACCGACGCCGACGTCGACGCCCTGGGCGCCGCCTTGCGGGCCGAGCACGCGATGCTGCTCTAGACGCTTCGGCGTCCTTCCGCCGCCCGCCCATATCCCGCCGGATTGGCATGTGCTTGTGTGTGCGGCGCAGCAGACGCATGCGTGTAACTATCGTACAACTGTTTGAACCTGACGGGCGTTTCTGCATTACGCTTACGTCAGGGGAAACTTGCAAAGCCGCGCGGACACGCTAATCCCGTCGGCGCAGGCAGGAAAACTAGCCAGGAGGCGGCGTAGACCGATGAAGGTTCTGGTCCCGGTCAAACGGGTTATTGATTACAACGTGAAGGTCCGGGTGAAGCCCGATCAGACCGGTGTCGACCTGGCGAACGTCAAGATGTCGATGAATCCCTTCTGCGAGATCGCGGTCGAGGAAGCGGTCCGGCTGAAGGAAAAGGGCGTCGCGACGGAAGTCGTGATCGTCTCGATCGGCCCGGCTCAAGCCCAGGAAACCATCCGCACGGCCCTGGCCATGGGCGGCGACCGCGGCATCCTGATCACCACCGACGCCGATCCCGAGCCGCTGGCCGTGGCGAAGCTGCTGGCGGCCGTCGTGGCCGAGGAAAACCCCAACCTGGTGCTGATGGGCAAGCAGGCCATCGACGGCGACAACAACGCCGTGGGCCAGATGCTGTCGGCCCTGCTGGGCTGGCCGCAAGCCACCTACGCCTCGGCGATCGAAGTCTCGGGCTCGACCGCCAAGGTCACCCGCGAAGTCGACGGCGGCCTCCAGACCCTGGACGTCGATCTGCCGGCCATCGTCACCGCCGACCTGCGCCTGAACGAGCCGCGCTACGCGTCGCTGCCCAACATCATGAAGGCCAAGAAGAAAGAGATCGCGAGCAAGACCGTCGCCGACTACGGCGTCGACATCGCCCCGCGTCTCAAGGTGGTCAAGGTCGCCGAACCGGCCAAGCGCTCGGCCGGCGTCAAGCTCGAGTCCGCAGCGGACCTGGTCTCCAAGCTCAAAACCGCGGGGGTGCTCTAATGGCCGTTCTCGTCGTCGCCGATAACGACAACGCGCACCTGCGCGACGGCACCCACAAGACCGTCACCGCCGCCCTGAAGCTGTCGGGCGACGTGGACGTGCTGGTGCTGGGCAAGGGCGCCAAGGGCGTCGCCGACGCCGCCGCCAAGATCGCCGGCGTGCGCAAGGTGCTGCTGGCCGAGAGCGACGCTCTGGGTCACGGACTGGCCGAGGCGCAAGCCGACGCCGTGCTGGCCCTGGCCGGCAATTACGACGCGATCCTGGTGCCGGCCACCTCGGGCGGCAAGAACTTCGCCCCCCGCGTCGCCGCCAAGCTGGACGTCGCCCCGATCTCGGAAATCGTCGAGGTCGTGTCGCCCGACACCTTCACCCGGCCGATCTATGCCGGCAACGCCCTGGAGACCATCCAGACCAGCGACGCCAAGAAGGTGATCACCGTCCGCACCACCGCTTTCGCGGCGGCGGCGGAAGGCGGCTCGGCCCCGGTCGAGACCGTGGCCGGCGCCGAGGCCGGCAAGACCCGCTTCGTCAGCGAAGAGATGGTCAAGTCCGACCGTCCGGAACTGGCCGCGGCCAAGATCGTCGTCTCGGGCGGCCGCGCCATGGGCTCGGCCGAAGAGTTCCAGAAGGTGATCGAGCCCCTGGCCGACAAGCTGGGCGCCGCCGTCGGCGCCTCGCGCGCGGCCGTGGACGCCGGTTATGCGCCGAACGACTACCAGGTCGGCCAGACCGGCAAGGTGGTCGCCCCGGCGCTGTACATCGCCATCGGCATCTCGGGCGCCATCCAGCACCTGGCCGGCATGAAGGACTCCAAGATCATCGTCGCCATCAACAAGGACAGCGACGCCCCGATCTTCCAGATCGCCGACTACGGCCTGGTGGCCGACTACAAGACCGCCGTGCCCGAACTGATGGACGCCCTGACGGCGGCCGGTAAGTAAGGCTTTCGCTTTCGAGTGGATGCGGAAAGGCCCGGGAGCGATCCCGGGCCTTTTTCTTTGCTCCTCACCCGCGTCGCGGGCCAGGAGAAGATCACCGCGGGCTGTGCACCGGCGTGCTGGCGTCCCAGGGGACTTCGGCGTTGGGCAGCGGAGCCGACAGCTTGTCGACCGAGGCGAACAGGAAGGTCAGCACGGCGAGGCCGGAGATCAGAAGCAGTTTCATCGGAGCACCTGTGAGCATGGGTTGCGGCCTCACCGGCCTTGCTCAGCTAAAATGGCTCGACGGGCTGGTAATTACGAACGATGGTATCTGACCGAACTTGTGAGCCAGACTAACGACCTATGCGCCTGCCGCCGTTCCTGACCCTGACCGCCCTGGAGGCCGCCGCCCGCCATCGCAGCTACAGCCGCGCGGCCCGCGAGCTGCACGTGACGCACGGCGCGGTCAGCCAGCAGATCCGCAAGCTGGAGGACGAGCTGGGGACCAAGCTGTTCGTCCGCCAGGGCAACGCCATGGCCCCCACCGCCACCGGCCAGCGGCTGGCCGGCCAGGTCACCGCCGCCCTGGCCGCCCTGCACGCCGGGGTCGACGAGGCCCGGCTGGCGGCGCGGGGGCCGCTGGTGATCAGCAGCAGCGCCGCCTTCGCCAGCCGCTGGCTGGTCACGCGGCTGGAGCGGCTGGCGCGCGAGACCGACGAGCCCGACCTGATCGTCCGCGCCGAGGACCGGGTGGCCGACTTGACCACCGACGGCGTCGACATCGCCCTGCGCTTCGGCTGCGGGGTGTGGCCCGGCGTCGAGGCCGCCACCCTGATGATCGAGCGGATCTTCCCGGTCTGCAGCCCCGACTTCCTGGTCCGCCACCCGATCAAGGAGCCGCGCGACCTGCTGGACGTCCCCCTGCTGCGCCATGTGGGCCTGCCGTGGTCGATCTGGCTGACGGCCATGGGCGTCGACGAGGCCCCGCGCCAGCAGGGCCTGGGTTTCGAGGACACCGCCCTGATGCTGGACACCGCCGCCCACGGGGTGGGCGTGGCCCTGGCCCGCAGCGGCCTGGCCGAACGCGACCTGCGCGAAGGGCGGCTGGTGCGCCCCTTCGCCGGCGAGGTCAGCGTCGAGACCGGCAACCACTTCGTCTGGCGCGCCGACAGTCCCAAGCTGGCGCGGATCCTGAAACTGCGCGACTGGTTCCTGGCCGAGACGGCGGAGCTGCGGGTCTAAGGATAGCTTCGAGCTATCCTTTTAAACGCCCGTCATTCCCACCCTTGTGGCGGGAACCCCTTTATCCGCCGCAAGGGCAGAGGTGTGGCGCGCCGGCGCGCCAAGGCGCTGCACCGTCGGCTGAACCGGGGGTTCCCGCCACAAGGGCGGGAATGACGAACATATAAGTAGGGTCACCTCTGAATGTCGATCCGCCCTAAGCCGCTTCGATGATCGCCAGGAAGTCCGCGGCCTTCAGCGAAGCGCCGCCGACCAGGGCGCCGCCGACTTCGGGCAGGGCCAGGATCTGGCCGGCGTTGTCGGGCTTCACCGAACCGCCGTAGAGGATCGGCACGGTCGCGCCTTGGTCGCCGAACCGCTCGATCAGCACCGCGCGCAGCGCCTCGTGGATGTGCTCGATGTCGGCCGGGGTCGGCGTCCGGCCCGTGCCGATGGCCCAGACCGGCTCATAGGCCACGGCGAAAGCTTGCCCCGCCAGCGAAGCGGGCAGCGAACCCCGGGCCATGCCGGTGACCACCGCCTCGGCCTGGCCCGCGTCGCGCTGGGCCAGGGTCTCGCCGAAGCAGATGATGGGCTCGAGCCCCGCGGCCAGGGCGGCCTCGACCTTGGCCGACACCAGGGCGTCGCTTTCGCCATAGGCGGCGCGACGCTCGGAATGGCCGAGAATCACCATCCGGGCGCCGGCGTCGACCAGCATCGCGGCCGAAATGTCGCCGGTATGCGGTCCGGAGGCGGCCGGGTGGCAGTCCTGGCCGCCGACGATCACCGCCTCGCCGGCCATGGCCTCGGCCATCCGGTGCAGCAAGGTGGCCGCCGGACAGATGGCGACACGGGCGGCGGGCGGCTTGGCGGCCAGCGCGGCGGCCACCGCACGGGCCTCGTCGAGCGAGGCTTGAAGGCCGAACATCTTCCAATTTCCGGCGATCAGCGGCCGGGGCGTGGTCAGCGAAAGGGTCATGCGCCCGGTTTGGGACCCCAGGCCGGTCGGAAGTCAAGACCGGTTGCGCCCCGCCGCCGCTTGCCCGGCCCCCCACGGCTCTACTATACCCGCAGCTCGCGTCTGTTCCGTCGCCCTGCGTGGAATCCGCGCGATTTTCGAGGAAGGTTTCTCCCAGTCATGCTCGCCGGCTTCCGCTCCTTCGCCAAATCGCCGTTCGCGGTGGTCCTGTTTGGTCTGCTCATCATCAGCTTCGCGGTGTTCGGCATCAGCGACGTGTTCCGCCATCCCCCCGGCAAGTGGGTGATCGCGGCCGGTTCGCGGAATATGTCGCCGGAGGACTTCAAGGCGCAGTTCGAGAACTACCGTAAGCGCGAGCAGGCCCAGGGCCAGATCATCACGCCCGACATCGCCGTCCAGCAAGGCGTCGACCGCAGGATGCTGACCCAGCTGGCGCTGCAGGAATCCCTGGCCGAGCTGTTCCGCAAGTTGGGCGTGCGCGCGTCCGACAAGCTGGTGGGCGACACCCTGCGCGAGCAGCTGGCCGGCCTGCCGCCTGGCCAGCGCCCGTTCGATCCGATCACCGGCAAGTTCGACGCGGTGATGTATCAGCGCCTGCTGGCCCAGAACGAGCTGACGCCCGCCCGCTACGAGGCCTCGTTGCGCGACGACATCGCCCAGGCCCATGTGTTCAGCGCCGTGGCCGCCGGCCTGCGCGCGCCGCGCATCTATTCGGCCCTGCAGGCCGCCTACGGCCTGGAAGGCCGCGACCTGGCCGCCTTCGCCGTCAATCCGGCGACCGTCGAACGGCCGGGCGCCCCGACCGACGCCCAGCTCCAGGCCTTCATGAAAGAGCACGCCGCCCAGCTGACCCGTCCCGAGACCCGGATCCTGTCGATGGCTCGCTTCAGCGCCAAGGCCCTGGAAGGCGTCGTGACCGTGCCCGAAGCCGACATCGTCAAGACCTACAACTTCCGCAAGGACACCCTGGGCACGGCCGAAACGCGGTCGTTCGTCCAGATCGTCGCGCCCGACGCCAAGGCCGCCGCGGTGATCGCCCAGCGCCTGGCCAAGGGTGACCAGCCGGCCATCGTCGCCAGCGCCTACGGCAAGCAGCCGGTGATGATCGATTCCAAGCCGAAGTCCGCCCTGCCCGACCGCAAGGTGGCCGACGCGGTGTTCGCCTTGACGCCCGGCCAGGTCAGCGCGCCGATCAACGGCGACCTCGGCGTCTCGGTGGTCAAGCTGGTCAAGATCAACCCGGCCGCCCTGCCCAGCCTGGAATCGCAACGTCCGGCCATCGAGGCCGAGCTGAAGGCGCAGGCCGCCCAGACCAAGGCCTATGAGCAGACCCAGACCTATCAGGACGCCCACGACGGCGGCGCCAACCTGATCGACGCGGCGACCAAGGCCGGCGCCCTGGTGCTGACCACCTCGCCGATCGCCGCCAACGGCGCCGACCAGAGCGGCCAGCCGGTCCCCGGCCTGACCCCCGACGCCCTGAAGGCCGCCTTCGAACTGCCCGCGGGCGGCGAGAGCGAGCTGATCGAGGCCGGCAAGGGCGAATATTTCGCCGTCCGCGTCGAAAAGGTCATCCCGTCGGCCCTGCCGCCGCTGGCCGAGATCCGCGAGCCCCTGGCCCAGCAATGGATGCTCGACCAGCTGCTGGCGCGCATGAAGGTCAAGGCCGATGAACTGACCGCCCGGGTCAAGAAGGGCGAGTCGCTGGAAGCCGTGGCCGCCTCGGCCCAGACCCAGGTGCAGCGCGTGCCCAACATCAGCCGTCAGAACGCCCGCCAGTTCCAGGGCCTGGGCCGCGACCTGCTGCTGGCCGCCTTCGGCGCCAAGCCGGGCGCGCCGTTCGTCGCGCGCGGCCCGCAGGGCGGCTACCTGGTGGCCGTGGTCGAGAAGGTCCATCCGGGCGCGCCCGAGCAGGTGGCTCAGATCACCGAGGCCCTGCGTCCGCAGACCTCGGAGGGCCTGTTCCGCGACGTCGGCCAGGCCGCCCAGGAGGCCGCCCGGACCCAGCTGAAGACCAAGGTCAACCTGACCCTGGCCCGCCAGGCGATCGGCGTCGACACCAGCACCCTGCCCGCCGAAGACGGCAAGGCTCCGGCCAAGCCCAAGGATAAGGCTCCCAAAGGCCTGGCTCAATGAGCCTGGAGCCCGGTCTCGACACCTTTACGACCGTCTACGAGTCCGGCCGCCCGCAGGTGGTCTGGACCCGGCTGATCGACGACCTGGAGACTCCGGTCTCGGCCTATCTGAAGATCGGCCATGGGCGGCCCTACGCCTTTCTGTTCGAAAGCGTCGAGGGCGGCGCCTGGCGCGGGCGTTATTCGATCGTGGCCATGAAGCCCGATCTGGTCTGGCGCTGTCGCGGCGACCAGGCCGAGATCGCCGAGGGCGACGACATCGCCGCCGGCCGCTTCACGCCCCAGGCGGGCGGCGCGCTGGACAGCCTGCGCGACCTGGTCGCCCGCTCGCGGATCGAGCTGCCGGCCGGTCTGCCGCCGCCGTCGGCCGGCGTGTTCGGCGCCCTGGGCTACGACATGGTCCGCCTGGCCGAGCGCCTGCCGGACGTCAACGAAGACACGCTGGGCCTGCCGGACGGGATCATGACCCGGCCGTCGATCGTGGCGGTGTTCGACGCCATCGCCCAGGAGATCATCCTGGTCACCACCGCCCGGCCGCAAGCCGGCGTGTCGGCCGCCCAGGCCTACGCCGCCGCCCAGGGCCGGATCGAGTCGGTGATGGCCGATCTGCGTGGCCCGTTGACCCAACAGGTCCCGCGCCAGAGCCACGGCCAGGCCGAGTTCACCACCCCGGTCAGCCGCGAGGACTACGCGGTCGTGGTCGAAAAGGCCAAAGAGTACATCCGGGCCGGCGACATCTTCCAGGTGGTGCCCAGCCACCGCTTCCGCGCGCCGTTCCCGCTGGAGCCGTTCGCCCTCTACCGCTCGCTGCGGCGGACCAATCCATCGCCGTTCCTGTTCTTCCTGGACCTGGACGGCTTCAACCTGGTGGGCTCCTCGCCCGAGATCCTGGTGCGCCTGCGCGACGGCAAGATCACCATCCGCCCGATCGCCGGCACCCGTCCGCGCGGCGCCACGCCCGAACAGGACCTGGCGCTGGAAAAGGAGCTGCTGGCCGATCCCAAGGAACGGTCCGAGCACCTGATGCTGCTGGACCTGGGCCGCAACGACGTGGGCCGGGTGGCCATGCTCAAGCACGCCGGCGGCAACGACCCGGCGGCCAAGGCCAAGCACGCCAACGTCCGCGTGACCGACAGCTTCAAGATCGAGCGCTACAGCCACGTCATGCACATCGTCTCCAACGTCGAGGGCGACGCGCCCGACGGCGTGGATCCGGTCGACGTGCTGATGGCCGCCCTGCCCGCCGGCACGCTCTCGGGCGCGCCCAAGGTGCGGGCCATGGAGATCATCGACGAGCTGGAGGTCGAAAAGCGCGGCATCGGCTACGCCGGGGCGGTGGGCTATATCGGCGCCGACGGCTCGGTCGACACCTGCATCGTGCTGCGCACGGCCCTGGTCAAGGACGGCATGATGTACGTCCAGGCCGGCGGCGGCGTCGTGGCCGACAGCGACCCGGACGCCGAATATGACGAGACCCTGCACAAGTCCCGCGCCCTGAAGCGCGCGGCCGAAGAGGCTTGGCGTTTCGCCTAGCTGGGCGGGTCGCCCAGGCGGTCGGACGGCAGATGCTGGACGACCGCCGGCGGGGCCATGACCATCACCACGGCGAAGGTCACGGCGCTGAACGCGGCGAAGGCGGCGGCGATCAGGACCGGTCCCATCTTCTGCCGACGCATCGGCTTGCGCAGCAGGGCCCGGGCATAGGCCAGGGCTGCGGAGTCGAGAGCAGAATCAGCGGGGTTCATGGCGATAGGATGCCCGAGCCCCGGCCCGCCGCAATGTTCCATATCGTCGCGAATCACATGCATTAAAGCTCGACCCCAGGTGGTTTCCGCAGTTCTTCCTCCCGAAGGGAACCGCAGTGCAGGATTTGATCGCCGCCCGCTTCCACCAAGGCCTCGCCCACCACCAGGCGGACCGGTTCATCGAGGCGCAAACCGCCTATAGCGAGGTGCTGACCGCGGATCCTCGCCACGTGGAGGCCTGGCGGCTAATGAGCCTGCTGGCCGAGCAGTTCGACCGGCCCGACCTGGCGCGGGATTGGGCCGACAAGGCCCGCGCGCTGGAACCCGGCAAGATCCACCACGTGTTCGGCGAGGGCGTGGCGCTGCAACAGCTCGGTCGCTGGGTCGAGGCCGAGGCCCGCTACCGCAAGGTCATCGCACGCGCGCCCCAGGCGCTGGAAGCCCTCAACAATCTGGGCCTCGTCCTAGGCAGGCAGGGCCGCAACGCCGACGCCCTCGTCTTCTTTCGGCGGGCGGTCAAACTGTCGCCGGACTCGCTGGTCTTCCGCAACAATCTCGGCATCGCCCTGATGGATCTGGAGCGTTACGCCGAGGCCGAGACCTGCTTCCGCGCCGCGATCGCACTGGATCCGCACCATGTCGGCGCGCGCCACAACCTGGGCAAGTCGCTGCACCGCCAGCGCCGGCTCGATGAGGCCGGCCAGGTTCTGCAGCAAGCGTTGCGACTCGGGCAAGACGATCCGCGAATCCTCCACGACCTGGGCGTGACGCTGTCGGATTTGGGCCGGGTCGCCGACGCCGAGATGGTCTACCGCACCGCCCTGGATTTGGCGCCCGAGGACGCCGAGCTGCACTACAATCTCGGCACGACCCTGTTGAAGGCTGGCCAGCATCGCGAAGGCTGGGCGCATTACCACTGGCGCTGGAAGACCGACGGCCGACCGGACAACCGCGTCTTCACCCAACCGGAATGGGACGGATCCCCTTTGCCCGGCGGCACGCTGCTGATCACCGCCGAACAGGGCTTGGGCGACATCCTGCAATTTTGTCGCCTGGCGCCGTTGGCGGCCGCCCGCCTGGCGCCCGACGCGCGGTTGATCCTGGAGGTCCACCCGCCGCTGATTTCGCTGCTGCGTGACCAATGGCCCGGGATCGAGGTCATCAGGTACGGCGATCCCCTGCCCCCCTTCGACGCCCATCTGCCGCTGCTCAGCCTGGGCGGGGTGTTGGAACAGGATCATCGGACCATCGACGGCGCGCCCTATCTGCGGCCCGATCCTGAGCGCGTGGCGGCCTGGGCCTCGCGCCTGGCGTCGCTGAAGGGTCTGAAGGTCGGCCTGGTCTGGTCCGGCGGGCGACGTCCCGGGCAGCCGAAAATCGACGCGGTCGACAAGCGCCGCTCCGTTCGGCTCGCACAACTCGCGCCCCTGGCCTCCGTGCCGGGCGTGACCTTCGTGTCCCTGCAGAAGGATGAACCGGGCCTGGAGGCGCGCGACCCACCACTGGGCATGGCGATCAACGACTTCACCAGCGATCTGACCAGCTTCGCCGAGACCGCGGCCCTGGTCGCCAATCTGGACCTGGTGATCAGCGTCGACACCGCCGTCGCCCACCTGGCCGGAGCCATTGGAACACCGGTCTGGCTGCTGAACCGCTTTGACACCTGCTGGCGCTGGGAACTGGAGCGCGAGGACACCCCCTGGTACGCCGGCCTGCGGCAGTTTCCTCAACCTGCGGCGGGCGATTGGGACAGCGTCGTCGCGGCCCTGACGACGGCGCTGGCCGAGCGCGCTTTGACCTGAGCCCTAGCCTGGCCCTTGCAACCCCGGCTGAACTGGACGATGTACCCCTGCGTCCATGACCGCGCGTAAGGACCCGCAGCGTTCGGGCGGTCTATTCCTAGAGCTTGGCGGCGTCATGATCCTGGTCATCGATAACTACGACAGCTTCACCTACAACCTCGTTCACTATCTGAACGAGCTGGGTGCCGACACCGTCGTGCATCGCAACGACGACCTGTCGGTGCAGGAGGCCCTGGGCCTTCGCCCGCAGGCGGTGCTGCTGTCGCCGGGCCCCAAGGCCCCCGACCAGGCCGGCATCTGCCTGCCGCTGCTGCGCGGCGCGCCCGACGACCTGGCGATCCTGGGCGTGTGCCTGGGCCACCAGGCCATCGGCCAGGCCTATGGCGGCGACGTGATCCGCGCCAAGGCAGTGATGCACGGCAAGACCAGCAAGATCTTCCACAACGACCAGGGCGTGTTCAAGGGCCTGCCCAACCCGTTCGTCGCCACCCGCTATCACAGCCTGGCGGTCGACAAGGCCACCCTGCCCGACGACCTGGAGATCACCGCCTGGACCGAGGACGGCGAGATCATGGGCGTGCAGCACAAGACCCGTCCGGTCTACGGCGTGCAGTTCCACCCCGAATCCATCGCCACCGAAGGCGGCCACCAGTTGCTGGCCAACTTCCTGGACCTGGCCAAGGTCCAGCGCGACGCGGCGATCTGGGTCTAGACCATGTCGGACGCCTTCAAACCCCTGCTGGCCAAGCTGGCCGACGGCCAGACCCTGGACGAGGAAGACGCCGAGATCTTCTTCGCCGCCTGCCTGCGCGGCGAACCGACCCCGGCCCAGGTGGCCGCGGCGGTCACCGCCATGCGCCTGCGCGGCGAGACCGTGGGCGAGATCACCGCCTGCGCCCGCGCCATGCGCCGGGCGGCCATCCACCTGGAGCACCCCTATGACGTGATCGACGTCTGCGGCACCGGGGGCGATGGCCTGCACACCCTGAACATCTCCACCGCCGTGGGCTTCGTGGCCGCCGGCGGTGGGCTGAAGGTCGCCAAGCACGGCAACCGGGCGATCACCTCCAAGTCGGGCACCGCCGACGTCCTGGCCGCCCTGGGCGTCAATATCGACGCCAGCCTGGCCCAGCAGCGTCACGCGCTCGATACGGCCGGCATCTGCTTCCTGTTCGCCCAGGCCCACCACGGGGCGATGAAGCACGTCTCGCCGATCCGCCAGCAGTTGGGCTTCCGCACCATCTTCAACCTGCTGGGCCCGCTGACCAATCCCGCCGGCGCCAAGCGCCAGGTCGTCGGCGTCTCGACCCACCGCTTCGTCGAACCCGTGGCCAAGGCCCTGGGGGCCCTGGGCGCAGAGCGCGCCTGGTCGGTGCACGGCGAGGGCATGGACGAGCTGACCACCACCGGCGAGACCGAGGTCGCCGAGTGGCGCGACGGGTCTCTTCGCCTGTTCACGATCACCCCGGAAGCCGTGGGCCTGCCGCGCGCGGCCCTGGCCGACATCACCGGCGGCGATCCGGCCTTCAACGCCGCCGCCCTGACCGCCCTGCTGGACGGTCAGAAGGGCGCCTATCGCGACATCGTCATGCTCAACGCCGCAGCCGCCTTCCTGGTGGCCGACAAGGTCGAGACCCTGCGCGAAGGCGTCGAGCTGGCGGGCGCCGTGCTGGACGATGGCCGCGCCCAGGCCGCCCTGGCCGGTCTGGTGGCCGCCACCAACAGTGAACCCGTAAGCGCATGACCGACATCCTCGCCAAGATCGCCGCCTACAAGCGCGAGGACGTGGCCGACCGCAAGCGTCGGCGGTCCATCGCCCAGGTCGAGGCCGCGGCCAAGGCCGCCAACGGTCCCCGCGGTTTCAAGGCCGCCCTTGAGGCCGCCCATAGTCCCGGAAAGCTGGCCCTGATCGCCGAGATCAAGAAGGCCTCGCCGTCCAAGGGCCTGATCCGCGCCGACTTCGACCCGCCGGCCCTGGCCCGCGCCTATGCGGCCGGCGGCGCGGCCTGCCTGTCGGTCCTGACCGACGGTCCCAGCTTCCAGGGCGCCGACGGCTATCTGATCGACGCCCGCGCGGCGGTCGCCCTGCCCTGCATCCGCAAGGATTTCCTGGTCGATCCCTGGCAGGTGGCCGAGAGCCGCGCCCTGGGGGCCGACGCCATCCTGGTGATCCTGGCGATGATCGACGACGCCCTGGCCGCCGACCTGATCAGCGAAGCCGCCCGCCTGGGCATGGACGTCCTGGTCGAGGTGCACGACGAGGCCGAGATGGACCGCGCCGGCCAGTTGGGCTCGACCCTGGTCGGCATCAACAACCGCGACCTGAAGAGCTTCGTGGTCGACCTGGCCGTCACCGAGCGCCTGGCCGCCCAAGCGCCCAAGGACGCCCTGCTGGTCACGGAAAGCGGTCTGTTCGTCCATGACGACGTGGTGCGGATGGAGGCGGCCGGCGCCACGGCCATGCTGGTCGGCGAAAGCCTGATGCGCCAGGCCGACGTGACGGCGGCGACCCGAGTCCTGCTGGGATAGAACGTTGACCGAATTCGATCCTATTGAGCTGGACGGCCGCAAAGGTCGCTTCTGGCGTGACTGGCGCGTGGTGACGGCAATCGCCGTCGTCGCCGTGGCCGGCCTTGGGGCCCTCGCCCTGGCCGTGGCACACGCCCCCCGCGCGCCCAAGC
>NZ_JBAPVS010000284.1:0-7985 GCF_049283275.1 Caulobacter sp. | reverse complement strand
TGCTCCCCCTCTGGGGGAGCTGTCGCGGAGCGACTGAGGGGGTCTACACCCCCGCCAGCCTCTCCAGCGCCTCGCCCGTCATCCGGCGCACGATCCACTCGTCCATCGCCGCCGCGCCCAGGCTGTCATAGAAGGCGATCGACGGGGCGTTCCAGTCCAGCACCGCCCATTCCAGCCGGCCGAGGTGCTCGTCCAGGCAACGCCGGGCCAGATTGGCCAGCAGCGCCTTGCCCGCGCCGGAGCCTCGCGCGTCCGGGCGCACGAACAGATCCTCCAGATAGATCCCGTGCCGGCCGACGAAGGTCGAGAAGTTGTAGAACCACAGCGCAAAGCCCACCGGCCGGCCGTCGATCTCGGCGATGTCGCAGAAGGCCTTGGGATTTTCCCCGAACAAGGCGACCGTGACATCGTCCTTGGTCGTCCGAACGTCGTCGAGCAGCTTTTCGTATTCGGCCAGATCGCGGATGAACTGCAGGATCAGGGCGCTGTCAGCGGGGACGGCCGGGCGGATGGTGACGGGCATATGGCGGTCTCTTCGGACTATCTGGATTTCGTGCTCGAACAGCTGGCGCCGGTCGGGCCGCTGACCTCGCGCAAGATGTTCGGCGGAGTCGGGCTCTACGCCCAAGGCCTGTTCTTTGCCTTGATCGACGACGACACCCTGTACCTCAAGGGCGACGAGACGCTGCGCGCCGATTTCGAAGCGGCCGGCAGCACCCAGTTCGCCCCGTTCGGCATGAGCCCGATGGCCTACTGGACCGCCCCGGCCGAGGCCCTGGACGATCCTGACCTGATGGTCGACTGGGCGCGGAAGTCGATCGCGGTGGCGACGGCGCGGAAAACCAGGCCTCGGAAATAGCCTATAGATTCCGCTCACCCCGGCATTCGCCGGGATGAGCGGAGTTTTAGAGTCTAGCCAATCTTGACCCCCGGCGGCGGGACGCTGTCCTCGGGCACGAAGAAGTCCGGCATCAGGGTGGCGGTGGGATCGACGCGATATTGGTCGAAGTCGCGCACGCCCTCGCCGTACAGGAACGTGTCGTCGATCACGAACTGGCCGGTGAATTCCCGCGAGGGCTTCAGGAAAATCGCATGCGCCGCGTCGGCCATGATCTCGACGGTGCGGCAGTGCTTGAGGCCTTCCTCGCCGGTCAGGGCGAACTGGATGGCGGCGGTGGCGATGGCGGTGCGCGGCCACAGGGCGTTGCAGGCCACGCCGTCGGCGCGGAACTCCTCGGCCATGCCCAGCATGCACAGGCTCATATTGTACTTGGCCATCGAATAGGCGACGTGCGGCGCGAACCAGCGGGGCTTGATGTCCAGCGGCGGCGACAGCGCCAGGATGTGCGGATTGGCGGCCTTCTTCAGGTGCGGCAGGCAGATCTTGGAGGTCAGGAACGTGCCGCGCCCGTTGATCTGATGCATCAGGTCGTAGCGCTTCATGTCGGTCGACAGCGTGCCCGTGAGCGAGATCGCGGACGCGTTATTGACGCAAATATCGATGCCGCCGAACGTCTCGACCGCCTTGTCGACGGCGGCCTGGACGCTGGCCTCCTCGCGCACGTCGACCACCAGCGGCAGGGCCTTGCCGCCGGCCGCCTCGATCTCGGCGGCGGCGGTGTAGATGGTGCCGGGCAGTTTGGGGTGGGCCTCTGCGGTCTTGGCGGCGATGACGATGTTGGCCCCGTCGCGGGCCGCCCGCAGGGCGATGGCCAGGCCGATGCCGCGCGAGGCGCCGGTGATGAAGAGGGTCTTGCCAGCTAGGCTGCTCATGCTTCTGCTCTCGATGCGGTTCTGGCCAGGATGACGCCGACGGCCATACGGCGGGCCAGACCCTGATCCTTCAACGCCGGCCCGGCAAGGCCGATGACGGCGGCGGCGACCGGGCCGGCGCCGCCGACCGCATCAGCCCCCCGCGCCTGTGGTTTCGACCGACAGGGCCCATAGGCGCTCGGCCGCCTCGGGATCCAGGGCGTGACGCATGACGCCGGTCCAGGGGTTGTCCTTGGTCCATGGGAGGGCCTGGGCCAGGTCTTCCAGGTAGAGGCCGCCGGTCCCGTCCAGCTCCGCGCCGACGGCGGCCCAGACACTGGTCGAGGCGCCCTGCTGGGGCGTCTTGAAGCCGGCGCGCGGGTTGCCGTCGTCGTCGAGCCAGCCCATCGCCTTCTGCTCCTCGATGGGCAGGTGGCGCTGCAGCGGCGTGAAGATGCCGCCGGGCATCACCGCGAAGGCGCGCACGCCCTGATCCTTGAACCGCTTGTCGAAGCCGACGGCGAACAGGGCGTTGGCGGTCTTGGCCTGACCGTAGCTTTCCCACTTCTCGTACGGATGCGAACGGAAGTGCGGGTCGTCGAAGTTCATCGGCGCGCGGCGGTGGCCGATCGACGACAGCGCCACCAACCGCGAGCCCCAGCCCGATTTGGCGCCGGCGACCAGGTTCGGGGCCAGCAGCACCGACAACAGGAAGTGGCCGAAATGGTTCGTGCCGATCTGCATCTCCAGCCCGTCCTCGGTATAGGCGAGCGGGCAGGCCATGACCCCGGCGTTGTTGATCAGCAGGTTCAGCGGCCGATCGCCCCAGCGCTCGGCGAAGGCGCGGATCGACTTGAAACTGGAGAGGTCCAGCATCGACCAGGAGACCTTGCCCTTCGCCGTCTTGGCGATGTCGGCCACGGCGGCCTCGGCGAGGTCGGGCTTGCGCGCCGCGATCACGACCTCGGCCCCGGCCTCGGCCAGGGCGCGAGCGGTCTCGATTCCGATGCCGGTGGCCCCGCCGGTGACGATGGCGACCTTGCCGGTCAGGTCCTGGCCGGCGACCACGTCGCGGGCGTCCGTGAAGGGTCCGAAGGCGGATTTGATGCGGTCGGCCATGAGGTTTCGCTCCCTGTGCTTTGTCCTATTTTTCAACGCACTAAACTTTGTCATCCCGGACAAGCGCGTAGCGCGCCGATCCGGGACCGAGCTGGAACGCGGCGCTCAGGCGTCGGTCCCGGGTCTTCGCTTCGCTACGCCCGGGATGACAGCTCTAGGAGACCTTCGAGAAGTCCGGCGCGCGACGCTCGGCGAAGGCCATGAAGGCTTCGCGGGCCTCGGCGGTCTGCAGGCGCTGACCGAACAGTTCGCCTTCCTTGTCCATCAGGGCCGCGATGGCCTCGGCGTCGCGCATCAGCGACTTGGTGACGGTCAGGGCGCCCAGCGGACGCTTGGCCAGCTGGGCCGCCGCCTCCTGGGCCCTGGCGCGCAGGTCGGCCAGCGGCACGCAGGCGTTGGCGATGCCCCAGGCCACAGCCGTCTCGCCGCTGACCGCCTCGCCCAGGGCGAACATGGCGTAGGCGCGGGCGTGGCCGATGCGGGCCGGCAGCAACAGGCTGGAGGCGGCCTCGGGCACCAGGGCCAGGTTGACGAACGGCACGGTCAGCTTGGCGTCGGGGCTGGTGAACACCAGGTCGCAATGCAGCAGCATGGTGGTGCCCACGCCCACGGCCTGTCCCTGGACGGCGGCGACCAGCGGCCGTGTGGCCTTGGCCAGGTTCTTCAGGAACCGCATCACGTGGCGTTCGCCGGTGAAGGCGCCGGTGGCCTGGGCCGTGAAGTCCTGCAGGTCGTTGCCGGCGCTGAAGCTGTCGCCGTCGGCCTGGAACACCACCACCCGCACGGCGGGATCTGTCTCGGCCCGCTCCAGGCTGTCGGCCAGCACGCCGTACATGGCGTTGGAGAGGGCGTTCTTCTTGTCTGGACGGGCCAGGGTGATGGTCATCACGCCGGCGTCGACGGCGACCTGAACGTGATCGGTCATTGGGGGTCTCCTTTGGGGAACTTCGATTGCAGGCTGGTCAGCCAGCGCGACACCACGGCGATCTCGTCGTCCGTGAAGCCTTCGGTGAGATGGGCGTTCAGGCCTTCGACCCCGGACTTGGCCTCTTCGCGCGCCGCCTCGCCATGCGGCGTCAGGTGCAGGCGGAAGGCGCGGCCGTCCTTGGGATCGGGCCGGCGCTCGACCAGTTCGGCGCGGACCATGCGGTCGACCAGGCCGGTCATGGCCGACGGCGCCAGGTCCAGGGCCTCGGCGGCCTCGCCGATCAAGGCGCCGTCCTTCTGGCCCAGCACGAACAGGGCGCCGGACTGGGCGGCGGTCAGCCCGCCCTTGGCGGCCATCTTGGCCTCGACATAACGCTGCACCCTGCGGTGCGCGACGTTGAGCAGGAACACCAGGCGACGATCGGGGGGCGTGGACATGCGACGAGGTTATAGTTCGCGCACGAAATATCAAACGAATGTTTCGCCCTTGATTGAAATCATTCAACCATCTGGTTGACTCTTCGCAGACCGCCCTACACATTCAACCACATGGTTGAATTACTTGCCCCCCAGATGACCCCCCAGTTGGACACCGTCTTTCACGCCCTCGGCGACGCCACCCGTCGCCGGATGCTTCGCGAACTGGCGAACGGCGAACGGACGGTGGGCCAGCTGGCCGAACCGTTCTCGATCTCGCTGGCGGCCGCCTCCAAGCACATCAAGGCCCTGGAGACCGCCGGCCTGATCCAGCGCGAGGTCCGCGGCCGCACCCACCTGTGCCGCCTCGACCCCGGCCCGCTAGCCGACGCCCACGAGTGGCTGAACTTCTACGAACACTTCTGGACCAGCCGTCTGGACGTGCTGGACCGGCTCCTTCGCGAGGAGGACGCCCGCAAGACCCCGCCCCCCAAGGAAGGAACCGACCGATGAGCGAAGCCGCGACCCTGGACGCCTACGGCGAACTGATCGAACCCCTGACCCTGAAGATCCAGCGCCTGCTGCCGGGGCCCGTCGACCGCGTCTGGGCCTATCTGACCGAGAGCGAACTGCGCCGCCAATGGCTGGCCTCGGGCCAGATGCAGGCCAAGACAAACACGCCGTTCGAGCTGGTCTGGCGCAATGACGAACTGAGCGATCCGCCGGGCAAGCGGCCGGACGGCTTCGGCGCCGAACACCGCCTGGAAAGCCGCATCCTGGCGTTCGAGCCGGGCCGCAAGCTGGCCTTCACCTGGAACCAGGGCGAGGTCTCGTTCGAGCTGGAGCCGGCCGGCGACAAGGTGCTGCTGACGGTCATCCACCGCCGCCTGCCCGACCGCGCCCAGCTGCTGAACGTCAGCGCCGGCTGGCACGCGCACCTCGACGTGCTGGTCACGCGGATCAGCGGCAAGCCGCAGACGGCGTCGTTCTGGGACGGCTGGAGCAAGCTCAAGGCCGAGTACGAAAAGCGCCTGCCGGCCTGAGGCTCGATTGGGGGCAGGTCCATGGGCCTGTCCCCGTCCTAGCTTCCGACCGCCCGGTACCAGTTCACCCCGTCGCCGTCGGTCTCACGGGTCGCCAGACCCCGGCCGATCAGGCAGTTGAGATGGGCCAGGGCCTCGCCGGTGGCCATGCCCAGCAGGTCCGGACCGATCGGCCGCGCGAACAGGGCGCCGAACACGTCGACCGCCCGCCTGGGCTCGGCCAGCTTGCCCGCCAACTGCGCCAGGCCGCGCTCATGACCGGCGATCAGGTGGTCGATGCGGGCGTGCAGCCCCCGGAACGGGTCGTTGTGGGCCGGCAGGACCAGCACCGTGTCCGGCGTCACAGCCTTCACCTTGGCCAGCGAGGTGATCCAGTCGGTCAGCGGATCGGCGTCGGGTTCGGTGGGGTGCACCGAGACGTTGGACGAGATCCTGGGCAGCACCTGGTCGCCCGAGATCAGCACGCCCAGCTCTTCGCACCACAGGCAGGCGTGGTCCGGCGAATGGCCCTGACCCGTCACCACGCGCCAGTCGTGATCGCCGATTCGGAAAGTCTCGCCGTCGCTCATGCGGCGATAGCTGTCGGGCATCTGGTAGATCGCCTTGCCGAACCCTCCGAACCGCGCCTTGTAATTGTCGATGGCGTCCTCGTCCCAGCCGGCCGCGTGGAAGAACCGCACCCCGTCCTCCGGCGCCTCGCGGCCGGTGTCGGCCACCAGCATCCGGCACTGGAAATACTCCAGCCGGGTCATCCAGAGCCGGACGTCGAACTTGCGGGCGATCCAGCCGGCCAGGCCCACATGGTCGGGATGAAGGTGGGTGCAGATGACCCGGGTGATCGGGCGACCGCCCAGAGCCCCGGTGAACGCCGCCCGCCAGGCCTGGGAGGTCTCCTTGGTCTGCAGGCCGGTGTCGACCACCGCCCAGCCCTCGCCGTCGGCGATCGCCCAGACATTGATGAAACCCAGCGAACCGCCCAGCGGCTGGCGCAGCCACAGGACGCCCGGCGCGACCTCGACGGCCTGGCCCGAACCCGTCTCCGGCGTCGCTTCGAACGGATAGATCAGCCGCGGCCTGGCCGTCTTTTCAGGCGGTTCGGGCGCGTCGTCCTCGATCCCGTCTCGCATCTGGTCCTCCGCTTGCGACCGTCGTCATGATTGCGTCCTCCTCGGACGACATCTTGACCCCTGATGCAAGCGGGCCTTAAGTCCGCCGCGAGGAATTTACCCCAGGAGACATACCCCCATGAGGCCCATCGCGATCGGCTTGTCGGCCGCCCTCGCGCTCGCCGCGCTCCTTCCGGCCGCCGTGATCTCGGCGCCGAAGGAGAAGGCCGCAGCCACCGCTATCGACGCCAAGGCCCGCGAGGCCGGCATGAAGGCCACGCCGGACTTGGTCAAGACCGCCGGCGTGTCGTGCACCGTCACGGACGCCCGTCTGATCGGCAGCGACAAGAAAACCGCCACCGACTACTACGAGGTCGCCTGCCAACAGGGTCTGGGCTTCGCGGTGCTGGCCAAGAAGGATACGGCTCCGCAGACCTATAGCTGTCTGGAAACCGCCGCCGCCGGCGCCGACGGCAAGCCCAGCGCCCTGGCCTGCGTGCTGCCCGGCAACGCCAACCCCAAGGCCGGCCTGGCGCCGTATCTGGAAAAGGCCAAGATCCCCTGCGACATCGAAAACGCCCGCGCCATCGGCTCCGGCGCCAAGAACGCCTATTTCGAAGTCGCCTGTAAGGGCGGCGCTGGCTACATCGTCCAGACCTCGGCCCCGATCAGTCTTGACCAAGAGGTCACGATCAACAGCTGCCTGCTGTACGAGGAAGGCGGCAACGTCAGCTGCAAGCTGACCGACAAGGCCACCCAGCTGGCGGTCGTTGATACGCTGAACGCCGGGGCGGGCAAGAACTGCGCGATCAAGGACAAGCGCTACATTCTCAGCACCAAGACCGACAACTATTTCGAAGTCTCGTGCCAGGACGGCAAGGGCTACGTGCTGCAACAGGCCGCGGCCGGCGGCGCCCTGGTCAAGGCCATCGACTGCGCCCAAGCCGGCTTCGTCGGCGGCGGTTGCACCCTGAGCGACGCCGTGGCCGCCCAGACCGAACAGGCCGGGCTTTACACCAAGCTGGCCACCAAGGCCGGCTTCGACTGCAAGGTCGAAAAGTACGGCATGCTGCCCAGCAACGACCCCCGCAAGGAGATCGTCGAACTGAAGTGCTCCAACCGCCCGGACGGCGGCATCGGCATCTTCACGGCCACGGACAACAAGGTCTACGACTGCGTGACGTCGGAAATGAACGGCTATCGCTGCAGCTTCACCAAGCAGGACGCCGCCTTCTCGCGCCTGTCGTCCGACCTGAAGGGCATGGGCAAGGGCAGCTGCGTGGTCTCCGGTTCGCGCATCATCGGCCAGACCGCGACCCAGGGCTTCGTCGAAGTCGCTTGCGCCGACGGCCTGCCGGGCTGGGTGATGGCCTATCCGCTGGGCCAGACCATGCCCAAGCCGGCCGAGCTCCTGTCCTGCCTGCAGGCCAAGGGCGTGGGCGGCGGCTGCAAGCTGCCGACCAACCAGACCAAGAGCTGATCGGGCGCACAGCCTGAAACAGCAAGCCCGCCGGGAGCGATCCCGGCGGGCTTTTTCTTTGGGATACGGGGACATGCCCTTGCGGCGTGTCCCCTTACAACGCACCGGCCTGAAGTGGGGACACGCCGCAAGGGCATGTCC
>NZ_JBAPVS010000283.1:0-1846 GCF_049283275.1 Caulobacter sp. | reverse complement strand
CCAACTAAACGCCGGGTCCAGCCAGTTTCCCAGCCGGCCGTCCGGCCGGGCCAGGGCGAAGATCCGCGCCATCTCGGCGTCCGACAGGGCGAAGTCGAAGATGTCGAAATTCTCGGCCAGCCGGGCCGGATTGCTGGTCCGGGGGATGGTCGCGACGCGCTGCTGGACCTGCCAGCGCAGGGTCACCTGGCCCGGGGTCTTGCCGTGGGCCTCGCCGATCTCGATCAGCACCGGATCGGTGGCCACCTTGCCCTGGGCCAGGGGCGACCAGGCGGTGATGGTCGAGCCCATCGCCTTGGCCTTGGCGATCAGGGTCTTCTGCGACAGGTAGGGATGGTACTCGACCTGGTTGGTGGCGATCGGCGCCTCCGAGGCCGCCTGGGCCTTGGCCATCAGGGCCGAGGGAAAGTTCGACAGGCCGATGGCGCGGGTCAGGCCGCGCGCGTGGACGTCGTTCAGCGCCGCCATGGTCTCGGCCAGGGCCGGCTTGGGCTTTGGCCAGTGCAGCAGCAGAAGATCGACCTGCGGGGCCCGCAGGCGCTTGAGGCTGGCCTCGACCGAGCGCTGCAAGTCGCCTTGGGCGAATTGATCGACCCACACCTTGGTGGTCAGGAAGATCTGGTCGCGCGGCACGCCCGTCGCCGTCAGGGCCGCCCCGACGTCCTGCTCGTTGCGATAGGCCTGGGCGGTGTCGATGTGCCGGTAGCCCAGCTCCAGCGCCTTCTCGACCATCGGCTGGGCCGCGCCGTCGTCCAGCTGCCAGGTGCCCAGGCCGATGATCGGCATGGCCACGTCGCCCGCGCGGATGTCGGGGATGGACTGGGGCATGGCGGATCTTCCAACCGTTCTGGGGGGAGGGCTCAAGTCGATATAGGCGCTCATGCCGGCCGCGTCATGCCCCTGGCCGCGTCACGCCTGACCCGCGTCGTGGGCGGCGAGCACCTTCTTGGGGGCCCGATCGCGCCAATATCGCTCGATGAACCGCTCGACCGTGGCCGCGTCAACCCGCGACAGGCGGATCAGGACATAGGGATAGCTCTTGTAGTGGTCGGTGACGAAGAAGGTCTCGGGCTCGGCCTCGATCAGCAGCTCGCGCTCGTCGAAACTCACCCCTGGACACACCAGGGTGTCGCCGTCGTCCCACACGCGGGTCAGGAACTTGCCGTGCGCCTTCAGGCACGGATGGCCATAGGCGGTCCCGTCCGTCACCCCGGGGAACTTGAACGCGAAGGCCCGGACATCGTCGAAGGTCATGGCCAAAATCCTTGTTGGGTTCCCTGGCGCGACTATAGGGAGAAGATGGACGCTGAAAACACCCCCGCCCCGCCCCCCTCGGGCCTGACCTCGCCCATCCTGGTGCTGGGCGCCACCAGCCTGATCGGCGAGTTCCTGCTGACGCGGCTGAACGCGGTGGGGATCACGCCCATCTCGTTGAGCCGACGCCCGCCCAGCGACGACGTCTGCTGGGTGGACGGCGACCTGGCCGATCCGAACCTGGCCGGCGAGCTGCCGCCGATCGCCACGGTGTTCTCGCTGTCGCCGATCTGGCTGCTGCCCCAGGCCCTGCCGGCCCTGAAGGCGCGCGGCATGACCAGACTGGTCGCCTTCTCCTCGACCAGCCGCTTCACCAAGCAGGATTCGCCGGAGCCCACGGAACGGGCCGTGGCCAAGGCCCTGGCCGAGTCCGAGGCCAAGGTCGAGGCGTTCTGCGCCGCGCACGGCGTGGCCTGGACGATCCTGCGGCCGACCCTGATCTATCTGGAAGGCCGCGACAGCAATGTCAGCCGTCTGGCCGGCCTGATCCGCCGCTTCAAGGTGCTGCCGCTGTCGGGCGGGGGCGGGGGCC
>NZ_JBAPVS010000282.1:0-10068 GCF_049283275.1 Caulobacter sp. | reverse complement strand
GGCAGGGCCTCTGGGCCCAGCGGCGCCAGGGCGGCCAGAAGCCCGCGCGCCAGGTCCTCGACGAAAGGCCGGTGGGCGGGGATCGAGAACCAGCGCGGCCCCGGGGCGTCGAAGGGGCCGGCCATGGTCAGGCGTCTCCCGCCAGACGAGCCTCGGCGGCGTCCCGCGCTTGTGGGTCGCCGACATGCATCCAGACCCCATCGGGCGCGACGCCGTGCACGCGGCCCTCGGCGGCCAGAGCCTTCCAGATCGGGGTCAGCGAGAACGGTCCGTCGGGGCCGTCGGCCACGATCCGGGGCTTGGTGATGTGGACGCCGACATAGACCAGCGGCGCGGTTTCGCCGGCGACCTTGAAGCGGATGGCCCCGTCGTCTTCCAGGAACACGTCGCCGGTGTCGTGGAAGCCCAGCGACTGCGTGGTCGAGGCCAGCATCAGGCAGACGTCCATGGTCGCCGGATCCCAGGCGCGGGCGACGGCCTCCATGGCCGAGGCGTCCTCGATCCAGATGGAATCGATATTGGCCACCCAGACGGGCGTGTCGCCCAGAAGCGGCAGGGCGTGCTTGACGCCGCCGCCGGTCTCCAAGGCCTGGGGCCGCTCGTCGGAGATGACGATGCGGGGCAGGGGGTGGGTCGCGGCGCGCCGGGCCAGGTGGGCCTCCAGCCGATCGGCGAAATAGTGGACATTGACCACGGCGGTCTCGACCCCGGCGGCGGCCAGGCGGTCCAGCATGTGGTCGATCAGCGCCTTGCCGTCCACCTCGACCAGGGCCTTGGGCCGGTCGTCGGTCAAGGGACGCATGCGGGTGCCCAGGCCCGCGGCCAGGACCATGGCGACTTTTGGCGCCTGTTGGGGGGCGGCGCTCATCGGCGGAACTCCGACGGGACGCAGCGGTCGAACCAGGCCTTCAGTCCCGCCATCGCCGGATCATTCAGATTGCGCTCCAGATAGCGCCAGGTGCGCGGCATGTAGGCCTCGTACTGCGGCCGGCCCAACAGGGCCTGGCGGGCGAACACCCGGCCCAGGATCCGGGCGGCGTTGGAGGCGGCCAGGGCGCGGTAGTCGGCGATGAAGGCGGCGCGGTCCACCCCGGGCCGGGCGGCCAGGTAGCGGTCGAGCATGGCCTGCTCCAGGTCCGGCGAGACGTCGCGGCGGGCGTCCTGCAGCAGGTGGGTCAGGTCCCAGGCGGGGTGGGCGCGCAAGGCGTCCTGGAAGTCCAGCAGGCCGACGCGGGCCACGCCGTCGCGGTCGGGCAGCCACAGCAGGTTCTGGGCGTGGTAGTCGCGGTGGGTGAAGACCGACGCCCCGGCCTCGCCGCGCACCCACACCGGGGCCCACAGGGCGTCCCATTCGGCCAAGGCCGCGTCGCTGAACGCCGGCAGGCCGGAGAACTTCGGCCAGAATTCCAGGAAGGTGTCGGTGGCGATCTTCAGGGCCAGGGTGTCGTAGGTCAGCAGCGGCCAGGCGACGCCGCCGTCAGCGGTCAGCACGTCCGGCGGGGTCTCGGCGTGCAGGGCCACCTGGACGTCGACAGCGGTCTCGTACAGCGGAACCTCGTCCTGGCCCTGCGCGATCAGGGTGGCGTAGAGGCCGTCGCCCAGGTCCTCCAGCACCGCCAGCCCGGCCTCGACGTCATGGGCCAGGATGACCGGGGCCGACAGCCCCCGCGCGCGCAGATAGGCGGCGGTGGCGACGAAGGCTGCGACCGAGCCGGCGGCCAGGCGGGCGGCGGCGTTGTAGCCCAGGGCCAAGCGTTCGGCGTCGCTGGCGCCGGGCGGGCAGACCACGCTTTCCAGAGCCGGCGGCTGGTCCATGAAGATGAAGGTCCGGTCGGCGCGATACAGCCGCTCATAGCTGCGGGTCGAGGCGTCGCCGCTCAACAGTTCGCGGCGGGCGTCGCCGAAGCCGTGGGCCGACAGGAAGGCCGCCTTGAGGGGTTCGCGATCAGAGCTCAAGCTTACGTCCTTCGAAGGTTCCATGCGGCGTGAGAACGGCGCGGCGCGCCTGGCCATCATCGCCCATGGGCTGGATGTCTATAGCGAGTCGGTCAGCCGGCAGGCGGCCTCGCAGGCGCTGGGGCCATTCGATCAGGGCCGCGCCGTCCTCCAGCGCCTCCTCCAGCCCGATCTCATAGGCCTCGTCCGGATCGGTCAGGCGGTAGAGGTCGAAATGGGCGATCGGGAAATCGGGGCCGTCATAGAACTGCACCAGGGTGAAGGTCGGACTGGGCACCTCCTCGTCGGGCGAGGTCAGGGCGCGGACCAGGGCGCGGGCCAGGGTCGACTTGCCCGCGCCCAGGGGTCCGGTCAGGCAGACGGCGTCGCCCGGACGCAGGGCCAAGGCCAGCTTTTCGCCCAAGGCTTTGGTGGCCGCCTCGTCGGGCAGGGAAATCTCGATCATCGCGGCGCCGCGTCGGCGGGCGGCGTGCGCTCGATGGCCTGGGGGGTGTTCATCCGTGGACTCTAGAGGGCGCGCCGCGCCGTTCCAAGGCGAGGCTCGCGCCAAATTTGACGGACCGCTCGCGACGTCGGACGTTAGGGGCCGGGGATGGAGGGAATTCTGACATGAAGCGTTTCGGCCTTTGGCTCGTCGCTATCGTATTGCTCGCCGCCGTCGGGGCGGGGGCCTGGGCCTACTGGAACTACGACCTGCGCTGGCGGCCCAAGACCGTCACCCGGAACCAGGCCGAGATCGCCAAGATCCTGGAGACCGCCGGCTGGGTGTCGCCGGGGCTGAAGGGTCCCAAGCTCTACATGGTCAGTTTCCGCACCTGCCCCGACTGCGTGCGCTTCAAGTCCGAGGAATATCCTGGCCTGCACAAGGCGGGCGTCGACACCCGGCTGATCGAGATCGCCCGCGCCGACCGCAACGGCGTGTCCAAGTCCACGCCCGCCGAGCGCGCGACCGTGGCCGAGCTGTGGGTCAACCGCAGCTGGGCGCTCTCGGAAAAGTGGGACGCCACGCCGGTCGAGGCCTGGACCGCAGAGGCCATCGCTCCCGCCGACGGCGATCTGGCCCGCACCGCCGTGATCGAGGCCGGCCGCAAGACCGTCGAGGACCTGCGGCCGCTGCTCAAGGCCAACGGCGTGAACTTCGCCTATCCGCTGCTGGTCTGGTGGACCCCGGACGGCAAGATGAAGGCCTGCGCCTGCGAGAAACGCGAGACGTACAGGTTCGTGCGGAAGGACCTGGGGGCCTAGGGGGGGCATGCCCTTGCGGCGTGTCCCCTTCCGGCGCGCCGCCCTTGGCCGGGGACACGCCGCAAGGGCGTGTCCCCGGGCGGACGCTGGTTCTTAGAAGTCCTGGGCGGTCGGGCGGACGGCGATTTCGCTGACGTCGACGTCAGCCGGTTGCTCCACCGCATAGGCGATGGCGCGAGCGATGGCGTCGGGGCCGATGGCGATCTGGTAGAACGCGTCGAGGTTCTTCAGCGACTCCGCGTCGGAGCTGCCGTGCTTGAGCTCGGTGTTGACCCCGCCGGGCGAGATGACGGTCACCCGGATCTTGGAGCCGACCTCGTGCCGCAGGCCTTCCGAAATGGCCGACACGGCGAACTTGGTGCCGCTGTAGACCGTGCCGCCCGGGCTGAAGACCTTGCGGCCGGCGATCGAGCTGATGTTGATGAACTGGCCCGAACCTTGGGCCTCGAACACCGGCAGGGCGGCGGCGACGCCGTACAGCAGGCCCTTGATGTTGATGTCGATCATCCTGTCCCACTCGTCGGTCAGGCGCGCCGACATCGGGGCGATGGCCATGTAGCCGGCGTTGTTGACCAGCACGTCGACCCGGCCGAAGGCCTGGACGGCGGCGGCGATCATGGCGTCGGCGTCAGCCTTGACGGTGACGTCGGTCTGGACGGCGATGGCTTGGCCGCCGCCGGCGGTGATCTCGGCGACCAGCGCCTGCAGCCGGTCGATGCGGCGGGCGGCCAGCACCAGGCGGGCGCCCTTGGCGGCCAGATGGCGGGCGGTGGCCTCGCCCAGGCCGCTGCTGGCTCCGGTGACGACGACGACCTTGCCGGAAATATTGCCCGAGATGTCTTGGGTGGTCATGGCGGATCTCCTTGTTCCGTGGGGCGTCCTCGCCCCGTGGCCAGAAGATGAGGGCTCGACCGCCCCTCGATAATCCTTGATAGTTTGAACGTTATTTCAAACAGGATTTGATAATGCAGCGCGACCTGCTGGACGGCGTCGTGGCCTTCACCACCGTGGCGCGGCGGCGCAGTTTCACTGTGGCGGCCGCCGATCTGGGCGTGACGCCGGCGGCGGTCAGCCACGCCGTCAAGCAGCTGGAGGCCCGGCTGGGCGTGGTGCTGTTCGCCCGCACCACCCGCGAAGTGGGCCTGACGGAGGCGGGGCGGCGCTACCTGCAAGGCGCCCAGCCGGCCGTCGAGGCGATGGAGGCCGCCACGGTCTCGGCGCGGTCGCTGGGCGAGGGACCGGCGGGCCTGGTCCGCCTGACCACCTCGCGCCTGGCCCTGCGCATGGTGCTGGCCCCGGCGGTCACCGACTTCGCCCGCGCCTATCCGGATGTGCAGCTGGAGATCGTCGTCGACGACACCTCGATCAGCCTGATCGAGGAGGGCTTCGATGTCGGCGTGCGGATGGGCGAGATGATCGCGCCCGACATGGTGGCCGTCCGGGTGTCGGCCCCGTTCCGGTTCTGCGTGGTCGGCGCGCCGGCCCTGCTGGAGCGCAGGGGGCGGCCCGAGCATCCGCGGGACCTGAAGGGCTACCCCTGCCTGAACGTCCTGCAGACCACGCGCCGCAACAACTATCGCTGGGAGTTCGAGGAGGACGGCCGCGAGTTCGAGGTGGCGGTCGAGAGCGCGATCAGCGTCAACGACTTCGACTTTCTGATGACGCGGGCGATGGACGGCCTGGGCCTGACCTACCAGCCCGAGCCCCTGGCGACGCCGCACGTGCTGGCGGGGCGGCTGGAGCGGGTGCTGGACCCCTATCTGGCGGGTCCGACCGCCTGGCATCTGTACTATCCCAGCCGCCTGGGCGCCTCGGCCCCGCTGCGGGCCTTCGTGGAGTTCATGCGCGGGCGCCTGCGCAAGCCGGGCCGCGCGTAGGGTCTTGCCCCCGCGAGCTCCCCCTTTCCCTGAAGCTTCTGGCGCGCTAACCCCCGTGGCGATGCCCACATCCATCCGCACCGCCTACCGAGAGCGCCTGGCCCAGGGCGAGATCAAGCCCGACGTCGCCCAGGCCGCCGCGGTCGACGCCCTGTCGCGGCTGGAGGCCGACCTCGACAACGCCGGCGAGCCGGGCTTCTCGCTGTTCGGCCGCAAGCCCAAGGGCCAGAGGGGCGTCTATCTGTGGGGACCGGTCGGGCGCGGCAAGTCCATGCTGATGGACCTGTTCTTCGACAGCGCCCCGGTCAGCAAGAAGCGCCACATCCACTTCCATGTGTTCATGGCCGAGGTGCACGAGCACATCAACGCCTGGCGGAAGGGCGACGCGGCCGAGCGCAAGGCGCGGTTCGGCCAGCACAAGGGCGACGACCCGATCGCGCCGACCGCCGACCTGATCGCCCAGGACGCCCGCCTGCTGTGCTTCGACGAACTGCAGGTCACCGACATCGCCGACGCCATGATCCTGGGCCGATTGTTCGAGGCGTTGTTTGCGCAAGGCGTGACCCTGGTGGCCACCTCCAACCGGCCGCCCGACGACCTCTATAAGGACGGCCTCAACCGCCAGCTCTTCACGCCTTTCATCGCGATGCTGAAAGAGAAGCTTGAGGTCGTGGCCGTGCGCGGCCCGGTCGATTTCCGCCTGGACCGGCTGCGCGCCGCCCGCACCTGGCTGGCGCCGGACGACAAGACCAACCTCGCCGCGTTCGACGCCCTGTGGGCCGACATGCTGGACGGGGCCGACGAGACCGGCGTCACCCTGGAAGTCCTAGGCCGCAAGATGCGCTTCCCGCGCGCCGCCGGCGGCCTGCTGCGCGCCTCGTTCGCCAGCCTTTGCCAGCAAGCCTTGGGCCCGCAGGACTATCTGGCGATCGCCGAGCGCTTCCACACCCTGTTCCTCGAGGACGTGCCGCTGCTGACGCCCGAGCGGCGCGACGCGGCCAAGCGGTTCAACACCCTGGTCGACGCCCTCTACGAGGCCGACGCCAAGCTGGTGGCCCTGGCCGATGGCGAGCCCGAGGCGCTGTATCCGGCCGGCGACGGGTCGTTCGAGTTCGAGCGGACGGTGTCGCGCCTGCAGGAGATGCGCTCGGCCGACTACGTGGCGCGGGTGAGGGATTAGGAGGACCCCATGAGCGTCAAAGACCGCGTCCGCGTCCACGAGACCCGGCTGCTCTCCGACAACTGGTATGTCCTGAAGACCACCACCTTCGACTGGAAGCGCCGCGACGGGACCTGGCAGACTCAGCATCGCGAGCACTACGATCGCGGCAACGGCGCGGTGCTGCTGCCCTACAACCTGGCTGAGCGCACCGTGCTGCTGGTCAAGCAGTTCCGCTATCCGGCCTTCGTCAACGGCTATGACGATCTGCTGATCGAGGCCGCCGCCGGCCTGTTGGACGACGCCGAACCGGAAGTCCGCATCCGCGCCGAGGTCGAGGAGGAGCTGGGCTATCGCCTCGGCGAGGTGACCAAGGTCTTCGAGGCCTTCATGAGCCCGGGCTCAGTGACCGAGGTCTTGCACTTCTTCGTCGCCCCGTACGACGCCTCGATGCGGATCGGCGACGGCGGCGGCCATCCCGACGAGGGCGAGGACATCGAGGTGCTGGAGCTGGCCATCGACGAGGCCCTGGCCATGGTCGCCGACGGTCGCATCCGGGACGCCAAGACCATCATGCTGCTGCAGCACGCGGCGCTGAGCGTGTTTCGAGACTGAACCCTTGCCCTGGCGGGAGCGGGGCTGAACGCTAGCCCTCCGTCAGCGGCGTCCAGACCTGGCAGACCAGGCCCTCGGCTCGATAGTCGACCTGGAGCGTGCCGCGCAGTTCGCTGATGATGCTGCGCTCGACCAGTCGCGAGCCGAAGCCCCGCCGGGTGGGCGTGATTACGAGCGGGCCGCCGGTTTCACGCCAGGTGAAGGCCAGGCCCTCGGCCTCCCGCCGCCAACTCACCGACAACCGGCCATCCCGCGAAAGAGCCCCGTACTTGGCGGCGTTGGTCGCCAGCTCGTGGAACACCATGCCCAGCGACAAGGCCATGCGGGCGGGCAAGTGCACGTCGGGGCCTTCCAGCGACACCCGCTCGGGCCCGTACGGTTGCAGTTCCAGTTCCAGGATATGGCGCAGGCCCGCTCCCGCCCAATGGCTGTCCGTCAGGGCGTTGTGGGTCTGGGACAGGGCCAGCAGCCGCGCCTCGAAGGCCTTGGCGAAGGCGGCGGGATCGGTGGCGCTCCTCAGGGTCTGCTGCGAGATGGCCTGGACGGTGGCCAGGGTGTTCTTGACCCGATGGTTCAGCTCGTCCAGCAGCAGCCGCTGCTGGTCCTGGGCGTGGACCTGCTCGGTGATGTCGACGCCTTCGACGAACACGCCCGACACCGAACCGTCGCTCTCGACGATCGGCTGGTAGACGAAGTCCAGATAGCGTTCCTCCAGCGGCGCATCGGGCGCGCGTTGCAGGCCGATCTTGATCTGGCGGCCGACGAACGCCTCGGCCGTGACCAGCACCTTGTCCAGGAGGTCGGGAAAGCCCTGCTCGACCACCTCGGGCAAGGCCTGGCGGATCGGCAGGCCGACCACGTCGCGATGGCCGATCAACTGCAGATAGGCGTTGTTGACCAGTTCGATTATGTGCTCGGGACCGCGCAGCACCACCATGAAGCTGGGCGCCTGCATGAACAGCCGGCGCAGTTGCAGGCTCTGGGCCTGGACGGCCTCGGCGCGTTGCAGGATGTCGTCGCCCAGCATGGTCGCGGCGGTCGGCGCGCGGCCGCCGAAAGCCACGTCCTTGAGCCGCTGGATTTCGGTCACGTCCTGGGTGTGCTGCAGGATGTAGGCGGTCTCGCCGCGCGCGTTGGCGATCGGCGTGTGGGTGGCGCTCCAGATCCGCGCCTCGAAGCCGCCGCCCAGGCGGGCCGGTCGCTGGATCGCGTATTCGATCAACGGCAGCATGTCGACTTGGCCGGTGTCGCGGCAGCGAAGCAGCGATTCCTCCAGCACCCGGCGGCTCTCGCCTTCGGACGGGAACGCGTCGAACAGGTAGCGGCCAGCGATGTCTTCCCACCGGCGTCCCACCACCGCCAGATAGGCCCGATTGGCGGCCGCATACCGCAGGTGGCGGTCAAGCATCATGTAGGGGCTGGGGATCCGGTCGAAGACGTTCTGGAAATCAATCGGCCCGGACATGCGCGGCGCCTCCCCCGCGCTCAGCGCCGATAACGTAAGGCCCAGTTTCCAGGTTCCCCCGTCAATAGTCCACGGCCTGAGAACGTTTCTCAACAAGGGCGGCCGCGTTGACACCCCCAACGTCGCGCTTAAAAGCATCCCGCAACGCACAAAGCCAAAGGGTTGGACGCAACCATGACCGACACCAGCGGGGGACTTCCCGACCGCCCTCTGTCGCCGCACCTGCAAGTCTGGCGCTGGCACATCACCATGGCCTGCTCGATCCTGCACCGCGCCACCGTGTTCGCCCTCTATGTCGGCGTCCTGCTGCTGGCTGGCTGGGCCGTGGCCCTGGCCTCGGGTCCGGACGCCTATGCCTGCTACACGGGGATGCTCGGCTCCTTCCTGGGCAAGCTGGTCCTGTTCGGCCTGACCGTCGCGGTGCTCTACAACATCGCCTACACCGTGCGTCAGACCGTCTGGGACGCCGGCAAGGGCTTCACGCCGAAGATCGCCGACATGTCCGGCGCGTGCGCGATCGCCTTCGCGGTGGTCGGCGCCGTCGTCGTCTGGGTCATCGCCGCCCAAACCGGAGCGCTCTGAACATGGCCGGTCCCTCTTCCTCCGCCCGCTACCGCACGCCGATGTCCCGCGCCCGCGGCATGGGCGCTTCGCACCATGGCGTCGGCCACTTCATCACCGAGCGCGTGTCGGGCATCGCCCTGATCCCGCTGGCCCTGTGGGGTCTGTTCGCCGGCCTGCGCCTGGCCGCCCTCGACTTCGACGGCGCCGCCATGTGGGTGTCGATCCCGCACAACACCGTCCTGCTCTGCCTGCTGATCGTCGTCGCCCTGATCCACCTGAAGGGCCAGGTGCAGGTGGTGATCGAGGACTATATCCCGGACTTCACGACCAAGACCGTGCTGGTCCTCGCCAATCTTTTCGTTTGCGTCCTCGGCGGCGCTCTTGGGGTCGTGGCGATCCTCAAGGTCGCCTTCACCGGAGCCTTCTGATGTCGGCCTACAAGTTCATCGACCACAAGTTCGACGTCGTCGTCGTCGGCGCTGGCGGCTCGGGCCTCCGCGCCGCTTTGGGCTGCGCCCAGGCCGGCCTGAAGACCGCCTGCGTGACCAAGGTGTTTCCGACCCGCAGCCACACGGTCGCCGCCCAGGGCGGGATCTCGGCCTCGCTGGGCAATATGGGCCAGGACGACTGGCGCTGGCACATGTTCGACACCGTCAAGGGGTCGGACTGGCTGGGCGACCAGGACGCCATCGAATATCTGACGCGCAACGCCCCGGCGGCGGTCTATGAGCTGGAGCACTGGGGCGTGCCGTTCTCGCGCACCGTGGACGGCAAGATCTATCAGCGCGCCTTCGGCGGCATGACCAAGAACTTCGGCGAAGGCCCGATCCAGCGCACCTGCGCGGCGGCCGACCGCACCGGTCACGCCATGCTGCACACGATGTATGGCCAGTCCCTGGCCCACGACACTGAGTTCTTCATCGAGTACTTCGCGCTCGACCTGATCATGGAAGACGGCGTCTGCCGGGGCATCACCGCCTGGAAGCTGGACGACGGCACCCTGCACCGGTTCCAAGCCCAGATGGTCATCCTGGCCACCGGCGGCTACGGCCGCGCCTACTTCTCGGCCACCTCGGCCCACACCTGCACCGGCGACGGCAACGCCATGGCCCTGCGCGCCGGCCTGCCGCTGCAGGACATGGAGTTCGTGCAGTTCCACCCCACCGGCATCTACGGCGCCGGCTGCC
>NZ_JBAPVS010000281.1:0-31520 GCF_049283275.1 Caulobacter sp. | reverse complement strand
GCTGGGCGCTGCCGGCCGGGGGCGCGGCCTTCATCGCGGCGACGGGCTCGCCCACCGTGCGCGGCGGCTCGTTGGGGCCACGGACGCCGCCGCGATAGATCAGCAGCACCGCGACCACCAGGGTCGCCAGCACCACGGCGCTGATGATCAAGGTCATGGGCAAGGGCCGCGAGCCGCGAACAGGCTGACGCGCATCGAACGAGAGCGGCGCATCGGTGGGCGGCGTATAGGCGCCGCGGTGGGGATCGGACATTCGCGTCGAGGCTCCAGACTTCCAGGCGCGCGGATCGCAGGCAGCGAATCAGACGCGCGCAACCGCAGTTTATCGAAGCCCGATCCTACCCAGAACCGCCCGAACGCGGGAGTTAGTTCCACACATCCAGCTGGAACAGCTTCCGGTGCTCTTCGATCGCGAAGCGGTCGGTCATGCCCGCGATGTAGTCACAGACCACCCGGGCGCGGCCGGCGTCGTCGCGGTTCTGCGACCGGGCGAACCATTCCGTCGGCAGGACGTCGGGCTCGGCCAAGAACAGGCCGAACATCTCGGCCAGAATGCGGCGAGCCTGGCTGCGCGTGCGATTGACACGCCAGTGGCGATACATCCGCGCGTGCAGGAACTGGCGCAGCCGGGCCAGGTCCTCGGCCATGTCCGTCGAGAAGGCGACGAGCGCGTGGTCCAGGTTACGAACGTCCTCGGCCGACTGCACGCCGGTGGCGGCCGCCCGTTTCAGGGTCTCGCCCATGACGTCGTCGACCATGGCGCCGATCATGCGCCGCACGGCCTCCAGCCGGGTCAGGCGCAGATCCAGGTCAGGACGCTCGCTGCGCACGGCCGCCAGGATCGGGCCGATCAGCGGCACTTCCATCAGCTCGTCCAAGGTGAACAGCCCCGCCTCGACCCCGTCGTCGACGTCGTGGTTGTTGTAGGCGATGTCGTCGGCCAGGGCCGCGACCTGGGCCTCGGCCGAGGCCCAGGTGTTCAGGCCCAGCTTGTACTCGCTGTCGTACTTGGAGATCGCCTTCCAGGACGGCTTGCCCAGCTTTTCGGTCACCGGGCCGTTGTGCTTGATGATCCCTTCCAGGGTCTCCCAGGTCAGGTTCAGGCCGTGGAAGTCCGGATAGCGGCGCTCCAACTCGGTGACGACGCGGAAGGTCTGGACGTTGTGGTCGAAGCCGCCGAACGCCTTCATGCAGGCCTGCAGCTCGTCTTCGCCGGCGTGGCCGAACGGCGGATGGCCGATGTCGTGGCCCAGGGCGATGGTCTCGGCCAGGTCGCTATCCAACCCCAGCGCGGTCGCCAGCGAACGCGCCACTTGCGCCACTTCCAGCGAATGGGTCAGGCGGGTGCGGAAGTTGTCGCCTTCGTGGGCGACGAACACCTGGGTCTTTTCCTTCAGCCGGCGGAAGGCCGAGGTGTGGATGATGCGGTCGCGGTCGCGGGCGAACGGCGTGCGCGTGCGGCTCTCGTCTTCCTGGAAGCGGCGGCCCCGGGACTTGGCCGGATCCTCGGCATAGGGGGCGCGCTGGACGAGGAAGGGAGTCGACGACATGGAAGGCCTTTGCTGATCGCCCCCTTTCCCTGGGGCGCGGACACCCTCATATAGGCCAAGCACGGGTTTTCCACAGCTATGACCGACACAGCCGTAACGCTTTCTTCCAACGCCGCCCGCCGGCTCCACACCATCTCGGCGGCCGAAGGCCATCCGGTGATGCTGCGCGTCGCCGTCGACGGGGGCGGCTGCTCGGGATTTCAGTACCGCTTCGACCTGGTCGACAGCGCCGAGCCCGACGACCTGAAGGTCGAGCGCGACGGGGCAGCGGCCCTGGTCGACGTCATCTCCCTGGCCCTGCTGAAGGGTTCGGAGATCGATTTCGTCGACGAACTGGCCGGCGCCGAGTTCCGGGTGCGCAACCCCAACGCCAAATCCAGCTGCGGCTGCGGCGTCAGTTTCTCGATTTAAGGCGCTCAACCCAACAGGTTGCAATTGGCCTGTGTTGATCCTATAGGTTTACGAACAAATCAAGAACTTTTGGGTCCAAAGGTCATGGCCGCGCCGAAAATCCCATTGAGTTCAAGGCGTTCCGGAACCATCATCAACACCGTGACGCGCGAAGAGATAACAGCCAGGCTGGAAGCTGTGGAAGCCCGCAGCGAGACGCGGTTTGTCGAACTCGGCGGCAAGCTCGACTATCTGAGCGACGTTCTGATCGGCGACCACGGCTTCTTCGCGCAGATGAACGCCTTGAAGACCGACAATCTCGCGCAGAGCAATGCGCTGAAAGCCGAGATGATTTCGCTCAAGGCCGACAACAAGACCACGCGCTGGACGGTGGTGATCACGCTGATCACGTCGATCATAGCCGCGTCCGCGCTGATTTTGAGCGTCCAGGCCAATTTGCTGTCGGCTTTCCAGGCCGGACAGACCGCGGCGTCTTCGGCGCGGACGTCGCCCTAAGGTTTCGCGCCGCCACGAACCGCTGCACCGCCAGGGCCGTCGTTCCGCGAAATCCGGAACCGCGACTTGAGCGCGCCGCGCATGCGCCCTAGCCTCCCGCCGCCTGACTGGAGCCGTCAATGCGCATCGCCACCTGGAACGTCAATTCCGTCAACGCCCGCCTGGAGCGAGTCCTGGAGTGGTTCGAATCGGCCGCGCCCGACGTGGCCGTGCTCCAGGAGATCAAATGCCTGGACGAGAAGTTCCCGACCGAGGCCTTCGAGCGTCTGGGCTACAACGTCGCCGTCCACGGCCAGAAGACCTACAACGGCGTGGCCATGGTCTCGAAGTTCCCGATGGAGGACGTGCGGCGCGGCCTGCCCTTCCTGTATGACGATGAGGTCGACGAGCAGTCGCGCTACATCGAGGCGGTGATCGCCGCCCCGACGCCGTTCCGGATGATCGGCATCTACCTGCCCAACGGCAATCCGATCGGCACCGAGAAGTTCGACTACAAGCTGGCCTGGATGCGGAGACTTCATGCTCACGCCAGCGGGCTGCTTCAACTGGAGGAGCCGCTGGTCATCGCCGGCGACTACAACGTCATCCCCGAGGTCGAGGACGTGGCCAATCCCGAGGCCTGGCTGGGCGACGCCCTGTTCCAGCCCGAGAGCCGGGCCGCGTTCCGTGCCCTGAAGAACCTGGGCTTCACCGACGCCTACATGCAGACCGACGGCGCGCCGGGCGGCTACACCTTCTGGGATTACCAGGCCGGCGCCTGGCCCCGGAACCTGGGCATCCGCATCGACCACCTGCTGCTGTCGCCCCAGGCGGCCGACAAGCTGGCCGGGGTGGTGATCCACCGCGACGAGCGCGACAAGGAAAAGCCGTCGGACCACGTGCCGGTGGTGGCGGAGCTGAACCTCTGATGTCCCACCTCAAAACCCCGTCTGTTCGGACGCGCGGACTCTCGGTAGCCTGATCCCATGAGCGAACTCTGGCGTCTTTTGCTGCTCGTGACCCTGTCGGCGTCCACGGTGACCTTCCTGGGCAGCGCCGCGATCTGGTTCATGGACGAGGATCGCCGGATCCGCCGCGCCCTGCGCCATGTGCTCAAGGGCGCGCCCGAGACCGTGATCATCGCCAAGGGGCGCGGACGGGGCGCGGGCTTCAACTTCACCAACAACCAGGCCGCCGTGGCCTGGGACAGCGGCGCCTGGTGTCTGATCTATCGCATCGACGAGTTGATGGGGGCCGAGCTGTCGGTCGACGGCCAGGTGATCGGCCGGGTGTTCCGCGGCGAGCCGCGCCGGGCCATCGACCAGATGGTGCACCAGGCCGGCCAGGTGAGCCTGAAGCTGATCTTCGACGATCCGCGCCATCCCGACTTCGAGCTGGACCTGTGGCTGGAGAGCGACCAGCTGCGCCGCGAGAGCCGTTCGCCGGCCGACGCCATCCAGGAAGCCAACCGCTGGCTGCTGCGCGCCGACGCCATCGTTCGCCGCCCGCTGGCCCCGAAGGCGAAGACGCCCCCGCCGGCCGAGCCCGCCATCCCGTCCCGCCCCCTTGTGGTCGAACCGGAGGCCGAGCCCGCCGCGCCCCAGCCCCAGCCCTACTCGCCGGCCCTGGATACGCTTAGCGCCGCGCCTCAAAAACTCCCGGGCGCGGGCGCCCTGCTGTTCGACGTGCTCGACACCACCGCCGATCCAGAAGGCGACTTGTGGGACGACGGCTCGGACATCGATCCGCCGCCGCCCCCGGCAAAGACCTACAAGCCCGTCGCAAAGGCTTCGCGTCCCCCCAAGGACGACCAGGACGACCTGCCGTTCGACCTGGACGACTGATCCTGTTCGGCCGGCCGCGGGTTTGACGGCCCAATCCTCATCAGTTCGGACGTAGGGGCGAGTCTGCCCGCCCCTACGCTCAGATATCCGCGTAGACGTGGGTCTCTTTCGCCGCGCCCGGATGGGTGGTCGCGCCCAGATAGGCCGGGCCCACCAGCTGGGCGAACTTCCAGATCGCGCCGCTGTTGTAGTCGTGGCCGCGCGGCTTCCAGGCGGCCTTGCGGCGCGCCAGTTCGTCGGCCGGGACTTCCAGGTCGATCGTCCCCTTGGTGGCGTCGATGCTGATGATGTCGCCGTCCTGGACCAGGGCGATCGGGCCGCCCACGGCGGCTTCCGGACCCACGTGGCCGATGCAGAGGCCGCGCGTGGCGCCCGAGAAACGGCCGTCGGTGATCAGGGCGATGTTCTCCACGCCCTGGCCGTAGATGGCGGCCGTGGTCGAGAGCATCTCGCGCATGCCCGGCCCGCCCTTGGGACCTTCGTAGCGGATGACCAGGACGTCGCCTTCCTTGTAGTCGCGGTTCGACACGGCCTCGAAGCACGCCGCCTCGCCGTCGAACACCCGGGCCGGGCCGCGGTGCACCTGGTGCTTGAGGCCCGCCACCTTGACGATGCCGCCGTCCGGAGCCAGCGAGCCCCACAGCCCAACGACGCCGCCGGTCGGCGACAGCGGAGCCGAGACCGGACGGATCACGTCCTGGTCGTCGCGCCAGACCACGTCGGCCAGGTTCTCGGCCAGGGTCTTGCCGGTCACGGTCATGCAATCGCCGTGCAGCAGGCCCGCGTCCAGCAGGGTGCGCAGCAGCATCGGCACGCCGCCGGCCTCGCCCATGTCCTTGGCCACGTAGCGGCCGCCGGGCTTGAGGTCGGCGATATAGGGCGTGCGGGCGGCGATCTCGGCCACGTCCTTCAGGGTGAATTCGATGCCGCACTCGTGGGCCATGGCCGGCAGGTGCAGGGCGCCGTTGGTCGAACCGCCGGTGGCGGCCACGACGACGGCGGCGTTCTCGAACGCCTTGCGGGTGCAGATGTCACGCGGGCGGATGTTCTGCTCGATCAGCCGCATCACCGCCTCGCCCGAGGCCACGGCATACTGGTCGCGGTCCAGGTACGGGGCCGGCAGGGCCGACGACAGCGGCAGGGCCAGGCCGATGGCTTCGGACACGCAGGCCATGGTGTTGGCGGTGAACTGGCCGCCGCAAGCGCCGTCCGACGGACAGGCGTGCTGCTCCAGCTCGCACAGGGTGGCGGCGTCCATCGTGCCGGCCGCGTGGGCGCCGACGCCCTCGAACACGTCCATCACGGTGATGTCGCGCCCCTGGAACCGGCCGGGCAGGATCGAACCGCCGTACAGGAACACGCTGGGCACGTTCAGGCGCAGCATGGCCATCATCATGCCCGGCAGGCTCTTGTCGCAGCCAGCGACGCCCACCAGGGCGTCATAACCGTGGCCGCGCATGGTCAGCTCGACGGAGTCGGCGATCACGTCGCGGCTGACCAGCGAGCTGCGCATGCCCTCGTGGCCCATGGCGATGCCGTCGGTGACGGTGATGGTGCAGAACTCGCGCGGCGTGCCGCCGGCCGCCTTGACGCCCTTGGCCACGGCGTTGGCCTGGCGCATCAGGGCGGTGTTGCACGGGGCGGCCTCGTTCCAGCACGAGGCGACACCCACGAACGGCTGGGCGATCTCACGCGTGCCAAGACCCATGGCGTAATAGTATGAACGGTGCGGCGCGCGGGCCGGCCCTTCGGTTACGTGCCGGCTCGGGAGTTGCGACTTGTCCCAGGTGCCGTCGGGTTTCTTGGTCATGATGTACGCCTTCGGAAATCGTGCGCCGTGGTTAGCTCAGCTGGGAGCGTGACGGAAGGGTTCGACGCTGAGTTTTTGCCGGAAACCGGCCTTTGGACGCCTGTTTCATTGCGAACGGTTCGCGGTAACGCGGCCGCCGCGCATGATCAGACCCTTCCCGCCACCTGATGGGTCCGATGGCCGCTTCGCTAGCCACCCGCCGCCTGTTCCACCGCCAGCCCCAGGTCCAGCGCCCTTGCCGCCTCCTCGCCCGTCACGACCGGACGCGGCGCCTCGCCGCGTACGGCCTTCAGGAAGCCGGCGACGCTCTGGCCCAGGGGATCCTTGCCGGCCGGGGTGTCGTTGAAGTCCTCGATCAGCGGGAACGGGGTGGTGTTGCGGAAGGTGCGGGCCAGGAAGTCGATCTCGACCTCGCCGGAGGGATAGACGACCTTCATGGTCCGCTCGCGGGCCTCGGCGACGCGCGAGCTGTCGAACACGGCGGTGAAGCCGTTGTCGAAGGTGGCCTCGGCCTTGACCCAATCGAGGGACGTGGAGCGGGTGATCGCCCCCTCGCCTTCCACCGCCACCGGCTCGCCGTCGCACAGGGCCAAGGCCAGGTCGATGTCGTGGATCATCAGGTCCAGCACCACCGAGACATCGAGGTTGCGGTCCGAGGGCGTGCCCCGGCGGACGGCTTCCAGGCGCAGCGGCTGCTCGGGGATGTCCAGCAGGCCCATGGCCTGGAACACCACGCGCTCCTGATGACCGCAGGCCAGCGGCACGCCGGCCTTGGCGGCGGCGGCGACCAGGGCGTCGGCGTCCTGCGGCGTCACGGCCAGGGGCTTCTCGGAATAGACCGGCTTGCCGGCCTTCAGCGCCGCCAGGCCGGCCTTGGCGTGATGCACGGCGGGGGTGGCGACGGTGACCACATCGACAGCGGCCAGGAAGCTAGCGAGGTCGTCGAAGGCCTGAGCCCCCAAGGGTTCGGCCAGGGCCTTGGCCCGCGCCAGGTCGACATCGAACACCGCGACGAGCTCGACGCCGGGCAGTTCGACATATTTCTTGGCGTGGTAGCCACCGAACACGCCGGCGCCGATGACGCCCGCCTTGAGAACATCTTGGGTCATTGCGGCTGTCTAAACCGTTCGTCTTGATGCGGGAAGCGCTGGAGCCGCACGCCAGTCCAAGCTAAACGTTCGTTTAAACAACGCACCTCGATCGCGAGGTCTGGGAGAAACAACCATGGTCACGTCGCGCGAAATCCGTCTGAAGAGCCGCCCCGTCGGCGTCCCGACCCACGAGAACTTCGAACTCGCCAGCGTCGAGGTCGGCGCGCCCGGCGACGGCGAGATCCAGGTCAAGAACCTGTGGATGTCGGTCGATCCCTACATGCGCGGCCGGATGAGCGACCGGAAGAGCTATGTGCCGCCGTTCGAACTGGGCAAGGCCCTGCAGGGCGGCGCGATCGGCGAGGTCACGGCGTCCAATGATCCGGACTTCAAGCCCGGCGACATCGTCTCGACCATGTTCGGCTGGCGCGAGGCGTTCAACGTCTCGCCCAAGGCCCTGGCGGCGGGCGGCATGGGCGCGGTGACCAAGATCGACACCCACGGCCTGCCGCCCCAGACCTTCCTGGGCGTGGCGGGCATGCCGGGCCTGACCGCCTATGTCGGCCTGCTGCGGATCGCGGCGCTGAAGGAGGGCGACGTGGTGTTCGTCTCGGCCGCCGCCGGGGCCGTGGGCTCGGTGGTCTGCCAGATCGCCAAGCTGAAGGGCCACACGGTGATCGGCTCGGCCGGCGGTCCCGAGAAGGTCGCCTTCCTCAAGAGCATCGGGGTCGACCACGTGATCGACTACAAGGCCACGCCCGACGTGGTCGCCGAACTGGAAAAGGCCGCCCCCAAGGGCATAGACGTCTATTTCGAGAACGTCGGCGGCGTGCACCTGGAGGCCGCCTTGAACTCGGCCCGCACCTTCGCCCGCTTCGCCGTGTGCGGGATGATCTCGCAGTATAACGAGACCGGAAAGCCTACCGGCCCGTGGAACATCGCCCAGATCGTCGGCAAGAGCCTGCGGCTGGAGGGCTTCATCGTCTCCAACCACTACGACCTGGCGCCGCAGTTCATCAAGGACATGTCCGGCTGGATCGGCTCGGGCCAGATCAAGTGGAACGAGACGGTCGAGGAAGGCGTCGAGCGCGCCCCGGACGCGTTCATCAAGCTCTTCAAGGGCGAGAACCTGGGCAAGATGCTGGTGAAGCTGGGGTAGTCGCCCCTCCCCCCGTGGGGGAGGCGATCGCGCAGCGATCGGTGGGGGGAGTCTAGGGTCGAAGATCGGCCTCCGGTAGTCGGCCATCCCTCCCCCTCCGTCGGCTTCGCCGACACCTCCCCCACAGGGGGAGGACCTTGGAGCTCCACTGAGTCGCCCGCTCCGCCCCTTGCGCCCCGCCAAAACCGCCCCCATCTGCGCTCCTCGCCGTTGGCAACCAACTGCCCGCGTCGCCGCTATCCCAAGCGAGAAGCCACTTTGCGCGGCGCCCCTGTGTTAAAGCGGCGCAGCCGCGCGGCAGCCCCTTCCAATGCTGCCGCGTTTCCATATCTAATCCATACTAAGGCGGGTGGTTCGGCCCGCCGGGAGAGAGCGGTCAATGGCCGAGCGAAAGCAAGGCGGACAAAACAACGGCGCGGGCTCTTCGGTGATCACGGAAGTGAAGCCGAAGACACAGAAGCCTTCGCTCTATCGCGTACTAATCTTGAATGACGACTATACTCCAATGGAATTTGTCGTTTACGTACTTGAACGTTTCTTCAACAAGTCGCGCGAAGATGCGACCCGGATCATGTTGCACGTTCATCAACATGGCGTCGGCGTTTGCGGCGTTTTCACCTACGAAGTTGCCGAGACCAAGGTTGCGCAAGTGATCGACTCGGCACGCAGGCATCAGCACCCCCTGCAGTGCACCATGGAAAAGGATTGAGGAGCCTCCCCTTGCCCTCTTTTTCGCGCCCACTTGAAGAATCCCTGCATCGCGCCGTCGCTTACGCCAATCAGCGCAAGCACGAGTACGCCACGCTTGAACACCTGCTGCTGTCGCTCACCGATGACGACGACGCGGCCGGGGTCATGCGGGCCTGCGATGTCGACCTCAACGCTCTGAAGAAGAGCCTCGTGAACTATCTCGACGTCGAACTGTCCTCTCTGGTGGTCGACGACGAAGATGACGCCAAGCCCACGGCGGGCTTCCAGCGCGTGATTCAGCGCGCGGTGATCCACGTCCAGTCGTCCGGTCGCGAAGAAGTGACCGGCGCCAACGTGCTGGTGGCCATCTTCTCCGAGCGCGAGAGCCACGCCGCCTACTTCCTGCAAGAGCAGGACATGACCCGCTACGACGCGGTGAACTTCATCGCCCACGGCATCGCCAAGAAGGCGGGCGCCTCCGAGCCCAAGCAAGCCAAGGGCGCGGCGGTCGAGGAAGACGTCGAGAAGCCCAACGCCAAGACCGGCGGCGAGGCCCTCGAAGCCTACTGCGTCGACCTCAACGAAAAGGCCCGCCAGGGCAAGGTCGACCCGCTGATCGGCCGCGCGAACGAAGTGGAACGCGCGATCCAGATCCTGTGCCGTCGGACCAAGAACAACCCGCTCCTGGTCGGCGAACCCGGCGTCGGCAAGACCGCCATCGCCGAGGGCCTGGCCCGCAAGATCATCACCCACCAGGTCCCCGAAGTCCTGGCGGAAGCCACCATCTACTCGCTCGACATGGGCGCGCTGCTGGCCGGCACCCGCTATCGCGGCGACTTCGAGGAACGCGTCAAGCAGGTGGTCAAGGAGCTCGAGAACCACCCCAACGCGGTGCTGTTCATCGACGAGATCCACACGGTGATCGGCGCCGGCGCCACCTCGGGCGGGGCGATGGACGCCTCCAACCTGCTGAAGCCGGCCCTGGCTTCGGGCACCCTGCGGTGCATGGGCTCGACCACCTACAAGGAGTTCCGTCAGCACTTCGAGAAGGATCGGGCCCTGGTCCGTCGCTTCCAGAAGATCGACGTCAACGAACCGACGGTGGAAGACACCATCAAGATCCTCAAGGGGCTCAAGAGCTACTACGAGGACTTCCACAAGCTGAAGTACACCAACGAGGCCCTCAAGGTCGCGGTGGAGCTGTCGGCCAAGTACATCACCGACCGCAAGCTGCCCGACAAGGCGATCGACGTGATCGACGAGGCGGGCGCGGGCCAGATGCTGCTGCCGGAAGGCCGTCGCAAGAAGGTCCTGGGCGTCAAGGAGATCGAGGCCGTCGTGGCCAAGATCGCCCGTATCCCGCCCAAGTCGGTTTCCAAGTCCGACACCGAGTCCCTGCGCGAACTGGAAGCGGACCTGAAGCGCGCCGTGTTCGGTCAGGACGAGGCGCTGATGCAGCTGTCCTCGGCCATGAAGCTGGCCCGGGCCGGTCTGCGCGACCCGGACAAGCCGATCGGCAGCTACCTGTTCAGCGGCCCGACCGGCGTGGGCAAGACCGAAGCCGCCAAGCAGCTGGCCTTGACCCTCGGGATCGAGATGATCCGCTTCGACATGTCGGAATACATGGAGCGCCACACCGTCAGCCGCCTGATCGGGGCTCCCCCCGGCTATGTCGGCTACGATCAGGGCGGCCAGCTGACCGACGCCGTCGACCAGCATCCGCACGCCGTGGTGCTGCTGGACGAGATCGAGAAGGCGCACGCGGACGTCTACAACATCCTGCTCCAGGTCATGGATCACGGGGTGCTGACCGACAGCAACGGCAAGAAGGTCGACTTCAGGAACGTCATCCTGATCATGACCACCAACGCCGGGGCTTCGGACGCCCAGCGCCAGGCGATCGGCTTCGGCCGCGACAAGGTGCAGGGCGAGGAAGAGGCCGCGCTCAAGCGCCTGTTCACCCCGGAGTTCCGCAACCGCCTCGACGCGGTGGTGGCCTTCAAGCCGCTGACGCCGGAGATCATCCGGATGGTCGTGCAGAAGTTCGTCCTGCAGATGGAAGTCCAGCTGGCCGACCGGAACGTGACGATCTCGCTCAGCGACGACGCGGCCGACTGGCTGGCCAAGAACGGCTTCGACGAGCTCTACGGCGCGCGCCCCCTGGCGCGGGTCATCCAGGAGCACATCAAGAAGCCGCTGGCCGACGACATCCTGTTCGGACGCCTGGTCCGCGGCGGGCATGTGAAGGTCGTGCTCAAGGACAGCAAGATCGACTTCGAGATCGAGAGCAATCCGGAAAAGCCCGGCAAGTCTCCCAAGTCCGAGGACGAAGCCGAACCGGCCCTGGCCGAGTAGCCTGGTCGGGTAGATGAAACGGCGAGAGGCCCGGAGCGATCCGGGCCTCTTTGCTTTTCAACTCGCGAAAAGCGATTGGACAAAACGGGAACACGCGACTAGGTTGATGCCATGATCGTCGCTTTCGATACGCTCGGCGCCTCAAAACGCCTCCGCGACGCTGGGTTGGAAGAGCGTGCGGCGGAAGCGATCGTCGAACTGGTGCAGTCGACGGCGCAATTCCCCGACATCAGCGGCCTGGCGACCAAGACTGACATCGCCGACATGGCGACCAAAGCCGACATCGCCGACATGGCGACCAAGGCTGACCTTACGGAATTGGCCCATGCGACCAAGGCCGACCTCGCGGAACTGGCCCACACGACCAAGATGGACATTCAGGCTCTCAAGGCGGACCTGGCGATCACCAAGACCCAAATCCTCGTTGAACTGAACGACAAGCTCCGGTCTCAGACCCTGGGTTTTCTGGGCGGCGTGACGGCGATCGTCGGCTTGGCCACGGCGATCATCAAGCTGGCCCCATAGCCCCGACGGCGGCTCTCCTAGAACGCCGCCGATATCTTCTCCGCCAGCACCTTCAGCTCCTCCGTATCGGCCATGCCTTCGCCATGCCGTCCCAACGCCTCGCCCTCGTAGCGGGGGATAATGTGGAAATGCAGGTGGAAGATCGTCTGGCCGGCCGGCGCGCCGTTGAACTGGGTCACCACCACGCCGTCGGGCTTCAGGGCCGTGGTCACGGCCTGGGTCACCTTCTGCACCGCGCCGATCAGCCGGCCCAGGGTCTTGGTCTCGGCCTCCAGCAGGTTGCGGGCCTGGCTGGTCTTGGAGACCACCAGCACATGGCCGCGCGACTGCGGGAAGACGTCCATGAAGGCCAGGACCTGGTCGTCCTCGAACACCTTCACGGCCGGAATCTCGCCGCGGATGATCTTGGCGAAGATGTTGTCGGCGTCGTAGCTTCCGTGAAGGCTCATGGTCGTCTCCTGTCTCGCGGACGTCCTAGCAAACCGGGGAGGCGCAGACCATGGGAAGCGACACGGGGACCGGGCCCGAACACCTGACCGAACGCCAGAAGAAGTGGTTCGCCTCGGTTCGCGAAAGCCTGGAGCGCGAGACCGGCAAGACCTTGGATGACTGGGCGGCGATCGCCCGCACCTGCCCGGAGACCAAGCCCCGCGCCCGGCTCGCCTGGTTCAAGGACCATCATGGCCTGGGCCAGAACCGCGCCAGCTACGTTCTGTCCGTCGCTTTCCCGTCCGAGCGTCCGACCTGGGACAATCCGGACGAAGCCCGCGCGGCCCTGTGGACCGACCCCGCCTCGCTCGCGATCTTCGAGGCCCTGGAGACGGCGGTCGCCGGCTTCGACGGCCTGGTCACCGGACAGCGCAAGACCTACAGCGCCTGGTCCCGCGAATTCCAGTTCGCCGCCGCCAAGCCGGTCAAGGGCGGCACGGCGATGCTGGGTCTGGCCGTGACGCCCGACGCCTCCCCTCGCCTGCTGGAGCCCAGGAACGAAAGCTGGTCAGAGCGCCTGAGGGCCAAGCTGACGCTCAGCTCCCCTGCCGATGTGGACGATGAAGTCCGTGCGCTGCTCAAGACGGCCTTCGAGCGGTCCTGACGCGAAGACGGAACGCTCTCTTTGCCTCTTCGTTGGCTTAGGCCAATGGAGGAAGACGCATGTCCAAAGAAGCTGAGCTCGCCGCCAAGTTCTGGAAATCCCTGAAGTCCGACCGCACGGCCATGGTCGGTCTGGTCGGCGTCGAGGGCGGTCGCGCCCAGCCGTTGACGGCCCTGATCGAGGACGACAACGGCGGTCCAATCTGGTTTTTCACCTCGTCGGAGAGCGATCTGGTGTCCGCCCTGGCCAGCCAGGGCAAGGCGATCCTGCATTTCGCGTCCAAGGGCCACGACCTGTTCGCCTCGGTCGAGGGCGACCTGAGCGTGACCACCGATCGCGCGACGATCGATCGCCTGTGGAACCCCTTCGTCGCCGCCTGGTTCGAGGGCAAGGACGATCCCAAGGTGCGCCTGCTGCGCTTCGACGCCGGCGACGGTCAGATCTGGCTCAACGAGAACAGCCTGTTCGCGGGCCTTCGGATGCTGCTCGGGCGCGATCCTAAGAAGGACTACAAGGACAAGGTCGTCGAGATCAAGCTGGGCTAAGGCGCCTGCCGGAACGGCGACAGTTCCTCGGTCAGCGCCTCGATCTCGGCGCTGACCGCTTCGCGCTCCCGCTCCAGATAGCGCGCCACCGGTTCGCGAAGGGCCGGATCGGCGATCCAGTGGGCCGAATAGACCGGGCTGGGCAGATAGCCCCGCGCGATCTTGTGCTGCCCCTGGGCCCCGGCCTCGACCCGCGGCAGGCCCAGGCGGATGCCGTGCTCGATGGCCTGGTAGTAGCAGAGCTCGAAATGCAGGAACGGCACGTCCTCGGCGCAGCCCCAGTGACGGCCATACAGGCAGTCGCCGCCGATCAGGTTCAGCGCTCCGGCGATCCACGGGCCGCCCGGCCGCCGCGCCAGGATCAGCAGCACCTTGTCGGCCATCCGCTCGCCCAGCAGCGAATAGAACGCCCGGTTCAGATACGGCCGCCCCCACTTGCGGCCGCCGGTGTCCATGTAGAAGCCGAAGAACGCGTCCCAGTGGTCTTCGGTCAGCTGGTCGCCGGTCAGGGCGACGATCTCCAGCCCGGCCTGGGCGTCGCGGCGCTCACGGCGGATGGTCTTGCGGCGGTTGGACGACAGGGCCGCCAGGAAGTCGTCGAAGGTCGCGTAGCCGTTGTTGAACCAGTGGTACTGCTGGTCCTGGCGGCGCAGCAGGCCGCGGTCGCCCATCCAAGCCCACTCGTCGGCCTTGGGGAAGGTCACGTGCAGCGACGAGGCGTTTAAGCGGTCGCACAGGGTCAGGGCCCCGCCCAGCAGGGCCGAGCGCCCATCGTCGATGTCGACGTCGGGCCGCACGATCAGCCGGGGCCCGGTGACCGGCGAGAACGGGGCCGAGCACTGGAGCTTGGGATAGTAGCGCCCGCCGGCCCGCTCGTAGGCGTCGGCCCAGCTGTGGTCGAAGACGTATTCGCCCTGGCTGTGCGACTTCAGATACAGCGGCATGACCGCCGCCACGCCGCCGCTCTGGTCCTCGACCGACAGATGATGCGGCGCCCAGCCGGTGCGCTCGGTCGCGCAGCCGCTCTCCTCCAGGGCGTTCAGGAAGTCATAGCTGACGAACGGGTCGCCGAACGGCGCGGCGCAGGCGTCCCACGCATCGCGGCCGATCTCGGCGATGCGCCGATGAACGCGCACCTCCGCCTTGACGGCTGTCACGCGGCGAAGCCCTCGAAGATCAGGTTGTCGCAATGGTCGCGGACGCTTTCCCATTGCTCGGCCGAACGGACCGTCCAGGCGATGATCGGCATGCCCTTGGCGCGCAGCAGGTCGGCCCGGGCGCTGGGCAGCATGTCCAGGCCCAATGCCAGGAAGTCCGGGCGCGCGATCTCGATCTGCTCGAGATTGGCCAGGGACTTGCGGATCTCCGGCGCCAGCTTGCGGGCGCCCTCGTCATCCCAGCCATAGCTGTCCAGACCCCGCAGGATCTGAGGCTGGTGCTCTGCGAACCAGGCATGGGAATAGGGATTGAAGCCGATCACGGCGGTCGGGCCGTTGTGGTCCAGCAGGATTTCGCTGACCTGTTTTTCCAGCTCGCCCACCTCGCCGAACGGGGTCTTCAGCTCGATATAGACCATGGCCCGATGGCCAATCAGGGTCAGGGCGTCGGCCAGGGTCGGGATGGTCTCGTCCGTGCCCGACAGTTTCAGTTGCTGAAGGTCGGCGGCGGTGTGGTCGCGCAGCTTGCCGGTCGCGCCGGTCAGCCGCTCCAGATGGTCGTCGTGGAAGACCACGACGTGGTTGTCGGCGGTCAGCTGGACGTCCAGCTCGATCGCATAGCCGCCGGCGCAGGCGGCCTGGAAGGCGGCCAGGGAATTCTCGGGCGCGCCGCCCGGCGACCATAGGCCCCGATGCGCCACCGCAGGTTCGAACAGGCGCTCCCACGCCTCGCCGAACACCTCTGTCCCGGGGCGGGGCCGCGCGCGCATCATCCCACCTCGACCACGGCGTCGACCTCGACCGAGAAGCCCAGCGGCAGCTTGTAGACGCCCACCGCCGAACGCGCGTGGCGGCCGGCGTCGCCGAACACCTCGACCATCAGGTCCGAGCAACCGTTGATGACCTTGGGAATGTCGATGAAGTCCTGGCTGACCTGGACGAAACCGCCCAGCTTGACCACCCGCGTGACGCGGTCGAGGTCGCCGGTGGCGGCCTTCATCTGGGCCAGCAGATTGATCCCGCACAGACGAGCGCCCTGCTGGGCGGTCTCCAGATCGACATCGGTCCCCACCGTGCCCTTGAGGCCGCCGTTGGCGTCGAGCGAGATCTGGCCGGAGATGTGGATCAGGTTCCCGGTCTGGACAAAGGGCGCATAGTTGGCGACCGGCGCGACCGGTTGCGGCAGCACGATCCCAAGTTCAGCCAGACGCTGTTCGACCTTCGACATCACACACTCCAGAAACCTGAAAGCATGCTTAGCGCGGCGGGATGACAGGACAAGAAAAAAGGCCTGAACCGTTGCCGGTTCAGGCCTTTAAACTGTTTGGCTCGGTTGGGAGCCCGTCGCCTTAGCGGGCGGCTTGCAGCTTCTCGACGGTGGCCGAGACGCGTTCGTTCAGCGGCTTGACCGAGTCCTTGATCGAGGCCGAGACGATCTCCGAGGCCTTGCTGACCTGAGCGATGTAGGCTTCGAGGGCCGACTTGGCCCAGGCGGTCTGCAGCTCGACGGCTTCCTGGACGCTCTTGGCGCCGGCCAGCGACTTGGCGGCGGCGACTTGGTCTTCGGCGGCCTTCTTCGAATAGGCGAATGCCTGGGCGCCCAGGGCTTCAGCGCCCTTGGTGGCGGCGGTCACCGAGGCGACCACGGCTTCCAGGTTTTTCTTCGAATGGGTGTTGGCTTCGGCCAGAGCGGCCAGCGACTTCTCGACGCCGTCCTTGAACGCTTGGTTCGAAGCGGTGCTGAATTGTTCGACGGTGTTCTTCAGGGTTTCAGCGGCGGCCATGGGGAGGCTCCTGGCAGAGGGGCGGGGCATGGCGGCGGACAACGGGATCCAGACCATGCATTGGGACAACACTGGTGTCTCATGTTGCAGTGCAGCAGTCAAGAAAATTGTGCAGCGCACCATAACGCAGCGGAAACACGCGTTCGAGTCTAGAAGCTTCACCGCAACGCCTTGAATTCATCCATATCCGCGGCAAATTGCTCACTACTTGTTTACCTTAGAGAAAGGCGGCCACGCGCATGCTAGGCTCACGCGTGTGGCGGTGCGGAACCGCTCAGTTCAGATGACGGACGCATTTCACATGTTCGCCAAGCTTACTTCCGTCCGCTCCGCTCTCACCGCCCTCGGTCTCGTCGGCGCGGTGTTGTGCGGCTTGGCCGCGCCCACCCTGGCCGCCGCGCAGATTCCCTATCTGCAGATGAACAGCGCTGAGCCGAAGTACGCGGCGATCGTGATCGACGCCAACTCAGGCGAAATGCTTTACGATAAAAGGGCCGACAGCCCGCGCTATCCGGCCTCGGTGACCAAGGTCATGACGCTGTACCTCACCTTCGAGGCGCTCAGCGAAGGCCGCATGAAGCTGACCGACCGCGTGCCGATCACGCCGCGCGCCGCCGCTCAGCCGCCGACCAAGCTGGGCCTTCCGTCCGGCGACAGCGTCAGTGTCGACGAGGCGATCCGCGCCATGACCGTGAAGTCGGCCAATGACATCGCCGTGGCCATGGCCGAAAAGCTGGGCGGCAGCGAATCGCGGTTCGCCGCCCTGATGACCCTGCGCGGCCAGGAACTGGGCATGCGCAACAGCCGCTTCGTCAACGCTTCGGGCCTGCCCGACAGCCGCCAGATTTCAACCGCCCGCGATCTGGCCATCCTGTCACGCGCCACCATGCGCGACTTCCCGCAGTACTATTCCTATTTCAGCATCAAGGGCTTCGAGTTCCGCGGCCGCTACATCGCCGGCCACAACCGCCTGCTGACCAACATGCCCGGCTTCGACGGCCTGAAGACCGGATACACCAACGCCTCGGGCTATAACCTCGCCGGCTCGGCCGTGCGCGACGGCCGTCGCCTGATCGCCGTGGTCCTGGGCGGCTCGTCGACCGCCTGGCGCGATAACAACATGGAAGACCTGCTGACCACCGGCTTCGATGTGCTCAAGCGCCGCTCGCACGGCGAGCGCACGACCATCGCCGCCAACCTCTATGAAGACGACCCGAGAGGTCCGATCATGCGCCCCTCGACCGAGGAAGGCGACGGCGACCAGGCCGGCCTGAAGATCGTGCTGACCGACAACCCCAAGCCTCCTGGAGCCATGAAGGTCTCACCGACCTTGAAAGCCGCTCAGGCGTCGAAGAAGGCCAAGGGCGGATGGGCCGTTCAGGTCGGCGCGTTCAAGTCCAAGAGCCTGGCCAACGAGCAGTTGATGCTGGTCCGCACGCGGTTCGCCAAGTTCGTGGCGGACGCCGAGAGCGCCGTCGAGGGCGTCAGGGGCGGCACGTTCCGGGCGCAGTTCCAGGGTCTGAGCGCCGAGGCCGCTCGCAGCACGTGCAAAGCCATCACCGCCAAGCGCCAGCCCTGCATGGTCCTGCCGCCGGCCTAAAGGGCTCTATTTCTCGTCCAGAAGTCGGTCGCGCGCGGCGTTGAGCTGGGCGGCCAGGCCGGCGGTGCCGCCCTTGTCGGGATGGGCCATACGCATCAGGCGCGCATAGGCCGCCTTGATCTCGGCCTTGGACGCTTCGGGCCCAACGCCCAGGATCGACCGTGCGTCGGACAGGCTTGGACCGCCCGGCGCCCTACTGGCCTTCCGGGCCCCCGGACGCTGGCGCGCGGTCGTAGCGCTCCAGGCGCCGATCACCAGCAGCACGATGCAGACCGGCCACTCGCTGCGCACCCCGGCATAGGCCGCGCCGGCGAAGGCCATCAGCGCCGTGACGCCCGCGCCGATCCGCCAGCCGTCGCCTTTCAACAGGCGCGTGGCGCGTCCCGAGAAGATGAACAGCAGGATCGCTCCGCCGAGCAGCAGGTAAAAGATCATACCGTGTCAGTCCCCGGCGACGCTCCCAAGACCCGATCCGGGGCTATTGGGCGGCGAGCAGAGTTTCCCCGGAATAGGCCGAAAGGCCAAGGGAATGCATCAGGGCCCGCAGTTCCTGGCGCGCGGCCAGATGCTGCAGCGACACCGGCACCGGGCGCACCTGGGGCGACAGGTCGGCGATGGTCAGGCCGAACGGGAACAACTCGCGATAGATGACCCGGTCGCGCAGACCAGGACCCATGCGGAAGCCGACCCGCTTGGACAGGGCCGTCAGGCGATCCTCGACGCGCTTGCGGTTGCGGGCCTCGGTGGTGGCCAGGCGGTTGCGCAGCACCACCCAGTCCAGGGCCTGGCGCTGGCCCGACAGGGCGCGGGCCTTGCGGGCCTCCCAGACGGTCAGCGAATACAGGCTGGGCTTCAGCAGCTCCATGGTCACCGGGTCGACGTGGCCCAGCATGTCGAAGTCGACGAAGCTGTCGTTCATCGGCGTGACGATCAGGTCGGCCAGGCCGTGGGCCATGCGAGAAATGGCGGTGTCGCCGCCCGGGGTGTCGATCAGGATAAAGTCGGCGGCCTCGCGCGCGGCGACGAACGCGGCCTCGAACTTGGCCACTTGGTCGGCTTCCGGCGCGGCGGCCAGGGCGACGTCGTCCTCGCTGAGCCGGAACTGCAGAGGTTGGGGCAAGGTCACGCCGTTGCCGGCGACCCAGGCCGCGCGGTTCTCAAAGAACCGCATCGAGGTGCATTGGCGCAGGTCGAGATCCAGCAGCGCCACCTTGGCGCCGCCGTACAGCAACGCGGTGGCGAGATGGACAGCGATGGTGGACTTACCCGCCCCGCCCTTCTCATTGCCGACGACGATGACACGCGTTTCGGCCATGCCTTCTTTCCTTTTTGTCGCCCGACTCAGCGACGCTCAATGAAAGATTAACACGCAGATGACGCCGTGAGAGGACACGACGTCAATCCTGAGGCCGGTTCCCTGTGGACCCATTGTCGCAGGTGGACGCCCGGACCCGGGTCCGTCATAAGCCAACGCCTGTTCGAGACAGGAGTTCGCCGTGGTCCCCCAGGTAATTGGCAAGACGCCGAAGATCGTCCGCACCGTCGCTGATCTACGCGCCCAGGTCGCCGCCTGGAAGGCCGCCGGCGAACGCGTGGCGCTGATCCCGACCATGGGCGCCTTGCATGAAGGCCACCTGTCGCTGATCGAACTGGGCAAGACCCGCGCCCAGCGCACGGTGGCCAGCGTCTTCGTCAATCCCAAGCAATTCGCCCCGCACGAGGACTTCGACTCCTATCCGCGCGGCGAGGCGCGTGACGCCGAACTGCTGGCCGGCGTCGGCTGCGACCTGCTGTTCGCGCCCCATGTCGACGAGATGTACGCCCCGGGCTTTTCGACGACCGTCAACCTGACCGGCGTGTCCGAACCGCTGGAAGGCGCGGCCCGTCCGCAGTTCTTCGGCGGCGTGGCGACCGTGGTGACCAAGTTGCTGCTGCAATCCCAGGCCGACGTCGCGATCTTCGGCGAAAAGGACTACCAGCAGCTCCAGGTCATCAGGCGCGTGGTCAAGGACCTGGACATCCCGGTCGAGATCGTCGGCGCACCCACCGCCCGGGCCGAGGACGGCTTGGCTCTCTCCTCGCGCAACGCCTATCTCAGCCCCGAGGAACGCGCCGCCGCCGTGGCCCTGCCCGACGCCATGAAGGCCGCCGCCAGGGCCGTCGTGGCCGGCGGCCGGATCGACGACGCCGAGGCCGCGGCCAAGGCCGCCCTGACCGCCGCCGGCTTCCGCCAGGTGGACTATGTCGAAATCCGCGAAGCCGGCGACCTCTCGCGCCTGGGTCCCGGCACGATCGGCGACGCCGATGGCCGCATCCTGGTCGCCGCCTGGTTGGGCAAGACCCGGCTGATCGACAACATGGCGGTCTAACTCAAACCCTTGAACCCGCTCATCCCGGCATTCGCCGGGATGAGCGGATTATGGGGTGGTCACCACGCCCCAAGCTCGCGCAGCTGGCGAGCCAGCTCCAGCGGCATGTCGGCGGCCTCGCCTTCGGTCAGGTCGGCGGGAACGTCCTCATGCTTGAGGTAGCGCCACCCCTGAAACGGGCGACGCGGGGTCGGAACCACGCGGACGATGGTCGGGTCGACGGTCACCTCGCAGCGCGAGGCTTGGCCCTCGCCGACCGTGTCGATCGCCAGGATGGTTTGGCGGCAGACGATCTGTCCCTTCATCACCCGGTACAGCGAGCCGCCGGCCAGCACCTCGTCGATGCGCTTGGGGGTCATGCGGGTGTGCATGATCCACGGACGGTCGGCCTCGGCGTGCCAGGCGACCAGTTCCTCGATGTTGTCGCAACCGACGACGAGCTTGATGATGTGCAGAGGCATGTCGGCTACTTAGGGCCACGGGGTTCCTAGGGAAAGAGCTGCGAGACATCGACGAATTTCACTCGACATGACAGCGCTGTCCCCCTCCTATGCCAACTCGACGATCGCGGTTCACGCGGCGTGCCATAGGGGGGCGACATGACATCGGCGCAGCTTAGCGTAGCTTTTTTCCTGCAGATGTTCGTGATCATCGCCACCTGCCGCGCCGTCGGCTGGGCGGCGAAGAAGTATCTGGGCCAGCCCCAGGTGGTGGGCGAGATGATCGCCGGCGTGATCCTGGGCCCGTCCTTGTTCGGTCTGGTTGCGCCGGAACTCCAGCACATGCTGTTTCCGAAGGACTCCAAGACCGTTCTCTATGTCGGCGCCCAGCTGGGCGTGGGCCTGTACATGTTCCTGGTGGGCCTGGGCTTCCAGACCGCGCACTTCAAAAGCAACGCCAAGAGCGCCGCCGCCGTCTCGCTGTCAGGCATGGCCGCGCCGTTCCTGGTGGCGATCGCCATCGCGCCCTGGCTACTGAGCCAGCACCTGTTTGGCGAGGGCATCAACACCTTCCAGGCTACGCTGTTCATCGGCGCGGCGATCTCGATCACCGCCTTCCCGATGCTGGCCCGGATCATCTATGAGCGCGGCCTGACCAACACCCCCCTGGGCACGCTGTCGCTATCGGCGGGCGCTATCGACGACGCCGGCGCATGGACGGTGCTGGCCATCGTATTGGCCTCGTTCGGCGGCGGCCCGATGATCGCCGTCAAGGCCATCGTCGGTGGCCTGGCCTTCGTGATCCTCATGTTGACCCTGGGCCCCAAGCTGCTGGCGCCGCTAGGCCGCTGGGCCGAGCGCGAGGGCAAGGTCAGCCCGTCCCTGCTGGCGGTGGTGTTGATGCTGTTCATGCTCAGCGCCTTCGCCATGGACGCCATCGGCATCCATGCGGTGTTCGGCGGCTTCATCCTGGGCGCGGTCATGCCGCGCGGCCTGCTGGCCAAGCAGATCAAGCGTCAGCTGGAGCCATTCGCGGTGATCGTGCTGCTGCCGATGTTCTTCACGTTCTCGGGCCTGAACACCCAGCTCAACATGGTCAACAACGTGGGCCTGCTGCTGACCGCCGCGGTCATCCTGGCGGCTTCGGTCCTGGCCAAGGGCGGCGCCTGCTGGGCCGCCGCGCGCCTGACCGGTCAGGACAATCCGACGGCCCTGGGCATCGGCGCCCTGATGAACTCGCGGGGCCTGATGGAGCTGATCATCATCAATATCGGCCTGCAGAAGGGCATCATCGGCCCGGCCCTGTTCTCGATGCTGGTGCTGATGGCCATCGTGACCACTCTGATGGCCTCGCCGCTGTTCGAGCTGGTCTACGGCAAGAAGGCCCGCGAACGCGGCGAGTTGGGCGCGCTGAACGAGGATGACGACCAAGACGCTCCACCGGTCTTGGCGCCCGCAAGGCCCTGAACGACTGGGGACAGGCTCCGCGCCTGTCCCCGTCAACGGCTCTAGGACGCGATATCAAGCGCCGGCTCAAGCCGCGCCAGCACCACGCCCTCGCTGACCTGGCCGCCGGCCGTGGCCGACAGCTCGGCGACCACGCCGTCGAACGGCGCGGCCAGGGCGTGCTCCATTTTCATGGCTTCCAGGGTCAACAGGGTCTGGCCCTTGACCACCGTCTGGCCGGCCTCGACGGCGACCGAGACGATCTTGCCCGGCATCGGCGACAGGATCGCGCCGTCAGACGCCGCGACATGGGCCGCGCCGACCTTGGCCGTGAAGTCGAACTCGCGGACGTCACCCCCTTCGAACACGTAGAGCGGATCGTCGCCGAACGCCGAGGGCAGCAGGTCGATGTCGTCCAGCGGTCGGCCGTCCTCGACGGTGATGTCCCATGACCAGTCGTCGTTCATCCTTCCTGAAGAGGGGCCGCCGGCCAGGGCCACGCGCAGCGGCACGACCTTGCCGTCGACGCTCATCGGCAGATCCATAGCCGCGCGAGGGGCGCTCATCCGGAAACCCAGCAACCGTGACGGCGCGCTGGCCCAGACATCGGCCTTGGGCGTGTCAGCCTCCATGAAGGCCTCCAGGCGTTGGCCGATCGCCGCCAAGGTCGGGGCGTCGGTGAAGGCGCGGTCGGTCAGTTCCTCCAAGCGGGCCTCGATGAAGCCCGTGTCGATGGCGCCGTCGATGAAGTCGGGATGGCCGGCGCACTTGGCCAGGAAGGCGGCGTTGGTCTTGACCGGATAGACCTCGACCAGGCGGCAGGCCTGCGCCAGGCGGGCGGCGGCGTCCTCGCGGTCGACGCCATGGGCGATCAGCTTGGCGATCATCGGATCGTAGAACGGGGTGACCTCGCCGCCCTCCTCCACCGCGCTGTCGACCCGCACGTCGCCCTCGGGCAGACGGAAGTGGGTCAGCGGGCCGATGCTGGGCAGGAAGCCGGTGGCCGGGTTCTCGGCATAGAGACGCGCCTCCATCGCCCAGCCGTCCAGCGTGATCTCGTCCTGAGCCAGCGGCAGGGGCTCGCCCGAGGCGACCAGCAGCTGCCATTCGACCAGGTCCTGGCCGGTGACCATCTCGGTGACCGGGTGCTCGACCTGCAGCCGGGTGTTCATCTCCATGAACCAAATGCGGTCAGCGCGCAGACCTTCGGAGGCGTCGGCGATGAACTCCACCGTGCCGGCCCCGACATAGCCCACGGCCTGGGCCGCCTTGACCGCGGCACCGCAGACGGCGGCCCGGGTGGCGTCATTTATGCCCGGAGCCGGGGCCTCCTCGATGACCTTCTGGTGGCGGCGCTGCAGCGAGCAGTCGCGCTCGAACAGGTGGACGACATTGCCGTGCATGTCACCGAACACCTGCACCTCGATGTGGCGCGGGCGGGTGACATATTTCTCCAGCAGCACGCGATCGTCGCCGAAGCTGGCCGAGGCCTCGCGCTGGCACGAGGCCAGCATCGCGGCGAAGTCCTCCGCCCGCTCGACCTTGCGCATGCCCTTGCCGCCGCCGCCGGCCACGGCCTTGATCAGCACCGGGAAGCCGATCTTGGCCGCCTCGGCCGCCAGGCGCTCGACCGATTGGTCCTCGCCCAGATAGCCGGGTGTGGTGGGCACGCCGGCCTCGATCATCACCTTCTTGGCGGCGTCCTTCAATCCCATGGCGCGGATGGCCGAAGGCGGCGGGCCGATCCAGACCAGGCCGGCGTCGATCACCGCCTGGGCGAAGTCGGCGTTCTCGGACAGGAAGCCGTAGCCGGGGTGGATCGCCTCGGCGCCGGTCTGGCGGGCGGCGGCCAGGATCTTCTCGGGAACCAGATAGCTCTCTCGCGCCGGGGCTGGGCCGATCAGGATGGCGACGTCGGCCTCCATCACGAACGGGGCTTCGGCGTCCGCCTCGGAATAGACCGCGATCGTCCGCACGCCCAGCTCACGGGCGGTGCGGATGATCCGACGAGCGATTTCGCCGCGATTGGCGATGAGGACGGAGGCGATCAAAACGAAAATCCTAGATCTGGGCCAGGGCGAAAACCATCAGGACGCCGAGCAGGAGAACGAACGAGAACACGGTCGACCACCAGACGATCAGGGTCTTGATGATCGCGCCGGGGATGCTGGAGCCGTACCCCCCGCGCAGGGTCTGGAAGAGGTTGATCGGCGTCCAGAACATCAACAGGAAGAACCACCATCCCCGGGCAGGATCGGGCAGGACCAGGCCGAGGGCATTGGTCAGGAACGCAAATGATAGCAGGTTGGTGGCGGTCAGCAGGTGGTCGTAGATGAAGTACTGGCGCTTGTTCAGATAGACGAGCGCCAGGCTCAGACCCAGCATCGGCAGCAGCAGCACCGCCAGGCGGTGGCCCCAGCCGAACATGACCAGCAGGTAGTACTCGGGATTCTCCAGCGCCTTGATCAGGCCGGCCTTGAGCCAATGCTCCTTGCCATGCCCGGCCTCAGCCCCAGCCGCGCCATGCTCGTCGCCGTGCGCCTGGGCCCCCGTTTGACCGTCCGCCGCTGGCGCGGTGAACTTGGGCGTCTTGATATGGACGCCGCCGATCGTGGCGGTCTCGGTGGCATCTTCGGCGATCCGGTCCGCCTGAGCCTCTACGTCGTCGCTATCGAACGAGGTGACCTTGGCCGCACGGATCTGGTCGGCGGTCGCCTTGCGCATCTTCTTGTCGGCCTCGAGGACTTCCTGAGCCGCCAGGGGGTTGGTCCGCAGCCGTTCGGCGTCGGCCACGTCCTTGGCGTAGCGCTCCTGGGCCTCAGCGACCTCCGCCTGATAGTCGACGGGCGCCTTGGCGACCGCGTCTTGATAGTCCTTCAGGACCTTGGCCCGGTCCTGATCAGGGTCCTTCAGGGCCTCATCGCGGTCCTTGGTCGCCTCGGCCAGGACGGCGTCGCGGTCCTCGGTCGCTTCCTTCAGGCGAGCGTCGCGGTCCTTGACGGCCTCGGCGCGCATGCGGCCGGCCTCGGCGGCGCGGCCCTGCGGCGTGGCCAGGGCCTCGGCCCGCTTATGGACCTCTTCCTCGGCATGGTGCTGGATCGAGTGGATCGCGTGCTCGGCCGCGAAGATGAACAGCAGCAGGGCCACCAGGAAGGTGCGGAACGGCGGCACGTGCCGCGCGATGCGCCCCTCCATGTAGTCCTTGGCCAGCACGCCGGGCTTGAAGAACAGCAGCGGCAGAGTGTTGGCCAGGCGACCGTCGAGGTGGAACATCCCCTCGATGGCCTCCCAGATCAGATGCAGGATCGAGCGGTGATGGGTGTCGGCGTTCTGTCCGCACGCATGGCAATACCACCCCTCCAGCGGCGTCCCGCAGTTCTTGCAGGGTTCGCCGGTGTGGGTGAAAGGCTTCTTCTTCGGACGAATAAAGCTCGCCGCCGAGTCCACCGCCCCTGTTTCCAGATCCGCCGCCGTCATATCGCCCCCTGCTCGACTCTAGATCGTCCAGCTGGGTTTACGGCGTTCGAGGAACGCGCGCACGCCTTCTTGGCCTTCTTCCGACACGCGACGACGCGCGATGCGTTTTGCCGTCTCGTCGATCAGGCCGCGGTCGATCTTTTGGGCGACGAAGTCGTTGACCAGGGCCTTGGCGTCGCCGATCGCGCCGGGGGCGCAGAGCAGGACCTCTTCGATCAGGGCGTCCTGGGCGGCGACCAGGCCGGCGGCGTCATCGAACACCTCGTCGACCAGACCGTAGCTCCAGGCTTGGTCGGCGTCGAACACCCGGCCGGTGGCGAACAACAGCTTGGCGGTGCGCGGGCCGAGGGCGGCGATCACATACGGACTGATGGTGGCCGGAGTCAGGCCCAACTTGACCTCGGAAAAGGCGAACCGGGCGTCGGCCGTCGCCAGGGCGTGGTCGCAGGCGGCCACCAGCCCCGCTCCACCGCCGAAGGCCGGGCCCTCGACCAGGGCCACGGTCAGGGCCGGGATGTCGTGCAGGGCCTTGAGCATATGGGCCAGGCCCAGGGCGTCATCGCGGTTGTCGTCCTCGCTCCAGTCGGCGGCGGCCTTCATCCATTCCAGGTCGGCGCCGGCGCTGAACGCCCCGCCCATCCCGCGTAGGAAGACGATCCGCACGCCCTCGGCGCCGTGCAAGGTCTCGAACGCCTGGTGCAGGGCCGCGATGGTCGCCGCATCGAAGGCGTTCTTCTTGGCCGGACGGTTGATCCAGACGGTGACCGCGCCCTCGGGGGTGGACTCCAGGTGGACGAGCGACGTCGTGGCGTCGGTGTCGGGAACCTCAACAAGGGGGTCTGCGATCGGATTGGTCATGGCTTGCCCTTTCGCGGCTTACATCCGGAAGACGCCGAAGGTGGTCTCGGGGATCGGGGCGTTGAGGCTGGCGCTGATCGCCAGGCCCAACACGTCGCGGGTCTGGGCGGGATCGATGATGCCGTCGTCCCAGAGGCGCGCGGTCGCGTGGTAGGGGTCGCCCTCGGCTTCGTAGCGGGCGCGGATCGGGGCCTTGAAGGCCTCCTCGTCCTCGATCGCCCAGGCCTCGCCCTTGGCCTCCATCCCGTCGCGCTTGATCGTCGACAGCACGCTGGCCGCCTGCTCGCCGCCCATCACGCTGATCCTTGAGTTTGGCCAAGTAAACAAGAACCGGGGGCTGTAGGCCCGGCCGCACATGCCGTAGTTACCGGCCCCAAAACTGCCGCCGATCAGCACGGTGAACTTGGGCACCTCGGCCGAGGCGACCGCCGTGACCAGCTTGGCGCCGTCCTTGGCGATGCCGCCGGCCTCGTATTTCCCGCCGACCATGAAGCCCGAGATGTTCTGCAGAAAGACCAACGGAATCTTGCGCTTGCAGGCCAATTCGATGAAGTGCGCACCCTTCACGGCGCTCTCGGAAAACAGCACGCCGTTGTTGGCCAGGATCGCCACCGGCTGGCCCCAGATGCGGGCGAAACCGCAGACCAGGGTCGTGCCGTACAGCACCTTGAACTCGTCGAACTCGCTGCCGTCGACGATGCGGGCGATCACTTCGCGCACGTCATAGGGCGCGCGCACGTCGGTCGGCACGATGCCGTACAACTCGGCCGGATCGTGGATCGGCGGCTTGGCGTCGCGGATCTCGATCTCGGGCCGCTTGATGGTGTTCAGGTTGGCGACGATCGAGCGGACGATCTCCAGCGCGTGCTCGTCGTCATTGGCCACGTGGTCGACCACGCCCGACCGGCGGCCGTGGGTGTCGGCCCCGCCCAGTTCCTCGGCCGAGATGACCTCGCCCGTGGCGGCCTTCACCAGCGGCGGGCCGGCCAGGAAGATGGTGCCCTGGTCACGGACGATCACGGTCTCGTCGCTCATGGCCGGCACATAGGCCCCGCCGGCCGTGCACGAGCCCATGACGCAGGCGATCTGGGCGATGCCCGCCGCGCTCATCCGGGCCTGGTTGAAGAAGATGCGGCCGAAGTGGTCGCGGTCGGGGAAGACCTCGGCCTGGTGCGGCAGGTTGGCCCCGCCGCTGTCGACCAGATAGACGCACGGCAGGCGGTTCTGTTGGGCGATCTCCTGGGCGCGCAGGTGCTTCTTCACCGTCATCGGGAAATAGGCGCCGCCCTTCACCGTGGCGTCGTTGGCGACGATCATCACCTCGCGGCCCGACACCCGGCCGATGCCGGTGATCACGCCCGCGCCGGGCGCCTCGCCGTTATAGAGGTCGCAGGCGGCCAGCTGGCCGATCTCCAGGAACGGTGAGCCGGGGTCCAGCAGGCGCTCGACGCGTTGGCGGGGCAGCAACTTGCCGCGCGCCGCGTGGCGCGTGCGGGCGCTCTCGGGACCGCCCTGCGCCGCCTGCGCGACCCGTTCGCGCAGCGTCTCCACGAGGGCGCGGTTGTGTGCGGCGTTTTTGGCGAAAGTCTCGCCGTTCTTGTCGATACCCGTGTTCATCTTCGGCATTATCGAGGCATAGCCTTTTCCGTTTCCCACCGAAAGCCGCAGTTTTTGACCTTCGGTGGTCAAGGTCCGCGGTTCAAGTTAGCGTCCCACCCGTGGTCACCCTGCCCGACTTCATGGCCGATACGGCCCTCGCCCGGCTCTTCGCGCAAGAACATCGCGAAGGCGACGCCGCCTGGTTTTCCTTGCCGGGCGGCGCGACACTCTACGCGACCGGCGAGGCGGCGGACTATCTCTACTTCCTGCGCACCGGACGACTAGGCGCGTTTCGTCGGGAAGAAGGCCAGGAGCCGCAGTTCCTGGGGGTGATCCGCCCGGGCGAGCCGGCCGGCGAGATGGCGATGATCGCCGGCTCGCCCCACTCGGCCAATCTGGTGGCCCTGCGCGATTCGGAGATCCTGGCCCTGCCCCGCGCGGCCTTCTTCGAGGCGATCGAGCGCGACCCGGACGTGATGATCGAGCTGTCGCGGCTGATGATCCGCCGGACCCGCAACGCCGGGGCCCACGCCTCGATCGGCGATCCCTCGGTCTTCGGCTTCATCGCGGTCGAGCCCGGCAAGCTGATCCGGCCGATCGTCCAACGCATCGCCCACGCCATTGGCGACCTGGGCTATTCCGTCACCGTCGAGGGCGCGGAATCGTTGTTGGCCCCGACCGAATGGTTCGGCACGGTCGAACGCCAGCACGACTTCGTCTTGTACGTGGCCGAGGCCCAGGACGCCGCCTGGAAGCAGGTGGTCGGCCGCCAGGTGGACCGGCTGTTCCGCGTCGGCGAGGGCGACCGCAGGCCGCCGGCGGTCATCCCATCCTACGCCTCGGGTCCCTTGCAGGATCAGCGCCTGGTCGATCTGATCCTGCTGCAGCCGGCCGGCGTCACCCATCCCAAGGGCTCCGCCGAGTGGCTGAACGCCACCCAGGCCGCGCGACTGTTCCATCTGCGCGAGAACGGCATGGCCGACGTCGAGCGGATGGCGCGGGTGCTGACCGGCCAGTCGGTGGGGCTGGTGCTGTCGGGCGGCGGGGCGCGGGCCTACGCCCATGTCGGGGCCATCCAAGCCCTGCGCGAGCGCGGCGTGCCGATCGATTTCGTCGGCGGAGCCTCGATGGGCGCGGTCGTCGCCGCGGGCCTGGCCATGGGCTGGGACGACGGCGAGATGGAGACCCGCATCCGCAAGGCGTTCGTCGAGACCAGCCCGCTGGACGACATCGCCTTTCCCCTGGTGGCCATGACCCAGGGCCTGAAGGTCAAGGCGCGGCTGAACGAGCATTTCGGCGACATCGAGATCGCCGACCTGTGGCTGCCGTTCTTCTGCGTGTCGTCGAACCTGACCTCGGGGACCTATCACCTGCACCGCCAGGGCCTGTTGCGCGACGCCCTGCGGGCCTCGATCTCGCTGCCTGGCGTGCTGCCGCCGGTGACTGACGGCAATTCAGTGCTGGTCGACGGGGCGGTGATGAAGAACTTCCCGGCCGACGTCATGCGCGCCTTCCAGTTGGGTCCGATCGTCGGGGTGGACGTCACGCGGGGCCGCAGCATCACCGCCGAGGATGTCGATCGTCCCGCCTCGCTGTGGACCTGGTTCTGGTCGGGCGAGTGGCGCAAGGGCCCGCCGATCGTCGCCCTGCTGATGCGGGCCGCCACGGTCTCGACCGGCCGCGACCTGACCGCCAGCCGCGAAGCCACGGACGTGCTGGTCACCCCCAAGCTGGACAAGATCGACATCCGCGACTGGAAGGCTTTCGAGCCCGCCGTGGCGGCCGGCCGCGCCGCCGCCGGCCTGGCGATAGACGGCCTGGGCAGGCCCGTGACCGAGGTGCGTCGACGCCCCAGCCTGGCCGATCTGTCCGCCCAAGCCGCTCAGGGGGCGGCCGTCACCAGCGGCGGGCGATCACGAACAGCCGGCTGAACGGAAACAGGGTCACCCCGTCCTCGCGGCGCGGATAGTCCATCGCCAGCCGCTCACGCCACGCCGCCAGGAAGGCCGCCTGCTCGGGCGGGTCGCTCAACGCTTCCAGATAGGGCCGCAGGCTGGTCCCCGACGTCCAGTCGACGATCGGGTCGTCGCCGCCCAAGGCGTGGACATAGGTCGTGACCCAGACATCGAGGTCCTGGCTCAAGGGCGACAGCCAGTCGTGATAGGGGCGCGGATCGACACCGGAGCGCACGCGCTCGATATCGGCCAGCCGCGGCGCCCACGGCCCTTCCGCCGCCACTTCGCGCAGGCTGCGCCGCCAGCCGTCGTCGGCGACCACGGGAATCTGGCAGGCCAGCACGCCGCCCGGCGCCAGCAAGCCCAGCAGACGCGGGAACAAGGTCTCATGGCCATCCACCCATTGCAGGGCGGCGTTGGTGAAGATCAGGTCGGGCGGGATTTCGGGCGTGAAGGTCGCGATGTCGCCCAGCACCCAGTCGATGTCGGACCGCGCCGCCCTGCCCCGCGCCAGCATTTCAGGGCTGGCGTCCAGGCCGTGCACGCGGGCGTCGGGGTGGCGGACCGCCAGCAGGGCCGCGTGCTCGCCGGTCCCACAACCCAGGTCCCAGATCTCGCGAGGATCCAGGTCCCGCGGGATTTGCAGCATCAGGTCCAGGGCCGGACGATCGCGATAGGCCTTGTAACGCTGGTAGACGTCAGGATCCCAGACCGGCATCCGCCCTCCATGAAACAACTGCGACAATCGGCCCGCCCATTTGGGCCGTCCTGTCGCTTTTGTCGCATAGGTCTGAAAGCCGACAATCCCTATCTTTGGCCGAGGCGCCGATCCGATGCGCCGCCAGATGGAAACCGAAAGTGAACCGCCCCGCCACCGCTATCGCCTCCACCGCCAAGCCCTTGGCCGTGAACGTGCATCGCCTGGCCATGCTGGGCTTCAACCTCGGTCTTTGGACCCTCATCGTCGTGATCGGGCAGGCCCTCTAGCCTGATCCGACGATGTGGTCCCGGGTCGCGCATGTCCCCCCTTTGCGCGACCCGGGAGTGCCTTTTTCTTTCCAACGCCCCTTTGCAGGACCGCCGAACGGCGCCCATATTCCTCTTGTGTTGTTCAACAACTGAAAGGAGGTGACCAGTGTCTCATTGTCTCCAACCGAGGTCGCGAGTGACCTGGGGCCTGAAGATCGAGGTCTCCAACTAAGGGCGTTGAACGCCTAAGGTTCAAAGTCACGCCGCGACGCGGCTACGACGATGGAGGGGCGCCCCGAGCGATAGGGGCGGCCCGTAC
>NZ_JBAPVS010000280.1:0-3664 GCF_049283275.1 Caulobacter sp. | reverse complement strand
CGCCCAAGCCGGTCCAAGTCGCGGCGGCGACCGCCGCGCCGCCAGCGCCGCTGGTGCTGCCCCTGACGCCCGAGGATTGGCGGGGCGCGATCGACTATCGCGCCCTGGACGCCCGCATCCGGACGATGATGGCCGACAGGACCATGGAAGGCCTGGCGATCGCCGTGGTCGAGAACGGCCGCCTGTCGTTCGTGCAGGGTTACGGCCTCACCTCGGCGCGAGACGGCGAGAAGGTCGACGCCGACACGATCTTCCGCTGGGCCTCGTTGTCCAAGACCGTGGCCGCCACGCTCAGCGCCGATCTGGCGCGGGACGGGGCGTTCTCGCTGAGCGATCCCCTGGGCAAGTTCAACACCAGCCTGCGCCTGCCCGCCGACGCCCAGAACACGCTGACGGTCGAGCAATTGCTGTCCCAGCGCACCGGCCTGCCCCGGAACGCCTATGACGGCTGGCTCGAAGGCGGACGGGATCCGCGGGAGATCCGCACCAGCCTGGCGGCCGTGCCCCTGCTCTGCCCGCCCGGCACCTGCCACAGCTATCAAAACATCGCCTATGACGCGATCCGCGAGGTCCTGGAGACCACGACCCACCAGCCGTACGCCGAGGCCGCGCGCCAGAGGCTGTTCCTGCCCCTGGGCATGACCAGCACCACCATCGGACTGGACGGACTGCAGAACGCCAAGCATTGGGCGCGGCCGTCCCGCAACGGCCACGCCACGCCTCTGGTCGACGCCTATTACCGGGTGCCCGCCGCGGCCGGGGTCAACTCCAACATCGTGGACCTGGCGCGCTGGATGCAGGCGCAGATGGGAGAGGCGCCCGCCGTCCTGCCGGCCACGGTGCTGGCCGACATCCAGCGCCCGCGCGTCAATACGGGACGGCCCTATGGCAATTCGCCCCTGGGTCGATCGCTCGAACACCCCGGCTACGGCCTGGGCATGCGCAGCTTCACCTATAAGGGCCGCCGGTTGATCGGCCACAGCGGGGCGGTGGACGGCTATCGCTCGACCATGATGTTCGACCCGGCCACCAAGACGGGCGTGGTGATGCTGTGGAACAGCGAAGGCAACCTGCCCTTCAAGCTGCAGGCCGAAGTCTTCGACAGCGCCTATCACCTGCCATTCACCGACTGGCTGCAGTTGAAGACCCACGCGTCGACCGTCGCGCCCTGATCCTCGACGAGCGGCGGCCTGCCGGCACAACGGAATCAGAGCCGCTTCCGCCACCGCATCAAACACCGACTGATTCCCCATCGGCGCGGACAAGGTCCGGGATCCAAACCTGCTCCCCCCTCCTTCCGAGCCTGTATTTGCTGGAGAAATCCCCCGTTCCGTCGGCGAACAGCGTTAACTTGACATCAACAAAGAACACCTAGAGAACATTCACAGAGGTTTGCGGTTTGTTCCGCGACGACTGGCGAGGCCGGACATGCTGACGCGCAAGCAGCACGAGCTGCTGATGTTCATCCACGAACGGATCAAGGAGACCGGCGTCTCCCCTTCCTTCGACGAGATGAAGGAGGCGCTGGATCTGGCGTCCAAGTCGGGAATCCACCGGCTGATCACGGCGCTCGAGGAACGCGGCTTCATCCGCCGCCTGGCCCATCGGGCTCGCGCGCTGGAGGTGGTCAAGCTGCCGCAGCAAGCGACCATGGCCGCCCCGCCCAAGGGACGCGGCCCCTTCAACCCCCGGGTCCTGGAAGGCGGCGGCCAGGCGCCGGCCGCCTCCGCCCCGATCGCCGCCGACAACACCCGCGAGCTGCCGATCCTGGGCCGCATCGCCGCAGGCACCCCGATCGACGCCATCCAGCACGAACGCGAGCGCCTGCCGGTGCCCGAAACCATGCTGGGGGCCGGCGAGCACTATGTGCTCGAGGTTCAGGGCGACTCGATGATCGAGGCCGGCATCCTCGACGGCGACTATGTGATCATCAAGAAGGGCGACACGGCCAACAGCGGCGAAATCGTCGTGGCCCTGGTCGGCGAAGAAGCCACGCTCAAGCGTCTGCGCAAGAAGGGCGGCTCGATCGCCCTGGAAGCCGCCAACCCCAAGTACGAAACCCGCATCTTCGGTCCCGATCAGGTCGAGGTGCAGGGCAAGCTGGTGGGGCTGATCCGGCGGTATCACTAGATTTTTGATCCGCTCATCCCGGCGAAAGCCGGGACCCAAGCCGAGCCAGACGGTTCGCTCGGATCGATACGTCAAACCCCGCTTGGGTCCCGGCTTTCGCCGGGATGAGCGGGGTTTTTGTGTTCAAGACGCCATCCCCGCCGGCCTGTTCTCCACATATTGCGGCACGTTCAGCGGCGGCAGCCAGGGTTCGCGGCGCTTCACCCAGATCTCGTACTGCGGCGTGAACTGGCCTGTCTGGTCCAGGCCGCCCAGGTGGATCTCGATCTCGCCGTCGCCCTCGCCTTCCGCCGTCTAGAACAGCGGAGAGCCGCAAGTCGGACACCCGTGGATTAAGCCGTGTTCGGCGCCGGTCCAGACCGTCGGCGAGCCCTCGATCCGCACCTTGTCGCGCCGAAAGGCCGCGAAGGCGTTGAACGGCGCGCCATGACGCTTGCGGCAGGTCAGGCAGTGACACACTCCCACCCGCAATGGTCCGCCGTCCGCCACATATCGCACCGCCCCGCAGGCGCAGCCGCCTTCCCGTTCCATGATCGCCTCCACTGTCCTCCAGCCCCTAACGCCTGGCCCGGCCCTCAAGCTCAGAAGGCCCGTTTCCCCTTGAGCTCGCCGAACGGGACCATCACGTGCTCGCGATAGGCCGGACGGGCCGTCAGGCGGCCGTACCAGGCCTCCAGACGCGGCAAGGCAGGCCGGTCGATCTCCAGCTCGAAATAACGATAAAGGTGCGCGCCGATGGCGATGTCGGCCAGGGACAGGGTCTCGTCGACAACGAACGGCCGATCGGCCAGTTGAGCGTCCACCAGGGTCAGGCAATGCGCGGTTTGCTCCAGCGCCCTGGCCACGGCGGCTTCGTCGCGCTGGGCTTGCGGCGTTCGATACCAACCCCAGAAGACGCCGCTCAGGAAGGCCGGCTGCAACGCCGTCTGCGCCCAATCCATCCAGCCGTCGATCGGCGCGCGGGCGGCCGGGTCGGCGGGCCAGAACCGGTCCCCGCCATGGGCGGCCGCCAGATAGCGCAGGATGGCGTGCGACTCCCAGACCACGACCGCGCCGTCCTGGATCACCGGAACCTTGCCGTGCGGGTTCATCGCGCGGAAAGCGGGCGTGTCGAGTCCGCCGACGTCGCCGCCGGCCGGGATGTGTTCGTGCGGCAGCGCCAGCTCGCCGACCAGCCACAGCACCTTCTGGACATTGGCCGAACTGCGCCGTCCCCAAATCCTCAACATCGGACCGTCGGCATGCCTAGCGCTCCGCTACGCCGCTCCAGGGCCGAACGCCCCTCAACGGCTGGGCCCAGACGATCCACCAATCCCCGTTCCGGCGATAGAGTTCGGCCGCCCCGCCGACGGCGAAATCGTCGGCGTCCAGCACGACGCGGTCGCGGCAGGCCGGCGGCGTGAACGGCGCGGCGCCCCGCAGCACCACGATCTGCGCCTCGGCGCACATCGCCGCCAGGCCCTCGGCGTCGGGCGCGGTCTTGCTCCACGACAGGGCCAGGGGAACGGGCGCCGCGGCGGTCGGGACGCAGGAC
>NZ_JBAPVS010000279.1:0-15116 GCF_049283275.1 Caulobacter sp. | reverse complement strand
GCCTTGGGGACACGCCGCGAGGGCATGTCCCCGGCAGCAACTAAGCGCTCTCCAGCAGCATCATCGTGCCCTGGCCGCCGTCGGCGCAGATGCTGACGATGGCCTTCTCGCCCTTGGGCCGGGTGGCCAGTTCCTTGACCGCCTGGCTGAGGATCCGCGCCCCGGTCGCCCCGAACGGATGGCCGACCGCCAGGCTGCCGCCGGTGGGATTCATCCGCTCGCGGGGGAACTTGCCCAGGTCGACCTCGACGCCGGCCTTGGTCCTGCGGAAGGTCTCGTCCTCCCAGGCGGCGATGTGCGACAGCACCTGGGCGGCGAAGGCCTCGTGGATCTCCCACAGGCCGATGTCGGCATATTTCAGGCCGTTGCGGGCCAGCAGGCGCGGCACGCCATAGGCCGGCGCCATCAGCAGGCCTTCGTGGCGCAGGTCGATCGACGTGACCTCGTAGTCGACCACCTTCACGCGCGGGATCTTGGCCGGCAGGCGCGCCAGGCCCGCCTTGGACGCCACCCAGATCGCCGCCGCCCCGTCGGTCAGGGGCGAGGAATTGCCGGCCGTCAGCGTGCCCTGGCCGCTGGTCTTGTCGAAGGCCGGCGCCAGCTTGGCAAGCTTCTCCAGCGTGGAGTCCTTGCGCGGGATGGTGTCGCGCTTCAGCTCGCCGATCGGGATCACCAGGTCGTTGAAGAAGCCCGCCTCCCAGGCCGCGACGGCGTGCTGGTGGCTCTCGAAGGCGATCTGGTCCTGGTCGGCGCGCGACAGCTTCCAGTCCTTGGCGGTGATCTCGGTGTGCTCGCCCATCGACAGGCCGGTGGTGCGGTTGACGACCTTGGGGATCCAGAGCTTCAGGTCGCTGGCCTTCAGCTTGCCCAGATGCGCCAGCTTCTGGACAGGGGTCTTGGCGGCCTGGAAGCCCTTGAGCCAGTCGGAGAAGCCGATGCTGGCCCCGACCTGGACCTTGCTCATGCTCTCGACCCCGCCGACCAGGGCCAGGTCGCGGCCGCGGCCGTCGATCATGCCGGCGGCTTCGATCACCCCGATCATGCTGGTCGAGCAGGCCATGATCGTCGAGAAGGCCGGGATGGTCGGATCGGCCCCGGCGTCCAGCAGCACCTCGCGGGCGATGTTGCTCCAGGTCAGGTTGGGGATCACCGTCCCCCAGATCGCGAAGTCGGGGTGGGCGCCCCCTTCTTTCTGGGAGAGTTGCGCCAGCATCGCTTGTACGACGGGCACGGAGAGGGCGATGGCGTCATAGCCCTTCAGCGGCCCGTCGACCTTGGCGAACGGAGTGCGAAGGCCGGCCGCCAGCCAGATGTCGGGTTTGGACGCCATGATCGTGATCCTCGTGAGCAGCCTGTGATGTCAGCATCGACGGGCTTGGCCGCAAGGTCTTGTCGAAATTCGCGGCGGGGACATGCCCTTGCGGCGTGTCCCCAAGTCTTGGCGCCGTGGATACTGATGGGGACACGCCGCAAGGGCGTGTCCCCGCCCCTAGCGCCCGTCGCCGAAGTCCACGTCCCGCCGCGCCGAGACGATGGTCACGATGAAGCCGGCCAGCACGTCCAGCAGCACCATCACCGTCAGCAGGAAGAACACCGACGTCCCGAAGGCCGGGGCCAGCAGGAACTCGACCAGGCAGACGACGAACAGCACCATCGACAGCGAGTGGTTGATGATCGCGATCTTGCGGCTGGTCGTCGATTTCAGGAGCTCGACGAACAGCACCACCAGCGAGGCGGTCAGCAGCAGGTCGCCCAGGCTGACGATCCAGTCGGCCTTGGAGGTCATGTGGATCGTGAACAGCGGCTCGGCCAGTCGGTACTGGGCGGCGGTGGCGTTGAAGCCGCCCGCCAGGGTCACGACGATCAGGTTGTAGATCAGCACTGGCAGGGCCAGCAGCGGAAACGCGGCGAACATGCTCCGGCTCTCCCCCGATAGGCCCATTGAGAACGTCAGGGTTAGCCGGTTTCGGAGATTCCCGAAAGGCGGCGCCGCCGTCTAGACCTCGTCCACGCCCTGCGGGTTACGCGCCCGGGTCTGCAGCCACATCACGCCCAGCAGGTCGGACACCGAGGCCTTGAGCCGGCCGAAGTTGGTGTATTTCGACACCCCGGTTTCGCGGTGCCGGTGGTTCACCGGCTGGAACTGGACCTGATAGCCCTCGCGCAGCATCAGGGCCGGGATGTAGCGGTGGATGTGATCGAAATAGGGCAGCCGCAGAAAGGCCTCGCGGCGGAAGGCCTTCAGCCCGCAGCCGGTGTCGTTGGCGGTGTCGCCCAGCATGCGCTTGCGCACGCCGTTGCCCAGCTTGGAGGCCAGGCGCTTGGCTGAACTGTCCTGACGCTTGACCCGTTCGCCGCCCACCAGGGCCAGCTCGGGCCCGGCGGCCTTCAGCGCCTTGGCCAGGCGCGGGGCGTCGGCGGGGTCGTTCTGGCCGTCGCCGTCCAGGGTGACAATGATCGGCGCGCGGGCGGCCAGAACGCCGCTGCGCACGGCGCGGCTCTGGCCCGAATTCTTGTGATGGCTCAGCACCCGCAGCTGCGGGATCTCGGCCTTCAGCGCCGTCAGCAGGGCCTTGGTGTCGTCGCGGCTGGCGTCGTCGATGAAGATGATCTCGTGGTTCTCGCCGGCGAAGGCGGCGGCGATCTCACGCGCCAGGGCCGGCGCCGCCCCGCCCTCGTCGAAGACAGGAACGACGACGGAATAGTCGGGAACAGGGGAAGCGGAAGCGTTCATCGCCTTCTCATAGCGCAAAAATAGCCAGAAAGAAGGATCGTGCTATTCCACTATGATGACGCTTGAATCTCGCCTGGATGATTGGAGCCGCGGCTGGCGCGGTCCGCTGTTCGCCGCGCTGGTGGCGCTGATCGCCGGCCTGCCCGGCCTGTTCGCCATGCCGCCGTTGGACCGCGACGAGTCCCGTTTCGCCCAGGCCACCGCCCAGATGCTGGAAACCGACGACATGGTCGTCATCCGCTTCCAGGACCAGCCGCGCTTCAAGAAGCCGGTCGGCATCCACTGGCTGCAGGCCGCCAGCGTCACCGCCTTCTCGGCCGCCGAGGACCGGGGCATCTGGGCCTATCGCATCCCCTCGCTGCTGGGGGCCATGCTGGCGGCGGCGGCCTGCGCCTGGGGCGCGGCGGCGCTGCTGGGGCCCAAGACCGGCCTGCTGGCCGGCGGCATATTGGGCGCGACGCTGCTGCTGTCGACCGAGGCCTTCATCGCCAAGACCGACGCGGCCCTGTGCGGTTTCACCACCCTGGCCATGGCCGCCCTGATGCGGATCTACGCCGCCCATCTGAACGGCCAGAAGATCGATCGTTGGACAAAGCTGGCCTTCTGGATCGGCCTGTCCATGGGCGTGCTGATCAAGGGCCCGGTCGGGCTGATGGTGGTGACGCTCAGCGTGCTGGCCCTGTGGATCTGGGACCGCAAGGCGCCGTGGATCAAGGACCTGGGCTGGGGCTGGGGCGTGACCGTCCTGGCGGCCGTCGTCCTGCCCTGGGCGATGATGATCACCGTCGCCACCGACGGCGCCTTCTGGTCGACGGCCGTGACCGGCGACCTGGCCCCCAAGCTGGCCGGCGGCCAGGAAAGCCACGGCGCGCCGTTCGGCAGCTACGCCCTGGCGGCGTTCCTGCTGGTGTTCCCGGCCACGCTGCTGCTGCCCGCCGGCCTGGTCCAGGGCTGGACCGGGCGCAAGGAGGCCGGGGTGCGCTTCGCCCTGTGCTGGCTGATCCCCACCTGGCTGGTGTTCGAGATCCTGCCGACCAAGCTGGTGCACTACACCCTGCCCGCCCTGCCGGCCCTGGCCATGCTGATGGCCGCCGCCCTGCGCGCGCCCCTGGGTCCGATCTCCCGCGCGATCGGCGCGATCCTGTCGGTCCTGGCCGGCCTGCTGCTGGCGGTCCTGGCCGTCTATCTGCAGGTCGAGCACGGCGATCCGACCGATATCCCCTGGACGGCGCTGACCGCCCTGTTGTTCGCGGCTTCGGGCGCGGTCGGGGCCGTGCTGCTGATGCGCAAGACCGCCGCCACCGCCCTGGTCGCGGCCGGGGCGATCGGCATCGCCGCCCACGCCGCCCTGGTCGGCCTGCTGGCGCCCCGGCTGGAGCCGCTGCTGCTGGCGCCGCGCCTGGAGAAGGCGCTTGAGCAGACCGACCTTGCGCCCCGGGCCGGCGCTCCGGGGCCGGTGGCCGTCACCGGCTATTCCGAGCCCAGCATGATCTTCCTGCTGGGCACCACGACCGAACTGACCGACCCGGCCGGCGCGGCCGAGGCCGTCGCCCAGGGCCGTCCGGCCGTGGTGGAGGGCCGTCAGGAAACCGCCTTCCTGGCCGCCCTCGCCGCCCTGGGCCAGACCGCCCGCCCGGCCGGCGTGGTCGAGGGCTTCGATTATTCCGACGGCGACAAGGAGCGGCTGACGCTCTATCGCGGCGCGCCGATCCGCCCCGGCGACGAGGCCGCCGACGAGATCGGCGAAGAGAGCGGCGGCGAGACCGCCGAAACCCAAGCGGAGATGCGCCCATGAGCCGCTTCATCCAGATCGTCGAGGTCGGTCCGCGCGACGGGCTGCAGAACGAGAAGCTGTCCCTGCCGGTCCACGAGAAGCTGGCGCTGATCCGTCGGCTAGAGGCCGCCGGCGCCAAGCGCATCGAGACCGTGTCGTTCGTCAATCCCAACCGCGTGCCGCAGATGGCCGGGGCCGAGGAGATCCAGGCGGCGCTGACGCCCGATCTGGAGCATTCCCGCATCGGCCTGGTGCTGAACATGCGCGGCTGGGAGCGCTGCGTGGCGGCCCAGTGCGACGAGGCCAATGTGGTGGTCTGCGCCACCGACGGCTTCGGCCTGGCCAACCAGGGCGCGACGGCCAAGCAGCAGCTGGACGTGCTGGGCGCGATCTGCGAGCGCCGGGCGCTGGAGGGCGGCCCGCCGATCACCGCCACGATCTCGGTGGCGTTCGGCTGCCCGTTCGACGGCGAGGTCTCCGAAGACCAGGTCGTGACCATCGCCAGGGCCGCGGCCCTGTTCGGCGTGGCCGAGATCGCCATCGCCGACACCATCGGGGTCGCCGATCCCTGGACCGTCAGCAAGCGGGTGGAGGCGGTGCGCGAGGCCGCGCCGGACACCCGTCTGCGCCTGCATTTCCACGACACCCGCAACACGGGCCTGGCCAACGCCTATGCCGGCGTCGAGGCGGGGATCGATGTGCTGGACGCCTCGGTCGGCGGCCTGGGCGGCTGCCCGTTCGCCCCGAACGCCACCGGCAATATCGGCACCGAGGATCTGGTCTACATGCTGGAGCGGGCCGGCTTCGAGACCGGCTACGACCTGGGCGCCCTGATCGAGATCGGCAGCGACATCAGCGAGCGCCTGGGCAAGAGCGCCCCGGCGTCGTCGCTGGCGCGGGCGGGCGGGTTTCCGGCCTAGACCCGGCGGAACACGGCCATGGCCTGGCCGCTGGCCGAAGCGGGGCTGTCCAGAACGTCGACCAAGGTCCAGTCCGGGGCCGCACGCTCGGCGAAGCCTTCGCGGGTCATGTAGCCGCACAGCAGGTTGGAGCCTTCCGCCCCGTTGTGGCGGATATGGAAACCTTCGCGGGCCAGGTCTTCGGCAAAGTCGGCGGCCACGGGGATCAGGGGATCGAAGAAGGTCAGGACCGCCAACCCGCCTGGCCGGACCACGCGCGCCAGTTCAGCCAGCCACGCCCGCAACGGCGCGTCGGTCATGTGGGTGAAGACCGAGATCGCATAGACGAGATCGAACTCGCCGATCTCAAACATCAGGGGCGGGGTCTGGCGCGACAGCACGAAACGCCCGGGCAGATTGGCCTGGGTCCAGGCCACCAGCTTGGGATTGATGTCGCAGCCGCTCAGCTCGACGGGGGTGAGGCTGGCGTAGCGGGAGGATCGACCACAGCCGCTGCCGAACTCCAGCACCTTCAGTCCCGCCTCGAGCGGCAGGCCATGGCGCGCGGCCAGCATGGCCACCTCGGCGAAGGTGTCGCGGCCTTGCGAGAGGAAGATCTCGGCGTCGGCGTGGCCCGCCGTCAACACCCGCAGATAGGCCGGCGGCACGGGCAGTCCGTCGGCCTGCGCGCCAACGTCCGCGCCACGGCTTCGCCAAGCCTGATAGCGCTGGTAGAGGGCGAAGGCGCTGTCGGCCAGACCCATGCTGTCCAGCGCTCGGACGACGGCCTGGCGGCTCACTTGCGCAACCTTGGATTAAAAGCCGGCCGGACCAGCGACATCAGCAGAATGGCCGGGGCCAGCAAGACGGCGATCGCGTAGCGCTGGACCGTGTCGGCCCGCTTGATGAAATAGCGCGACAGACCCACGCCCTTGTGGAACTCGACCTTCAGCGGATGCTCCAGGCTGGTGTGTCCCAGATGGACGACCTGGGCCGCCGGTTGGAAAAGCACCTCGCCGCCGGCCTGGCGAGCGCGCCAGCACAGGTCGATGTCCTCGACGTGCAGGAAATAGCCCTCGTCGAAACCGCCCAGCAGGTCGAAGTCCTCGCGACGCAGGGCGAAGCAGGCGCCGGAAATGGTCGGCATCGGGATCGGCGCGTCCGGCGTGGCTTCGTGCTCGCGGTGGATCTCGAACTTCGACAGGCCTTTGAACCGCGCGGTCAGGTGGCCGAAGCTGAGCAGGGTGGTGATCGGCGTGATCTCGCCGCGACGTCCGCCGCGCTGTTCGGTGCCGTCGGTGTTCATCACCCGCGCCCCGACCACCGCCGGAACCGGCTGGCCCTCGAAGGCCGCGACCAAGGCCTTGACGCAGCCGCTTTGCAGATTGGCGTCCGGATTGAGGAAGACGATGTAATCGCCCCGCGCGGTTTCGGCGCCCAGGTTTGCGCCGCGGGCGAAGCCGATATTGCCGTGGCCTTGCCGCAGCACGACACGCGGCTCGGCCAGACCCAAGGCGCGCAGCCGCTCGGCCTCTTCGGCCGGCGAGCCGTTGTCGACGATGACGAACTCATCGACCAGCGGCTCGGCCAGGACGTGCCGGATGCTTTCGGTCAGGGCTTCGCCCGTCTGGTAGACCACCATGACGACCGAGATGCGCGGACTGACGGGCCGCGCACCTGAGACAAAGGCCGAATGAGAAGGGAGAATACTGTTCATCAGACCTGCGCAAACTCCGCGGGCCGCGCCTCGGCGTGATCACGGGCAAGATCCGGCGGCGTCGCTTCCAAGGTCAACGCGCGCACGGCGTCTTCCAACGACAGCACCTTCTGTCCTTCGCCGCCAAGTCGACGCAGAGCGACTTCCCCGTTTTCAGCTTCCTTGCGGCCCACCACTGCAATTACCGGCACCTTCGCGAGGCTGTGTTCGCGAATCTTATAGTTAATCTTCTCGTTCCTGAAATCGACCTCTGCGCGAATGCCCATGGAAGTCAATCGCTCAGCCACACGTTGCGCGTAATCGTCAGCGTCCGAGGTGATCGTGGCAACCACGACCTGGGTCGGGGCCAGCCACAACGGCAGATGGCCGGCGTAGTTCTCAAGCAGAATGCCGATGAAGCGCTCGAACGAGCCCAGGATCGCCCGGTGCAGCATGACGGGCCGCTTCTTGGAGCCGTCCTCGGCGACATATTCGGCGTCCAGGCGCTCCGGAAGGACGAAGTCCAGCTGCAGCGTGCCGCATTGCCAGACCCGGCCGATGGCGTCCTTCAGCGAGAACTCCAGCTTCGGGCCGTAGAAGGCGCCTTCGCCCTCTTGCAGCACCAGGGTCTCGCCCGCCGCCTCGGCGGCCGCGGACAGAGCGGCTTCGGCCTTGTCCCAGACCTCGTCCGTGCCCGCCCGCAGGTCCGGACGCGTCGAGAACTTGGTGTCGGCCAGCTGCATGCCCAGGTCGTCATACACGCTGCGCAGCAGTTCGATGAAGCGGGCGGATTCCTCGGTGACCTGCTCTTCGCGGCAGAAGATGTGGGCGTCGTCCTGGGTGAAGGCCCGCACCCGCATGATGCCGTGCATGGCGCCCGAGGGCTCGTAGCGATGGCAGGCGCCGAACTCGGCCATGCGCAGCGGCAGCTCGCGATAGCTCTTCTGGCCGACATTGAAGATCTGGATGTGGCCGGGGCAGTTCATCGGCTTGACGGCCAGGACCTCGCCCTCGGCGCTCTCGCACATGAACATGGCGTGGCCGAACTTCTCGGCGTGGCCCGAGCGCTCCCACAAGCTCTTGTCGAGGATCTGGGGCGTCTTGACCTCGCGGTAGCCGGCCGCGTCCAGCCGGCGGCGCATATAGGCCTCCAGCGCCAGGTACAGCGTCCAGCCCTTGGGGTGCCAGAACACCATGCCCTTGCCCTCTTCCTGGATGTGGAAGAGGTCCATGGTCTTGCCCAGCTTGCGGTGATCGCGCCGCTCGGCTTCCTCGATGCGCAGCAGATAGGCCGCCAGGTCCGCGTCCGAGGCCCAGGACGTTCCGTAGATGCGCTGCAGCTGGGCGTTGTTCTGGTCGCCGCGCCAGTAGGCGCCGGCCAGCTTGGTCAGCTTGAAGGCCTTGCCGACATGCTTGGTCGACGGCAGGTGGGGACCGCGGCACAGGTCCTTCCAGTTGTCGCCCTGATGATAGACCGTGATCGTATCGCCGGCCGGCAGGTCGCGGATGATCTGGGCCTTGTAGGTCTCGCCCATCTCGTCGAAGTCGGCGATGGCGACGTCGCGGTTGACCTCCTCGCGGCGGATCTTCTCGTCGCGATCGACGATCTGGCGCATGCGCGCCTCGATCGTCGCCAGGTCGTCCAGGCTGAATGGCTCGTCGCGGGCGAAGTCGTAGTAGAAGCCGTCCTCGACGTTCGGGCCGATGGTCACCTGCGTGCCGGGGAACAGTTCCTGCACGGCCTGGGCCAGCACGTGGGCGGTGTCGTGACGGATCACCTCCAGCGCCTCGGGCGATTCGCGCGTGATGATCTCGAAGCGGTTGCCGCCGCCCAGCAGGTCGGGCGTCAGCGGACGGTCCAGGTCGAGCAGATGGCCGTCCAGCTTGATCAGCAGGGCCTTCTTCTCCAGCGACTTGGAGATCGAGGCGGCCACGTCGCGCCCCGTCGAACCGTCAGGATACTGGCGGGCCGAGCCGTCGGGGAAAATCAGGTCGATCATTCTTCACATTTCCACTTGCGCGGCGCGCGGGGCGGAGGCGGCGGGTCGTACCCTGAACCACCGAACGGATTGCATCGGCAAATCCGTCCCACCGCGAGCCAGGACCCTTTCAGGGGTCCGTGATCCTTGAGCGCCTGGGCCGCGTATTCCGAGCAGGTCGGCAGATACCGGCACTGACGCCCGATGAAGGGCGAGAGCGTCGTCTTGTAGGCCCGCAGGCCCAGGTCGACGGTGCGTTCGTAGAATGTCATGCCGGCGCTTTCGCGAACGGAGTCGGGACCTTATCGACTAGCGAAAAGGTCCGATCAAGCGGCGCCGACGCGGCTAGTTCGGGTTTGGGTCGCCCCTGTGGCCTTGCGGACAGCCTCGACCGCGGCCTCGAACGCCAAAAGCGTCGAGGCATGACGGGCGGGATAGTCCTTGACCGGCTCCAGCACGGCGAGCTCCGAAAATCGGCCCGTGGGAGCGGGGCCGTTAGACTTGAGCATAGACTGCAAGGCGTCGCGGGCCAACTCGATCTCGGAAAGATCGGCCCCGATCACCTGGGCGCCGAGGATCGCGGCGGAAGCCTGGCCCAGGGCGCAGGCGGTCACGTCCTGGGCGAAGTCGGCGACCTTGCCGTCCTGCATCGTCACGTCGACCACGATCCGGCTGCCGCACAGCTTGGCGGTCTTCTCGGCGCTGGCGTCGGGCGCGGCCAGACGTCCGGCCCGGGGCATGTTGGCCACCAGCCCCAGGATGCGGGCCGAATAGAGGTCGTCGATCATGGGCTCTATGTGGGGTTCTTCAGGCGCTGCGACCAGATGGCCTCGGCGCGGTCGCGCACGGCCTCGCCCATGCGGGCATAGGCCGCGCGCAGGCGGCGGCGCTCGTCGCGGCTGACCCAGCGCACCAGCGGACCCATGAACAGCTCGCCGTTCGAGAAGGTGGCGTTGGCCGGACCCATGTTCTCGATCTCCAGGTAGCGGATCGCGGTCACGAAACCCCGCAGGCGCGTGGTGCGCCAGTGCAGCTGCTCGAACGGCACCCAATCCTGGACGACCGGCTGGATCGTCGAGGCCTGGCCCTCGCCGAGCACGACCTCGACGGTCAGGGGCGTGCCGATCCGCAACTGGCCCTCGATGCGAGGGTGGATCGGGTTCCAGTCGCTCCAGGTCGTGAAGTCGGAGATCACTTCCCAGACGATCTCGGCGGGGGCCTGCACCCCGGTGCGATGTTCTACGGCGCGTTGCATGGGCGTCGCTCTAACACTTTCACTCTGAAAAACTCACTCGGAAAAGCCCAGGCCGCTGGCCTTCTGGAAGACCGGCAGGTCGAGGGACGGCGGATCGATCCCGGCCTGGCTGAGCAGACCATGGACCTGAGCCCGATGGTGGGTCTGGTGGTTGAACAGATGGGCCAGGGCGGCCCACAGCGGCTGGGTCACCACCGAACCGTCGGCGACCCGCGTCCAGCGCAGCGGTCCGGCCAGCTGCGCGTCGGTCAGGCCGGCCACGTGGGTCGACAAGGCCGCGTCCTCGTGGGTCCGCGCCGCGCGCAGGGTCGCCAGGTCGTTGAAGATCGCCGCATCCAGCTGGACCGACGGCACGGTCTCCCCGCGCAACCGCGCCAGCCAGACGCGGTCGGTGACGATCAGGTGGTTCAGCGTCCCGTGGATGGACCCGAAGAACGCCCCGCGCTCGGCCTTGTAGTCGGCCTCGTCCAACAGGGAGCAGGCCGCGTGGAGGCGATGGTTGGCCCAGGCGTTGTAGCCGGCGAACATCTGGAAATAGGCGCGCATCCCAAACTCCTCGGTTTCCCCGCCCCCTATTTAATCCTTCATGCGCCAGGTCGCACCGGCCGGACCGTCCATGACCACCACGCCCAGGGCGTCCAGCTCGGCGCGGATGGCGTCGGCGGCGGTCCAGTCCTTGGCGGTGCGGGCCTCGACCCGGCGCTTGAGCAGGTCTTCCACCTTGGCCTTCAGGTCGTCGTCGGCGTCGCCCTCGAACCAGGCGTCCGGGTCGGCCTGCAGGAAGCCCAGCAGACCGGCCGAGGCCAGCAGCCGGCCCTTGTTGGCCGTGATCGCCGGCTCGTCGCCGGCCGTCACCGCCCGCTCGATGGCGCTGGACAGTTCGAAGAAGCCCGACACCGCCAACGGGGTGTTCAGGTCGTCCGACAGCGCGGCCAGCACGTCGTCCGAGGGCTCGGACTCGCCGGCCTCGACGCTCTTGGCGCGGCGCAGGGCGCCGTACAGGCGGTCCAGCGCCTTCTTGCTCTGCTCGACCAGCTCCGGCGTCCAGTCCAGCGGCTGGCGGTAGTGGCCCGACAGCAGCGCCCAGCGGATCACCTCGCCCGGCGTGGTCTTCAGCAGCTCGTGCGGAATGATCACATTGCCCAGGCTCTTGGACATCTTCTCCCCCGACATGTCGAGGAAGCCGTTGTGCAGCCAGTAGTTGGCCAGGACCGGCGCGCCGTGGGCGCAGCGGCTCTGGGCCAGTTCGTTCTCGTGGTGCGGGAAGGCCAGGTCGATGCCGCCGCCGTGGATGTCGATGGTCCGGCCCAGCGACTTGTCGATCATCGCCGAGCACTCGATGTGCCAGCCCGGACGGCCCGCGCCCCAGGGGCTGTCCCACACCGGCTCGTTTTCCTTGGACGGCTTCCACAGCACGAAGTCGGCGGGGTGGCGCTTGTACGGCGCGACCTCGACCCGGGCGCCGGCGATCATGTCGTCCAGGTCGCGGCCCGACAGCTGGCCGTAGTCGGGGAAGGCCTGGGTGTCGAACAGCACGTGGCCCTCGGCGGCGTAGGCGCTGCCGTTCTCGACCAGCTTGCCGATCATCTCGACGATCGGACCCATGTGCTCGGTGGCCATGGGCTCCAGCGTCGGCCGCAGGGCCAGCAGGGCGTCGGCGTCCTGGTGATAGGCGGCCAGGTAGCGGTCGGTGATCACCTTGATCGCCACGCCCTCGGCCGTGGCCTTGGCGTTGATCTTGTCGTCCACGTCGGTGACGTTGCGCGCATAGATCACCGCGTCTTCGCCATAGGCGTGGCGCAGCAGGCGGAACAGCACGTCGAACACCACCACCGGCCGGAAGTTGCCGATGTGGGCGTGATTGTAGACCGTGGGCCCGCAGACATACATCGTCACCCGGCTCGGATCGGCGGGAACGAAGTCGCGCTTCTCGCGCGCCATGGTGTCGTAGAGCTTGATGGTCATGAGGAGAGAGCGGCCTGACGTCGCGGGACTGTTGCGGGGATGCGGATTGGCCCCATATAACGAGAGCACGCGCGCACGACCATTCTTATTGGTCCAAATGATAGGCATGGGGCGCGCGACGGGTGGCACGCGTAATTCCAGGACGAAAGGCGTCCTGGCGCAACTCAGCCCGTGGAAAGACCCTCCCGCACATGGACGCACTGACCAGCGAGCGAACCCTGATCGGCCTCGACACCGTCACCGATCTTGATCTTGAACCCGCCCAGCGCCCGACCCGAGACGAGGCCATGGCTGCCGTCCGGACCCTGCTGGCCTGGGCCGGCGACAACCCCGACCGCGAAGGCCTGCTCGACACGCCCCAGCGCGTGGTCGACGCCTATGGCGAGTGGTTCGCCGGCTATCACGGCGATCCGGCCAAGGAGCTCTCGCGCACCTTCGAGGACGTGCAGGGCTATGACGACATGGTCATGCTGCGCGGCATCGACGTGCAGAGCCACTGCGAGCACCACATGGCGCCGTTCCTGGGCAAGGCCTGGGTGGCCTATATGCCGACCGGCAAGGTCGTGGGCCTGTCCAAGCTGGCGCGCCTGGTCGAGATCTTCGCCAAGCGTCTCCAGACCCAGGAGACCATGACCATGCAGATCGCCGACGCCATCGAGGACCATCTCAGCGCCGCCGGCGTGGCCGTGCTGATCGACGCCGAGCACCAGTGCATGTCCACGCGCGGCGTGCACCACCACGACGTCTCGACGATCACCACCCAGTTCCGCGGCGTGTTCAAGACCGACAAGGTTCTGCAGCAGCGCTTCATGGACCTGGTGACGCGGAAATAGTACGCGCTCGGGGACATGCCCTCGCGGCGTGTCCCCTTTGAAGCCCCGTCACGTTTGGGGACACGCCGCAAGGGCATGTCCCCGGCTGGGAGCCGGAGAGCGCTTGAGATGTTGAAGACCGGGCTGGCGGCTCTGGCCGTCGCGATGACGGCGAGCGTGACCATGGCTGAGACTCCTAAGGCCCCCTGGGAAGGCGAAATCCTTCCCCCGACCCTGGCCTGGCATGGCGCCAGCGAAAAGCTGATCGCCAAGCCGTCCGATCCCTGGGTCACGCCGTCGGAGCTGACGGGCCTGACCGCGTCGCCGAACTATGCCGAGACCCGCGCCTGGCTGGAAAAGCTGGACGCGGCCTCGCCGCTGATCCGCATGGAGGTCTTCGGCAAGTCGCCCGAGGGCCGCGACCTGCTGGTGCTGTACGTCTCCAAGGATGGGGCCGCGTTCGATCCCAGCAAGCCCGTGCTGCTGGCCCAGGCCGGCATCCATCCGGGCGAAATCGACGGCAAGGACGCCGGCATGATGCTGCTGCGCGACATTGCTTTCGAGAGGGGGGCCTTCCACGGCAAGGACAACCCGCTGGACAGCGTGAACCTGGTCTTCGTGCCGATCTTCAGCGTCGACGGCCATGAGCGCGCCTCGCCCTACAGCCGCCCCAACCAGCGCGGCCCGGTCGTGCAGGGCTGGCGGCACACGGCCCAGAACCTCAATCTGAACCGCGACTACGGCAAGCTGGACGCGCCGGAGATGCGGGCGATGATCAGCCTGATCGACCGTGTGAAGCCCGACCTCTACATGGACATCCACGTCACCGACGGCGAGGACTACCAGTACGACATCACCTATGGCTGGGCCGGCTACCAGGGCGACTTCGCGCGCTCCAAAGCCACCAGCGCCTGGCTGGACAACAGCTTCCTGCCGGCCACCGAGGCGGGCCTGAAGGCGGCGGGACACATCCCCGGCCAGCTGGTCTTCGCCCTGGATGACCGCGACCCGAAGAAGGGCCTGGGCGCCTCGCCGGCGTCCTTGCGCTATTCCAACGGCTATGGCGACGCCGCGCGGATCGCCACGGTGCTGGTCGAGAACCATTCGCTGAAGCCCTACCGGCAACGGGTGCTGGGCACCTATGTGCTGCTGGAAGAGACCCTGAAGGTGCTGGCCAAGGACGGCGCCGCCTTGCGCGCCGCCGAGCAGCAGGACCGCGCCCAGCGTCCCAAGGTGATCAAGGCCAACTTCGGGACCGATTTCGGGGGCGGCGGGAAGCCGCTGCACACCGTCAGCTTCCTGGGCGTGCAGTACGAGACCTACGACTCCCCCGCCTCGGGCGGCAAGGAGGTGCGCTGGCTGGGCAAGCCCGATCCCAAGCCCTGGTCGCTCCCGCTCTACACCAGCGAGCCGGCGCTCGACCTGACCCCGGCCAAGGCCTACTGGATCTCGTCGGCCAAGCCCGACATCATCGAGCGCCTGCGCATCCACGGCGTGGCGATGGAGACCCTGGCCGCGCCGAAGACGGTGTCGCTCGACATGATCCGCTTGACCGCGCCGAAGCTCGCCACCCGCGCCAGCGAGGGCCATGTCGAGATCGCCGCCGGTCCGGTGACGCACGAGACGCGCACGGTCACCTTCCCCGCCGGCTCGGTGCGCATCTCGACCGACCAGCCGCTGGGCGAGATGGTCACCCTGCTGCTTGAGCCGGAAAGCGACGAGAGCTTCTTCGCCTGGGGGATGTTCCCCGAGGTGCTGCAGCGGGTGGAATATATCGAGGGCTACGCCATCGCCCCCCTGGCCGAGAAGATGCTGGCCGCCGACCCCAAGCTGAAAGCCGAGTTCGAAGCCAAGCTGGCGGCCGACCCGAAGTTCGCCGCCGATCCGGACGCGCGGCTGGGCTGGTTCTACGCGCGGACGCCATACTACGACGACCACTACCGGCTCTATCCGGTGGGGCGGGAGCTGTAAGCCAGGGGACATGCCCTTGCGGCGTGTCCCC
>NZ_JBAPVS010000278.1:0-39972 GCF_049283275.1 Caulobacter sp. | reverse complement strand
TCCCACCGCTTCGCGGCGGGCCCCCCCCTCTCTCTATGAGAGAGGGTTCCGAGGAGCGTCCCCTACCGCCGCCGCATCCCCCGGACCGCCCGCCGCGCCATGATCACGCCGAGCGTCGCGATCACCGCGCCGCCAAGGCGCCAGGTGTCGCCCTGTTGCGTGAAGGCGGCGGCGACGCCGGCGGCCACGAGGGCGGCGCCGAGCAGGATCTGGAGCAGGACGGGTCGGGTCATGCGACTCAGTTAGGGCGGGGGAGGCGGTTGCGAAACCCCTGGCGCCTCACAACCGTCCGCGCCGTCCGCCCTTGAGCTTGTCCAGCGCCCGCCGTGTGTGTTCGGCCTGAGCGGCGACCGGGGCCGTCACGGGCGCGGCGGCCGCCTTCGAGGCCATGATCATCGCGCTGACGTCCGCCACGCCCTGGGCGGCGTGCAGGCCGGCGGCGGCCGTTTCGGCGGATTTCGGCTTGCCGCGCGGGGTCGGGACGATCAGGGCGACCTTGCGGGCCATGGCGGCCAGGTCGCCGATCGCCCTGGCCCTGTCGCGGGCCGCGCGGATGACGGCGGGGTCGGTGGCGGCCTCGATGGTCTTCCAGGCCGCGTCGAGGGCGGCCATCAGCTTGAGCTGGAAGGTCTGGCCCCAGGTGGGGATGTCTTGAGCTTGGGTCATGCCGCTAGTGTGCGGCCGTCCTGGAGGGTGGGGATCGGAAACGTGCGTTTTTGTGTAAGGGGTTGGATTCGTTTAGGTCGTGATCGGCGGGAGCGGGGATGGAGGTCGCCTCTTCCTTCCCCCTTGATGGGGGAAGGTGGCCGCGAAGCGGTCGGATGGGGGTGAACGCGCAGCGTTCGAAACGCGGTCGGCGCCGTGGTCACCCCCATCCCCGGCCCTTCCCCCATCAAGGGGGAAGGGAGCAGCCCTGTGGATAACTTTTACGACGTCCACCCGCCGCCCAGCGCCTTGTAGATCGCCACGACGTTGGTGTTCACCCCGGTCTCGGCGACCGTCATCGAGTCCTCGGCGGCCAGCAGCGTGCGTTCGGCGTCCAGCAGCACCAGGAAGTCGATGCCGCCTTCCTTGTACTGGATGCGGGCCAGCTCGGCGGCGCGACGCGAGGCGGCGGCCTGGTTGGTCAGGCTGACCAGTTGGGCCTGCTGCTGGCGATAGCCGACCAGGGCGTTCTCCAGGTCCTCCAGCGCCGCCAGCACCGTCTGGTCGTAGACGGCCAGGCTGGCGTCGTTGCGGGCCTCTGCCGCCTTCAGGCGCTGGTGCGCCCCGCCCAGGTCCAGGGCCGGCCAGCTGACCGAGGGGGCCACCGACCAGGCCTGGCTGGCCGAATTGCCGAAGCCGCTGGACGTGCCCGACAAGAAGCCGACAAAGCCCGTCACCCGGACGCGCGGGAAGAGGTCGGCCGTGGCCACCCCCACCTTGGCGGTCTGGGCGGCCAGCCGGCGCTCGGCCGCCTGGACGTCGGGGCGCCGGCGCAGCAGGTCGGCGGCGTCGCCGATCGGCAGGGCGGCGATCAGCGGCGTGACCTCGGCGGTGGTGGCCACCAGGGTCGCGTCCAGTTGGCCCGGCCGCTTGCCGACCAGCACGCAGAGCCGGTAGTTGGCCCGCTTCTCGGCCGTGATCAGGGCGGGGATCACCGCCTCGGTGGCGTTGAGGCGCGCCTGGGCGCTGGCGACGTCGATCGGGTTGCCCGCCCCGGCGTCGTAGCGGACCTTGGTCAGCCGCAGGGTCTCGCGCTGGGTGTCGAGGTTGCGGTTGGCCACGGCCAGGCGGGCCTGGGCGCCGCGCAGCTCCAGATAGTTGCGGGCGACTTCCGCGGCGATGGTCACCTGGGCGTCGCGCAGGTCGGCTCGCGCCGCGCCCGCCTCGGCCCGGGCCGACTCCACGCCCCGGCGGACGCGGCCGAATAGGTCGATCTCCCAACCGGCGTCGAAGCCGGCCTGGTAGGTCTCGCTCTCGACGCGCTGGCCGTTCGAGCCCGGCTGCTGCTGGTCGCTCTTCTGATAGGCCCCGCCGGCGGTGACCCGCGGGATCTGGTCCAGACGGGCGTCCTTGAACAGGGCCCGGGCCTCGTCCACCCGGGCGACCGCGATGCGGATGTCCAGGTTGCCGGTCAGGGCCTGGGAGATCAGCCCGTTCAGGACCGGATCGTTGAACGCCTTCCACCACTGGGCTTCGGGATTGGCGGTCGAAAAGGCGCCGGCCGGGGCGTTCTGGAGAACGACCGGGGCGGCGACCGGGGTCTTGTAGTCGGGGCCCACCGCGCACGCGGCCAGGAGGAGCGCCGAGGCGCTGGCGACCACGGCAAGTTTTAACCTAGTCATTGAAGACCTCGAAAGGCTCCCTTCCCCCTTGATGGGGGAAGGGTCGGGGATGGGGGTGAAAGAGGGTCCGGATGTGGCTCGGTCGGGGTGTTGTCCGCCGCCGTGGTCACCCCCACCCCCGGCCCCTCCCCCATCGAGGGGGAGGGGGGAGGTTTGACGGCCCATCAGTGCGCCTCCACCGGGGTGGCCCGGGCCGCCTTCAGCGCCGCCCGACGGGCGGTGTTGCGACGGATCACGAAGTAGAAGATCGGGGTCAGGATCAGGCCGAAGACCGTCACCCCCAGCATCCCCGAGAACACCGCCACGCCCATGGCGCGGCGCATCTCGGCGCCGGCCCCGTGGCTGACCACCAGGGGCGCCACGCCCATGATGAAGGCGATCGAGGTCATCAGGATCGGCCGCAGGCGCAGGCGACAGGCTTCCAGCACCGCTTGCAGCGGCGTGTCGCCATGCTCCTCCCGCTCCTTGGCGAATTCGACGATCAGGATGGCGTTCTTACACGCCAGCCCCACCAGCACGATCAGCCCGATCTGGGTGAAGATGTTGTTGTCGCCATGGGTCAGCAGCACGCCGGCCAGGGCCGACAGCAGGGTCATCGGCACGATCAGGATGACCACCAGCGGCAGGGTCCAGCTTTCGTACTGAGCGACCAGCACCAGGAAGGCCAGCAGCACGCACAGCGGGAAGACATAGATCGCCGTGTTGCCGGCCAGGATCTGCTGATAGGTCAGCTCGGTCCATTCGAAGCCCATGCCGTTGGGCAGCTCCTGCTTGGCCAGGTCCTCCAGCGCCTTCTGGGCCTGGCCCGTCGAGTAGCCGGGGGCCGGGCCGCCGTTGATCTCGGCCGTGAGCACGCCGTTGTAGTGGCTCTCGCGGTCGGGGCCGGTGGCCTCCTTGAAGCTGACGAAGGCGCCCAGCGGGATCATCTGGCCGTCGGCGTTCCGCGTCTGCAGGCGCAGCATCTGCTCGGGCTGCATGCGGAATTTCTGATCGGCCTGGACGTTGACCTCGTAGGTGCGGCCAAAGCGGTTGAAGTCGTTGACGTACAGCGAGCCCAGATAGACCTGCATGGTCTCGAACAGGTCGGTCAGGGAAACGCCCGAGGCCCGCGCCTTCTCGCGATCGATGTTGGCCTCGATCTTCGGCACGCTGACCTGGTAGGTCGAGAACACGCCGACCAGGGCGGGGTCCTTGCGGGCCTTGTCGATCAGGTTCTGGGTCTGCTTGTTCAGCTCGTCGGGACCCAGGCCCGCGCGGTCGACGATCTGCATGCGGAAGCCGCCGATCGTGCCCAGCCCCTGCACCGAAGGCGGCGGGAAGACCGCGATCTGGGCGTCGGGGATGGCGCCGAACTTGGCGTTCAGCTCGCCGACGATGGCGCCCGCCGACATGGTCTTGCCGGTGCGCTCCTTGAAGTCGGCCAGCGTGAAGAACACCGCGCCGGAGTTGGGGCTGTTGATGAAGCCGTTGGCCGACAGGCCAGGGAAGGCCACCGAGTGCTTGATGCCCGGCACCTTCATGCCGATGTCGCCCATCTGGCGGATCACCGCCTCGGTGCGGTCCAGCGACGCCGCGTCGGGCAGTTGCACGACGGCGACGACATAGGCCTTGTCCTGCTGCGGCACGAAGCCGCCCGGGGTCTTGGCGAAGGCGAAGACCGTCAGGGCCAGCAGGATGCCGTAGACCACCAGGCCCGCGGTCGACCTGCCCAGGGTGCGGCCGACATTGCGGACATAGCCGTCGGACGCCTTGGCGAACATGCGGTTGAACGGGTTGAACAGCCAGCCCAGGGCCGCGTCGATCATCTTCTGGAAGCGGTCCTTGGGCGCGTCATGGCTCTTGAGGAGCACAGCGGCCAGGGCCGGCGACAAGGTCAGGGAGTTGAAGGCCGAGATCACCGTCGAGATGGCGATGGTCAGGGCGAACTGGCGGTAGAACTGGCCCGACAGGCCGCTGATGAAGGCGGTGGGGATGAACACCGCGCACAGCACCAGGGCCGTGGAGATGATCGGTCCGGTGACCTCGCTCATGGCCTTGCGCGTGGCCGCCGCCGGCTCCAGGCCGTTGGATATGTTCCGCTCGACGTTCTCGACCACGACGATGGCGTCGTCGACGACGATGCCGATGGCCAGGACCAGGCCGAACAGGGTCAGGGCGTTGAGGCCGAAGCCCAGCATCAGCAGCACCGCGAAGGTGCCGATCAGCGAGACGGGCACGGCGATCAGCGGAATGATCGAGGCGCGCCAGCCCTGCAGGAAGATCACCACCACGATGACCACCAGGATGATGGCCTCGATTAGGGTGTGGATCACCGAATTGATCGATTCCTGCACGAAGGCGGTGGTGTCGTAGATGATCTCGTAGTCGACGCCCTCGGGGAATTCCTTCTTCAGCTCCTTCATCGTCTTCTTGATGTCGGCGGCCATGGCCAGGGCGTTGGAGCCGGGGCGCTGGAAGATCGGCATGGCCACGGCCGACTTGTTGTCGAGCAGCGAGCGCAGGGCGTAGTTGTTGGCGCCCATCTCCACGCGGGCCACGTCGCCCAGGTGGGTGATCTCGCCGTTGGCCCCCGAGCGGATGATGACCTCGCGGAACTGCTCCTCGTCGGTCAGACGGCCGGGAGCGTTGATCGACAGCTGGAAGTCGGCGCCGACATTGGTCGGAGGCGCGCCCAGCTGGCCGGCGGCGACCTGGACGTTCTGCTCGCGCAGGGCCTTGACCACGTCGCCGGCCGTCATGTTCAGCGAGGCCAGCTTTTCAGGGTCCAGCCACACGCGCATCGAATAGGCGCCGGCCCCGAAGATCTGCACGTCGCCCACGCCGTCGACACGCTTGAGGCGGTCGCGGACGTTCAGCTGCGCGTAGTTGCTGAGGTACAGCATGTCGTAGCGGTTGTTGGGCGAGATCATGTGCACGACCAGGGTCAGGTCGGGCGAGGCCTTGTCGGTGGTCACGCCGATGCGCTGCACCTCCTGGGGCAGTTTCGGCAGGGCCTGGGCCACGCGGTTCTGCACCTGCACCTGGGCCTTATCGAGATCGGTCCCCAGCGCGAAGGTGACGGTCAGGATCATCGCGCCGTCGGAGGCCGACTGCGACGACTGGTAGATCATGCCCTCGACGCCGTTGATCGCCTGCTCCAGCGGCGCGGCGACGGTCTGGCCGATGACGGCGGGGTTGGCGCCCGGATAGGCGGCGCGCACGACCACGGTCGGCGGCACCACCTCGGGATATTCCGAGATCGGCAGGCGCGGCAGAGCCACCAACCCGGCGATGAAGATGACGATCGAGAGCACGGCGGCGAAGCGCGGCCGGTTCACGAAGAACTTGGAGAAATTCATGGGAGGCGCCTTTTGCGGGCGAGTATGGGGAGGAGGCAAGAAGGGGGCGTTACGCGGGTTGGCGTCGGGCCGTTGCGGGCCCGCCCTCGTCCTTCGACAAGCTCAGGATGAGGGCTAGTGGCAGGGCGGCTCAGTCGGAAACCTCAACCTGAGCTTGTCGAAGGACGAGGTTTCCGCGCCGAGGTTAGTTCTGGCCGACGCTGTTGATCATCGCGACACGCCGCGGGCCGGTCTCGAACTGCGACAGGTCGGTCGACAGGTCGGTCTTGATCACCACCGGGTTGACGGTGTCGCCCGGCTTGACCTTCTGCAGGCCGCCGACGATCACCCGATCACCCGGCTTCAGGCCGGTGCGGATGATGCGCAGGTTGCCGGCCAGCGGGCCGATCTCGACCGGGCGGTACTCGGCCTTGTTGTTGGCGCCGACCACCACGACGTAGCGCTTGCCCAGGTCCGTCGCCACCGCGCGGTCGGGCGCCAGGGCCACGGTGGCCGCGGTGTCGCTGACCATGCGGATGCGGGCGAACAGGCCGGGGGTGAACCGGCCGTCGGCGTTGGCGAAGATCGCCCGGCCGCTGATCGTGCCGCTCTTGGCGTCCATGGCGTTGTCGATGAACTTCAGCTGGCCCTGGTGCGGATAACCGTCCTCGGTCATCAGCCCCATATAGACCGGGCTGGCCTTGCCGCGTTCGGCCGAGGCGTACTTCAGGAAGGTCTGCTCGTCGGCGTTGAAGGCGGCGTAGATCGGAGTGTCGCTGACCACGGTGGTCAGCAGGTCCGAAGGCGTCACCAGGTTGCCGCGGGTGATCACCGCCTTGGAGACCCGGCCGTCGATCGGCGAGACCACGCGGGTCCATTCCAGGTTCAGGCGGGCGGTCTGGTAGGCGGCGCTGGCGGCGCCGAGATTGGCCTGGGCGGCCTTCTCTTCGGCGGAAAGCCGGTCGAACTCGCTCTGGGCCAGGGCGTTCTGCTCGATCAGCCGGCGGCCGCGCTCACGGTTGACGACGGCCAGGTTCAGCTGGGCCTTGGCGCGCTCCACCTCGGCGGCGGCGCGGTTGGCCTCGGCCTGGTAGGGGCGCGGGTCGATCTGGAACAGCACCTGGCCCTTGCGGACCCGGGCGCCTTCCTCGAAGCGGGCGCCGTCAATGAAGCCGCTGACGCGCGGCCGGATGTCGACGGTGTCGATGGCTTCGAGGCGACCGGTGAAGTCATCCCACTGGCGCAGTTCCTTGAAGGCCACCGCAGTGATGGTGACGGCGGCGGGCGGCGGGGCGGCCTCCTGCTTGGCCTGGGCGCTGCAGGCGGCCAGCACGGCCATGGCGGCCAGACCGGCGAAAGACGTGAAGACGGGGCGGAGGGACATAAGCGGACCTGTCGGACGGATGAAGCGGGGGGAGGAGACGCGGAGGTTTTTCATTCCCAGACGGGGCGCCGGGATTTCTGACGGGCCTTGGGCGACGCCAGCCAGTCCCGACCGGACATGGCGTCGGCGTCGTGGCCGATCAGCTTGCGGAAGGAACGGACGGGGCCGGCCAGCCATTGGGCTCGGGCGGGCGGGGCTGTCTCTGGGCTCGCGCTCGGGGGCATGGCTCGCGCTCCGTTCCGGGGTTAAAGATCAAATGTCGCAGTTGCTGTTGCTTGACGTGACGTCCATCTGTGACGATGTAGTCGTATGTGACGATACCGTTCGGTATCATCCACGCGGTGAGAGATACTGACCGGTAACTCTCACGTCAAGGTGAGGCGCTCTGAAAATGGCTGAGAGAAATTCTGGCGGGGGCAAGGTGGACGAGTTGGAGGCGGCCGCAGGCGCCCCATTGTCCAAACGACCGGCCCGCGACCGGATCTTCGAAACGGCCCGCGAGCTGTTCTATCAACACGGCATTCGCGCCGTGGGGGTCGAGGCGATCGCCCACGAGGCCGACGCCACCAAGATGACCCTGTATCGCAACTTCCCGTCCAAGGACGAGCTGGTCGCCGAGGTCCTGCGCGAGCAGGAACGCGACTACTGGATCTGGTGGGACGAGATCACCGGCTGCACCTGCGGCGACCCCCGCGTTCAGCTGGAGGCGATCTTCGACGCCTTCGAGACCAAGGCCTGCAACGCCGACGTCCACGGCTGCCCGCTGTCCAACGCCGCCATCGAGCTGCACGAGGCCGATCACCCGGCCCAGAAGGTGTCGGTGGCCTACAAGCAGCAGCTTCACGCGCGCCTGGTCGATCTGTGCCGCAAGGCCGGCGCGGTCGACGAGGACCTGGCCGACGGCCTGATGCTGCTGATGGAAGGCTCCTACACCGCCCGCGTCACCCTGGGGCCCAAGGGCCCGGTGCGAGCCGTGGCGCGCGCGGGCCGGGCGCTGATCAAGGCGCACCTGGACAAGCCTGACTGCTAGGCGCGGTGCGTCCTTCGAGGCTCGCCTATGGCGCGCACCTCAAGCTGAGGACCTCATTGCACTGAATTCCTCATCCCGAGGCGCCCGCGCAGCGGGCCTCGAAGGACGCAGGGCCCCAAACGCGCCGCGCGAACACCCATCCCCCGATGGGTCCGCGCGGCGCGCGGCGGCAACGCCTAAGGGGAGGGAAAAGGCGTCGCCGCCTAAAACCTATCAATCTTATGGGATTTAGTCGCGGCAGGTTTTCTGACCCTGCCCACAGATCATCCAACGACCCGAGAAACTAAAAACGGGGTCAGGAGTTCTGGCTCGCGTCAGTTGCATTTGGGTCATACCCATGTCGTCAAGTTGTGAACTTGTGAGCCTATAAGATGTGTCGATGTCATCCCCCCGTAGGGCGAATGCCGATCTGACCTCGATGTTTCGGGAGCGGATCAGCGCCCGAACAACCCGCTCGTTCGCGCCCCCCCTTAAAAACCATGGGATGCGGCGCTCCCCAGTTTGATTTGCGTAAGGAGCTCTCCATGGCTCTGTTGATTTCCGTCACCCCGGCCGAGCAAGGCTGGTCCGTGCGCTCCGAGGCCCTTGAGGCTGAACTCACCTTCGAACGCGGCGGTCGCGCCGAAGCCGCCGCCCGCGATCTGGCCAACCGCCTGGCCGCCTCCGGCCACGCCGCCGAGGTCCGGGTGTTCCTGCGCAACGGCGCCGAGGCGGGGCGGTTCCTGCACCCGGCTCGGGCGTGGGCGAGCTAGGACGTCTTCCTTCAAACAAGACTGTCATCCCGGACGAGCGCGCACGAAGATCCGGGACCGGGGCCTTAGCTCAGCGCTTCCGGCGGTCCCGGATCGGCGGCCCTTCGGGCCCTGTCCGGGATGACAGGCTTTGTGGATGTGAAGGAAGAGCTCCCTACAGCCACCCGTTCTTCTTGAACCGCCAATAGAGATACCCGATCACCCCCACGATCCCGACCATCACGGCCGGATAGCCCCAGGTCCAGGTCAGCTCGGGCATGTGTTCGAAGTTCATGCCGTAGATTCCAGCCACGGCCGTCGGCACGGCCAGGATCGCGGCCCAGGCGGCCAGCTTGCGGGTGATGGCGCTCTGCCGCTGCTGTTCCAGCAGCGAGGCGGCTTCGAACACCGAGGTGATCACCTCGCGCAGGGCGTCGACCATGCCTTCGACCTTTTGGGTATGGTCGAGCACATCACGGAAATAGGGGCGGACATCGTCGTCCAGGCACGGCGTGTCCAGATGCTCCAGCCGTCCGCAGACCTCGGCCATAGGCGACAGCACACGCTTGAAGCGGATCAGGTCGCGCCGGACATGGAACAGGCGCTTGACCTCGGCGTGGCTGAGGAAGGTCTCGAGCGTGCGGCGCTCGATGTCCAGCACCTCGTCCTCCAGGGCCTGGATGATCGGCAGGTAGCCGTCGACCACGAAGTCGAGCACCGCGTGCAGCACATAGTCCGAGCCCTTGGCCAGCAAGGTGGGCGAAGCCTCCAGCTGGGCGCGCAGTTCTGTGTGGGCGCGGGCCGAGCCGTGTCGGACGGTGATCAGGTGGCCCTGGCCGACGAAGATCGCCGTCTCGCCATAGGCGATCTGGGCGTCGACCAGCTGGGCGGTGCGGGCCACCACGAACAGCTCGCGGCCATAGACCTCGACCTTCGGCCGCTGGTGGGCGTTGAGCGCGTCCTCGATCGCCAGGGGGTGCAGCTTGAAGCGGGTCTGCAGCCGCGCCAGCTCGTCCGCGCTGGGTTCGTACAGGCCGATCCAGACGAACTCGCCCGGTTTGGTGTCCAAGGCGTCGTCGTGGTCGAGGCTGACCTCGCGGGTCCTGACGCCGTCCTTGTAGATATAGGCCGCAACGACGCTCATCGGGATCCCGGACTGCCTGGCTCGTCCCGTAAAATGGGACGGCGAAGATTCCTTTTAGCCAACGCTTCGGCTTTCGTCCGGTTCATGTTTAGCCTGTCGCCAACGCCGCGAACGCCGTTCATTCTGGTTGCGGTAACATCGTTGGATCGCCCGAAGCGGCGACGGGGGAGATGCGAATGGGAAGCGACGCCGCGAAACCGGTGAAGGGCGCCAAGGGCGGTCAAGCCGTGCAGCGCAAGGACGCCTTGGTCATTGGGGCCGCCTCGGTGGGCACCGTGTTCGAGTGGTACGATTTCTACCTCTACGGCTCGCTGGCCACTTACATCACCAAGCACTTCTTCTCGGGCGTCAACGAGACGACGGGTTACATCTTCGCCCTGCTGGCCTTCGCCGCCGGCTTCGCGGTGCGGCCGTTCGGGGCCCTGGTGTTCGGTCGGCTGGGTGACCTGTGGGGCCGCAAGAACACCTTCCTGGTCACCATGCTGTTGATGGGTCTGTCGACCTTCGTGGTCGGCCTGCTGCCCAGCTACGCCAGCATCGGCATCGCCGCGCCCATCGCCCTGGTGGTGATGCGCTTGGTCCAAGGCCTGGCCCTGGGCGGCGAGTACGGCGGGGCCGCCACCTATGTGGCCGAGCACGCGCCGCCCGGACGGCGCGGCTTCTACACCAGCTTCATTCAGGTGACGGCCACCTTCGGGCTGTTCCTCAGCCTGGTGGTGATCCTGCTGACCCGCAACGCGGTGGGCGAAGACGCCTTCCAGGCGTTCGGCTGGCGCATCCCGTTCCTGATCTCGGTGCTGCTGCTGGGCGTGTCGCTGTGGATCCGCCTGCAGCTGTCGGAAAGCCCGTCGTTCCAGAAGATGGTCGACGAGGGCAAGGGCAGCAAGAAGCCGCTGGCCGACTCGTTCGCCAAGTGGGGCAATCTGAAGATCGTGCTGCTGGCCCTGGTGGGGCTGACCGCCGGCCAGGCGGTGGTCTGGTACACCGGCCAGTTCTACGCCCTGTTCTTCCTGGAGAAGATGCTCAAGGTCGACGGCGGCACGACCAACCTTCTGGTCGCCGTGGCCCTGCTGATCGGCACGCCGTTCTTCGTGTTCTTCGGCTGGCTGTCGGACAAGATCGGCCGCAAGCCGATCATCATGCTGGGCTGCATCCTGGCGGCCCTGACCTATTTCCCGCTGTTCAAGACCCTGACCACGGCGGCCAACCCCCAGTTGGCGGCGGCCGTGGCCAGCGCGCCGGTGACCGTGGTGGCCGACCCGGCCGACTGCTCGTTCCAGTTCGATCCGGTGGGCAAGACCGTGTTCAACCGCTCCTGCGACCTGGCCAAGTCGTACCTGGCCAAGGCCGGCGTGACCTACGCCAACCAGGCCGCGCCGGCGGGGTCGGTGGCTGAGGTCAGGATCGGCGGGGCGACCATCGTCTCGTTCCCCGGTCAGACCCTGGACAAGGCCGCCTTCACGGACCGTAAGGCGGCCTGGGAGAAGGAGCTGGGCGCGGCGCTGAAGACCGCCGGCTATCCAGCCAAGGCCGACCCGGCCCTGATCGACAAGCCGCTGGTGGTCGGGATCCTGGCGATCCTGGTGCTGTACGTGACCATGGTCTACGGCCCGATCGCCGCCATGCTGGTCGAGCTGTTCCCCACCAACATCCGCTACACCTCGATGAGCCTGCCCTATCATATCGGCAACGGCTGGTTCGGCGGGTTCCTGCCGACCACGGCCTTCGCCATGGTCGCGGCGACGGGCAACATCTATTACGGCCTCTGGTACCCGATCGTCGTGGCCGCGGTGACCGCCGTGGTGGGCGTCTTGTTCCTGAAGGAAACCAAGGACGTCGACATCGAGGCCTAGAACGACTCAGGCGGCGTGGACCGGGCGCAACGGGTCCACGCCGCTCTCCGCGATCTGGCGCCTTTGCCGCCGCAGTCGGCCTCACATCGCGCGGAGCTTGCGCCCGGCGACCCCGCTCTCCCGGAGCGTTTGGAGTCTCCGCGAGATTCCGCACGCTGAGGATTGTCGTTTCTCTCCAGTTTTCACGCGCCATAGAGTCCTTCGCGCCGCTGTTCTGTGGTCGAATTTCTCAGGCGCCTCTCGAACTGCTATGCGCCGAGCGCCAATTTTGGATTTATTTCTTATCGTACTGTGTATTGGCGGGTAATGGCGATTTGGCTATACACTAGGTTAGACCATCAAGCTGCACTGTAAGTAAAAGTTGTAATTTTGTCTTCTGCTTAGATGCTTTCTAGTGGTTTCACCTTAATTACAAGATAGATGGATCGTGCCATCTTCGAAGCGGGAATCGGGCGCGACGATAGATGCGGTTACACCAAGATCATGGCGAGAACGCCATAGATCGCATCATCTCCGCCAGGAGAGGTCCGATGGACAATGAAGGTGCGGGGGATTTTCATTCTCAATCTTGGGGAAACGCCGACTGGGGATCGACCGGAACTGCCAAATCAGTCGGCGATGCGCGGGCCCAGGGCGGGCTGGTCGCGGCAAGACTGGAAGAGCAGCGATCATTCGAAGGCCGCGCGACGCCCGTTTCGCTGGGTCATGCGATCCATCGTGAAACGCGGGGCCCGCACGAAGTCTGGGCCCACGCCGTCGGCCGCGACCTGGCGATCACCCAACTGACCCCCGAGCCCTGCCGAGGCCATCTGCTGCGGGCGAGCCTGGGCGACATGGGTTTCGACGTCGGGGCGTTCGACGGCGACCTTCGGGTGCGCGGGATCATGGCGCGCAAGGCCTTCAGCTTTGTGTCGGTGCTGGAGCGGAAGGGCGTGCTCAATCAGTGGGGCCATCGGGTCGAGGAGGGCGACATCGTCGTCATCCCACCCGGCGACGAGTTGGATGGGCGGTTTCAGGGCCATGTGGCCTATGCGGTGGTCACCGCGCCGTGGGACCTGGTGATGCAGCGGGCCGAGGCGTTCGAATGGCTGGCCGATCCACGCTTCTGGGCCGAGCCGGCCGTCTATTCGCCGCCCCTCGAGGCCCGGGTCGCCTGCAAGCGCATGCTGCAAGGCTGTTCCAGCATGCTGAGGGTCGTGGCCGGGAGCGTCCCGAGCAGCCTGGTCGCCTTCCTGCGCAACGAACTGCTGGACGGCCTGTTGGCCGCTCTGGCCGAGGTCGGGCTCGAGAGCGGGCGCCGCCAGGGCGCGTTGAACGCCGCCCGCATCGTCCGCGGCGCGGAGGACTTCGTCGAAAGCGGCGGCGTCCGCCAGGCCGTACAGGTTGGGGATATCTGCCAGGCCCTGAACATCTCGCGCCGCACGCTTTACCGCGCCTTCAACGACCTGCTCGACGTCAGTCCCAAGGCCTATTTGCGGCTGAAGAACATGTCCGGGGCCCGGGCCCGGCTGCTGGATCCGGGCAGCCGGCCGATCACGGTGACCCAGGTGGCGTTGGATCAGGGCTTTTGGGAGCTTGGGCGGTTCTCGGGCGCCTATCGAGGAATGTTCGGCGAGTCCCCGTCCGAGACCCTGCGCAGAGCCCAGGGCGACAACCTTAGGCGTTGACAGCGACCGCCGCCGACGACGACGCTTGAGGCGAGCGCGCCAAGCGCTTCCACCCGGGCGATCCTATGGCTTCGCGTCTCTTCCGTGCCTGCCTCGCCGTCCATGCCCTCGCCGTTGAAGGCCCGGCTCGGGCCGGCGCGGCCTAGTTCACCGGCATGCGCAACCGACCGACCGCCGTGATCCTGTACAATTGGCGCGGCCAGTGGCCGATGCGCCGTTGGGAGCATCAGCGGATCTTCGCCTGGAAGGCTTGTTTCCCTGGGCCGGTGACGTTTCTGAACATCGGCTTTCCATTCAACCCGGCTTGGATCTCTCGGCTGGACCCCGATCTGGTGATGGTCGACGCCACGGCCCTGGCCGCGCGATACACGCGCGTCGGCCTGGGCGGCCTGCGGCGGGCGATGGAGGCCGTTCCGGCGCGGTCGCGCCGCCTGGCCGCGCCGCTCGACGAATTCCTGGGACTCGAAAGCCTGCGCGATTTCCTGGTCGAGGCGCGCATCGACCTTCTGCTGACCGCGCTCGATCCGACGCTGTGGGACAGCGTCTATCCGACCCCTCAAAGATCCTTCGCCCTGCGGCGTTTCCTGACCAGCTACATCGACGACGGATTGATGCGGCGAAGGTCCAGCGATCTGGCGCGGCGCCCGATTGCCGTCAGCTATCGAGCCTGGGAGACGCCGGCCTGGCTGGGCGAGATGGGCGTGCTCAAACGCGAGGTCGGGCTGCGCGCGGCGGCTTGGGCGACGTCTCGGCATTATAGCGCCGACGTGGCGGTGGACGGCGAGCGCAGGCTGGTCGGCGAGGCCTGGATCCGCCTGCTGGGCGCCAGTCGGGCGGTCGTCGGGGTCGAGGGCGGCTCGTCGCTGATCCACCCGGCGGGAGAACTGCCGATCGACGATCTGGCGGCGTCGGATCCGGCGTCCAGGAGCCGCTCCGCCTCGGCCGTCGTGCTGACGCCGCGGACCGAGATCCGCGCCATGTCGCCGCGCCATCTGGAGGCGGCGGCGACCCGGACCTTCCAGGTGTTGGTTGAGGGCGACTACGGCGGCGTCCTCGAGGCCGGGACCCACTACCAGCCGGTGCGCCGCGACCTGTCGGACATCGAGGCGGGCCTCGATCAGAGTCAGGATACGCAGCGCGCTCAGGCGATGGTCGATCGCGCCCACGACGAGATCGTGGCCTCGGGTCGCTACAGCTGGCGGACGGTGGTGCGCGAAATCGCCGACCAGGTGCTGACGTGAGGGGCCGGTGGGGCCTGCCGCTGTTCCTTCGGCTGCGCGATTGGGGCGCTTGGGCGGTGATCATCGTGGAGGCGCGACTGCTCAAGGCCCCGCTGCTGAGGCGTCGACTGCGCGCCCTCGCGCGCCTGCCGCTGCTGAGGCGATGGTTCGGGGTGGACTAGGGCGGGCGGCCTTGCATGGCGGATCACCGCCGCAACAGGCGGCGCGCCAGGTCTTCCAGCCCTGACTGGCGGACGGCCGCGCGGGCCAGCCGCCAGATCGGGCCACGGCGCGGAATCTCATGGGGATTGTCGATCGCGAAGAAGGGGAAGGTCTTGCGGAACCGGGCGTCCGCGCGCTGATCGGCGGCCGCGGGCGGTCGCTCCGCGGCGACCTCACCGATCCGCTGATCGAACAGGTCGATCATCGCCGCATAGCCATAGGCGGGATTGAGAGCGATCTCGGCATAGGCGTTGGTGATGATCTCGGCGACCCGCTCGGGATCGCGCAGCACGGCCGCCACCTGCGCCATGTTGCCGTGGTCCTTGTCCAGCGGAACGTAGTGCCGCCAAGGCTCCAGCACGCCCGAATAACGTCCGGGATAGGCGATGACCAGGGTGCGCAGGGCGATCGCCTCGAAGACCCGGGGCGAGATCTGGGCGATGTCGATCTGGTCCTCGCGACCGGCGAAGAACCGGTCGCGGAGCATCTCGTAGGAAGGCTTCCTGGCCAGGGCGGGGATCGGGTGGGGGCGTTCGACCAGCGCGGCGAAGCTTTCGGTCCGGGCGGCCACGGCGCCGTCGAAGTCGAAGACGCTGGCTCCGCTCTCGACGGCCAGCACGGCCTGGCAGTTGCGGATGAAGTTGACCCAGTCGCGGCCGTAGAGCCGGCTGCGTTCCGACCAGGCGATGTCGGTCGAGATGCCGAACCGCCTGGCGTCGCGTTTGAACAGCTTGCCGATCCGGATCTTCTCGCGGCCCTGTTCGCCGTGCCAGGCCGGATAGGTGCGGCCGCGATAGCCGACCATGGTCTTGCGCGCCGCCAGCGGGATGGGCGGATAGTGAGGCAGGCCGTGCGGCACGTAGCCGGTCAGCACCTGCTGTGAGCGCAGTCCGCCCACCTTGCCATAGACGCGCTCGGCCTCCGCCGGTCCCAGGCAGGTGAAGACCAGATCAACGCCGCAGGCCTCCAGCGCGTCGAGGGTGGCGTTCACGAAGCGGTATTCGTCCTGGATGAACACCGCCTTGGCCCCGCGGAAGGCGGCCAGGGCGCGGCGCGACCGTGGACCGACGAAGGCCTCGACCGCCAGAAACAGGGAATAGTGGATCACGACGACGTCGAAGTCCGACAGTTTCACGCCGTCGAAGATCTCGCCCACCCGCGACAGCACCCGCACCTCGTGGCGCGAATAGCGGGCGAAGGCGTTGATGTGGTCGCAGACCGTGGCGGCGTTGGCGGGGTCGTAATTGCAGGCCAGCAGGATGCGCAGCGTCCGGGCCTCGCCGGTCGGGGCGTTGTCCGCCCTTTCCGAAGATGTGTCGTGGCCGGGCAACGGAGGACTGGGCCGCTCGTGACTGTCCTTCATGGGCGGGCTCCGGTCATCGCGCGCGGCGCGGTGAGGTCCTCGCCGCGGTTCTGGGCGACAAATCGGGCGATCGTGGCGACGATCCGCTCGGCGGCGTCGCCAGCGCCATAGTCGTCGATCTCACGCCGGGGCCGGTAGTCGTTGACGGTCCACAGCCGGTTCCAGCCCGCGTCCACCGTCTCGCGCCATTCGGTGTCGTCGCGCAGGGTGACGCACGGCTTGCGATGGAAATAGGCCTCCTTCTGCAGGCCGCCGGAATCGGTCAGCACCAGGGCGCAGTCGGCCAGCAGCCGCTGCATGTCGATCGGGCCCAGGGGGTCGATCACCGTCAGGCCGGCCAGGTCGACGCCGAACCGGGCCGCCGCCTCGCGGGTCCGCGGATGCAGGGGCAGGATCACGGGCGTTCGGCCGGCCTGCCGGCGCAGATAGCCGACAGCGGCGGCCAGGCCCGCGGCGCTGTCCGTCGTCGCCGCGCGGTGCAAGGTGGCCACGGCGTAGGCGCCGGGCGTCAGGCCAAGGCGGTTCAGCACGCTCGCGCCGGAAGCTGGCAGGGCGGCCATGGCCAGGACGGCGTCCTGCATCACGTCGCCCACATGGTGCACGCCGTCGACCAGTCCCTCGCGCGCCAGATGGCCGACGGCGGCCCGGGTCGGGGCGAACAGCAGACGGCTCAGATGGTCGACGACCACGCGGTTGGTCTCCTCGGGCATGGTCCGGTCGAAGACCCGCAGGCCGGCCTCGACATGGGCCACCGGCACGTCGGCCTTGGCCGCCGCCAGGGCCCCGGCCAGGGTCGAGTTGGTGTCGCCGTAGACGATCACCAGGTCGGGGGCGTGGCGGGCGATGACCCCGTCCAGGGCCGTCAGCATGCGGCCGGTCATCTCGCCGTGCGAGCCGCCGTGGACGCCCAGGTTCTCGGCCGGCTGAGGCAGATCCAGTTCGCGGAAGAAGCTGTCGGACAGCGCCGCGTCATGGTGCTGGCCGGTGTGGATCATCACCTCGGTCAGGCCCGGCGCGCGGGCGATGGCGCGGCTGACCGGCATGGCCTTGACGAACTGCGGCCGGGCGCCGACCACGGTCAGCAGACGCGCCGTCACGCCGGCTGTCCTGAGTGGGCCAGCCTGGCCCGGACCCGCGCCACCACGCGATCCAGGCCCTCGTCCAGCGACACCTTCGGCGTCACGCCCAGCAGGTCGCGCATGCGGGTGAGGCTAGGCTGCTTGGCGGCGGTCATCCGGGCCGGCAGGTCGCCCAGGGTGATCAGCGACGGCGCGGCGTTCAGCCGGACCCGCAAGCCCTCGGCCAGGACCTCGATCGGCGTCACGTCCGGGTGGCCGATATTGATCACCGCGTGTTCTTCGACCCCGGCGGCCGCCTCGATGGCGCGCACGGCGTCGGAGATGTGCAGCCAGCCTCGCGCGCCGCCGCGATGCACCTGGATCGGCCGGCCGCGCGCCAGGTCGTGGGCGAAGCGGATCATGGCCGAGCGGTGATCGCCGAAGTCCTCATCCTCGTCATAGATCATGAACGGCCGCAGGGTGACCGCGCGCAGGCCGTGCTGGGCCACTTCGTAGTCGACCAGCTGTTCGCCCAGAAGCTTGGTCAGGCCGTAGCGGTTGTTGGGGCGGGGCGTCGTCAGGGCCTCGTCCATCGGTCCGTCGGTGGGGCCGTAGACTTCCGAGGTCGAGAAATAGACCAGCTTGGCGTCGGCGGCCTGGGCCAACAGGACCACGTTGTTCAGCCCGCCCAGATTGGTGCTGACCGCCAGGCTTGAGGCCTGCTCGCAGGTCACCCGGCTGACCACGGCGGCCAGGGCGAAGATCACGTCCGGCTTCCAGCGCAGGGTGGGGATCAGGTCGGCCGGCTGGTTGATGTCGACCTGCAGGTAGTCCTTGCGCCAGCCCGGCTTGATGTCGGCGCACAGCACCTCCCAGCCCCGGGCCCGGAGGTGGGCCGCCAGCGGCTTGCCGATATTGCCTTCCGATCCGATGACCAGGGCCCGCTTCATCCGACGCTCGCTGACTGTTCGTCACCGGGGCCATCGTCGCCGAAGCCCGAGAGGTTGATCACCCGCCGCAGCCCCCCTTGGGCGCCCATTGGCCGCTCGGCGTAACGGTCGCCGGTGCGGGGGCAAACCAGATCCTGGCCCAGCACCTCGCCGGCATGGCTGACCCAGCCGACGCGCCGAGCCGGCACGCCGGCCATCAGCGCCAGAGGCGGAACGTCGTGGGTGACCACGGCGCCGGCCGCGATCAGGCACCAGGCGCCCAGGGTGTTGCCGCAGACGATGGTGGCGTTGGCCCCGATCGTCGCGCCGCGCCCCACGCGGGTCGTTCGAAACTCGGCCTTGCGGTTGATCTCGGCGCGCGGCGTCGTGACATTGGTGAACACGCAGCTGGGGCCGCAGAACACGCCGTCCTCCAGCACCACGCCGGCATAGAGGCTGACATTGTTCTGGATCTTGCAGCGGTCGCCGACGACCGCGCCGGGTCCGATGGCGACGTTCTGACCGATCACGCAGTCCGCGCCGATCCGGGCCCCCGCCGCGACATGGCTGAACCGCCAAACCCGCGTGCCGGCCCCCAGCACCGCGCCCGGTTCGACTTCCGCCGACGGGTGAGCCCAGGCGGGCGGATGATCCGATGCCGAGCCGCTCATCTCAGGCCTTCACGATCTTCCCGGCCAGGGCGGGGTCGGTCCGGGCCAGGGCGTTGCGGGTGTCGATCACCAGCGGCGTTTCGCGGACCAGGCGTTGGTAGTCGAACGCGTCGTGATCGGTGACGATGATCGCGCAATCGAAGCCGGCCAGCGCATTGCGGCTGATGTCGACCGACTGCATCAGGGTGTCGCCGACCATGAGCTCGGGCGCCAGCGGGTCGTGATAGCTGACCCGGACGCCATGGCTGCGCAGGATCTCGATGATGTCGCGGGCCGGGGTTTCGCGGGTGTCGTCGATGTTGCGCTTGTAGGCCACGCCGACGATCAGGACATGGGCCCCGACCGGCGAACATCCACGCTCGGCCAGGGCGTCGAGGGTCTTTTCGACCACCCGTCGAGGCATGGCCCGCGAAATCTCGCCGGCCAGTTCCACCATCTTGAGGCTTGCCCCCTCAGCCTTGGCCCGCCAGGCCAGATAGAAGGAATCCACCGGAATGCAGTGACCGCCGATCCCTGGACCGGGGAAGAAGGGCATGTAGCCGAAAGGCTTGGTCTGGGCCGCGTGGATCACCTCCCAGATGTCGATGCCCAGGGCCTCGAAACTGACCTTGAGTTCATTGACCAGGGCGATGTTGACGAGTCGAAAGACGTTCTCGGTCAGCTTGACCGCTTCGGCGGTGCGCATGTTGCTGACCGGCGCCGTGACGGTGATGGCGTCATACAGCGCGCAGGCCGCGCGGCGTTCGGCCTCGCTGTCGGCGCCGACGATCTTGGGGGTCGAGGTGATGGTGAAGGTGTGATTGCCGGGGTCCTCGCGCTCGGGCGAATAGGCCAGGGCGAAATCGCGACCGGCGCGCAGGCCCGAGCGTTCCAGGATCGGCTTGAGCACCTCGGCGGTGGCGCCGGGGAAGGTCGTGGACTCAAGCACCACCAGCTGGCCCGGGCGCAGCACGGCCGCCAGGGTCTCGGCGGCCTCGACAACGTGGCTCAGGTCCGGGGCGTTGTGCGAGGTGAGCGGGGTCGGCACGCAGATCAGCACCGCGTCGGCGCGGGCCAGGGCGTCCGGGGCGCCGGTCGCGGCGAAGCCCCGTTCGCGCATGGCGGTCACGCGCTCGCCAGCGAAATGGCTCAGATAGGAGGCTCCCCGGGTCAGGGCGGCCAGGCGGGCGTCGTCCAGATCGAAACCGAGCACGGGGAAGCCGGCCGAGCAGAAGGCCTCCGACACCGGAAGGCCGACATAGCCCATGCCGATGACGCCGATCACGGCCTCTCGCTGCTGGATCTTTCGGATCAGGCTTTGAAAATTCGAGATTTGATCATTGCCATCATGCGATGGAAGCGTCGGAACGTGAACGTTCATTGGCCCCTCACGCGGCAAGCTGTCTGACTTTGAGGCCAATTCGCCCTCGACATGGCGAGAGCGTACGCGTTGGAAGCCTTTGCGAAAAGGGTGTTTGTCTCGGGTGTATTTGCCGTTCCTGGCGTGATGCTTGCACTATTCTTGCTTTTTCGGCTAATAATGCTCAACACGAAAAAGTATTAGAACGTCGTTATGTGAGTTTTCGCAAGACGAGCCTTCTGAGCCGACTAGGTCCGACGCTGATCCGGGCAATGGTTCAACTGGTATTGAACCTGTTCCAGCACCCGCTGTACGCGAATAGCTTCATCAATGCCCGTCAAAGGGGCGGTTCTGGTCTGACAGCATTGGACGAAGTGGCGGATTTCTCTGGTCAAGGGCGGCTCGGCAAGCAGATCGACGAACCGCGGCTCGCTGCCGGAGGCGATCGGCACGCCTTCGATCGGGGTCACGGTCTGATCGCGTCGCATCAGCTTTTCCGGCCAGGGGCGGACATCGTCGAACACCAGGGCCCCGACCTCGCCGACCACCACCAGCTTCTGTTCCTTGAACGGACTGAGCCAGCTGGCGGCGATGTGGGCGTGGAGACCGCCGGGGAAGCCGAGGTCGGCGTGGACCTCGTCGGCGACGCCGGGCGTGACGAAGGCCCCGCCGGTCGCCTCCACGCTGATCGGCGCGGCGTCGGCCAGGGCCAGGATCATCGAGACGTCGTGCGGCGACAGGCTGAGGAAGGCGTTCTCGTGGGTGCGCACCCGGCCCAGGCTCAGCCGTGAGGCGGCGATGTAGCGCAGGGCTCCGATCTCGCCGCGTGCGACGATCGCCGCCAGGGCCTCGAACGCCGGGTGATGGCGCAGCAGGTGGCCGATCATGAACACCCTGTCCGAGCGCGCGACGTGGGCGGCCAGGGCCTCGGCCTCGGCGAGGTCCGAAGCCAGGGGCTTTTCGACCAAGACGTCCTTGCCGTGGTCCAGCGCCAGGCGGCAGAGCGCGGCGTGGGCCGGAGCCGGGGCGGCGATGACCATCGCGTCCAGACGGGGGTCGTCCAGCGCCTGGGCCAGGGGCAGGGCGGGGACAGTCCACGCGGTGGCCTCGCGTTGCGCGGCGATGGGGTCGGTGTCGACCACGGCGCCCAGCACATTCAGCTCGGCGCAGGTCCGGATCAGGTTGCGCCCCCAGGCTCCGCAGCCGACCACGGCGATCCGGGTCAAGCGGTCCCCGCCGAGGTCGGAGGCGGGGCGGGCCAGCGCAGGGTCAGATGGGTGTCGTTCGCCGCCGTCATGACGAAGCCCTGTCGATGATAAAGCCGCTGGGCCGCGGGGTTGTCGCGGGCCACCTGCAGGATCACCGGCGTTCCGGCCGCGGCCGCCTGGTCCTTCAGCGTTCGCAGGATCGTCCCGCCGATCCCCTGGCCGCGCCGTTCGGGGATCATGGCGATGTCGATCAGGTGCAGGGCGTGGGTCCCCTGATAGGTGGCCAGCCGTCCGACCGGCAGCGCGTCGATCGTGACGATCTGGAGCCGGGCGTCGGGATAGGCGGTGCGATGGCCCTGGGTCTGGGCGTGGAACTGCTGGTCCATGATCCTGGTCAGCATGTCGGGGGGCAGGGGAATCTGCTCCCATCCCGGACCCCGGGAGGCCCGGAACAGCGCCAGACGGAAAGGCGCGTCGGCCTCGACCTCGGGGCGCAGGGCGAAGCGGGGCGATGCGGCGGGCTCTTCCCGTTCAGGTGGAGAGGTCGTCATAATGGCCGTGCTTCGATTCTGACCCGGGGACCGCCATGGCCGCTGAATTCGTCGTCCTGACCGCCGAAACCTTCGCCCCGCATGTGGGCGCGTCGTTCCAGGTGGAAGGCGGCCGTCACGTCCTGTCGCTGAGCCGGGTCGAGCTGTTCCAAAGCGAGCCGGGGCATGGGAGGCCGGATTTCCAGCCCTTCGTGCTGATCTTCAGCGGTCCCCCCGGCGACGTGCTCGCCGAGGGGGTGCACACGATGAAGGTCGATGACGGAACCGCTTACGACCTCTATCTGATCCCCATCCACACCCCCGAGCCGGGGCGGCAGGACTATCAGGCGCTGTTCAACTGACGCCACGCCGCGCAATCTAGGAAACCTAGTTCCGGGACGGGAAGATTCCCGCCAGGGCGATGCAGATATTGACCGTCAGGAACGGCTGACGGTTTTCGTGCGGCTGGCTGGCGCCGGCCGTGCCCATCGCCTGGGGCGCCATCGGCGCGGTGGGGGTCACGACCGTGCTGTACATGTTGTACACTGGGGCGGTGCCCTCGCTGGCGCTGCTGCCCGTCTGCCCGAAGCTGTTGCCCGGCGCCGCCGTGCTGAGGTTGCCGGAGCCGGCCGCGGTGGCGTCCACCTTCATGAGGTGGGTGTGGTTCGGGATTTCGGTCTGCAGCAGGGTGTGGGCGTACTCTCCCGTGATCGCGCCCGGCGGATAGTTCGAGCTGGCGCCCCCGGGGGCGAGCGTCCGCAGGTCGGGCAGCTGGAACGTCGTGACACCGTTGCCGCCGTAGGTGGTGCCCAGCAACGAGAACAGGGCCTGGTTCTGGGTGATGGACAGGAGTTGGCCGTTGCATAGGGCCCAGTACTTCGGCGGGAAGTTGAACGCCATGATCCGGATTTCGCCCATATACTGCTGAGACATGAGACTTGCTCCTCGTGTTCGTCGCGATCGGGATCAGTTACGCGCGGGGAAAGCGCCCCGCAGGGCGATGCAGTAGTTCAGGAACAGCGTCGGCATCATGTTGTTGTGGGGCAGGCCGTCGCCCACCGCCGTGATGGTCTGGGGCGGCAGTTGCGTGGCCGGTGTGATGACGGTGCTGAAGAACAGCCCCTGGGTGTTCTTCGCGAAGTTGCCGGTGAAGGCCTTGGCCGGTTGGTTGTTGGCCGAGGTCGAGACCGTCCCGACCGCCGTGGTCACCATCGGCGAGTGGCTGTGCGCGGCCATTTCGGGAAGCTGGAGCGTCACGGTCGGCGAACCGCCGGTCTGGCCCAGGTCGTAGACTTGCAGGCCCGGCCCGGGTTGGGCGCGGCCGACGTGGAGCGGGATGTTGCCCATCAGGTTGGGCAGGGCGAAGTTGCTGGTGCCGTTGCCGCCGTAGGTGGTGCCCAACAGCGAGAACAGTGCGGTGTTCTGCTGGATCGGGATCAGCTGACCGGCGCACTGGGCCCAACCGAAGGGCGCGAACGGGAAGCCGAAAATGCGGATTTCCGCGAGATATTGATCACTCATCGCTTTGAGTCTCCAAAAGATCTTCTGGCGGAAAGGTCAGTTCTGCGACGGGAAGACGCCGGCGGTCGCAAGAATGAAATTGATGCCCAGATAGGGCTGCATGTTCTCGTGCGGCTGGTTGCCGCCGGCGGGCGTGGTCGAGGCAGCCGTCAGGGCCACCTGCTCGTTGGCGCCGTTGTAGGGCGCATAGCCGAAGATGCCGGTCCCGCTCGGCCCCTGGTCCGAGATCATCGTCGCGGTGGTCGGCGTCGACACCGCGCCCGCCGTCGAGGCCGCGAAGAACGGGTGGGTGTGGCCCGGCAGCTGGGCGGGGGTGAGCGTGACGCTCTCGACGCCCGTCATCTGACCCATGACATAGGTCTGGCCGTTCTTGGAGCCTTGGTGCGTCGGGACCCGGCCCCGCAGGTCGGGGATGCCGAACGTATTGACGCCGTCGCCGCCGTAGGTCGTCCCCAGCAGGACGTACAGCGCGTCATTTTCCGCGATCGACATCAGCTGGCCGTCGCACATCACCCAGCCGACAGGCGCGAAGTTACCTCCGAACATGCGGATTTCACCAAGATACGGTTGGGTCATGGTCGTTCCCTTGCTCCCAAAAGTCTCAACTGCCCAAGCTTGTGGCGCGAGTCTGGCCTCGACTAAACCCTAAGTCGTCTCTGCCTCTCAAGCCAAGATTAAGAAAAGGCGCCCCACCCCCGCGATTGTCCTCCTCGTATCCCACTATCCTGAGCTGTACAATAGTTGGGAAAACGCGGTTCGCCGATCGGCGTATGTCTACTTGTGCGGGCGTCTTCCCGCCGTTAAGGTTGCGTTCATGGTTTGACTAGAGCGAGGGGGGAGTCAGTTGCGTAAGATATGCGCTTTCATGCGCGTTTTTTCCCCTCCGCGTCGTGCGCGGTCGTTCCGCGCCCCTAGCCCCTTCTTCCACCCATTTCCCGTGGGGCGTGAGTCCCAAAGCCGTCTCGCGTGCGCGACGGCGCGTGGTCTTGCCTGAGGCAAAGGACTGATCCATGCCGTTCTCCGGCCAGTTGTGGTACATCACCGAAGGCGGCGACGCCGACACCAAGCTTGTCCGGGTCAATGACGACGGCACGAGCAGCACCACCGTCGTCAGCAACGGCACGGGGGGCACGGGCGACGACGCTTTCGTCAGCTCGTTCACCTCCGGCCTCGGCGTGGACACCGCGGCGGGCTTCTACTTCGCCGTCCTCAGCAACAGCATCGACGACCACGCCCTGCTGGTGCGGGGCTCGATCAACAGCGCCGCGGCCCCGACAACGGTGGTCGACTTCCCCGACGCCATCATCGTCGAAACGATCGAGGTCGATGCGGTCAACCGCAGGATCTATGTCGGCTATCAGGACGGCGCGGGGACGCCGAACGGCAACATCACCGGCATCCGGGTCTACAGCTACGACGCCGCGGGCGCCCTCACCGACCTCGGCTTCCTGACCACGGCCGCCACCGACAACCGGGCCAACGAGAGCGGTTTCTTCGTTCTCGATCCGCGGGATTTCGCGATCGACACCACGATCGTCGCCGGCGGTCGGATGTACTACACCGAAACGATCGGCGGCCTGGCGACCGGCCTCTTCCGTGTGGATCTCGCCAACCCGAACACCACCACGGTCGCTCTGGTCGCCGACGGCCAATTCAACAACACCACCTATGCCGACGGGGTCTTCGTCGACGTCGAGGTCGATGAGTCCACCGACCTGGTCTATTTCACGACCCACTCGCGCAATCCGTCGCCCAGCGCCAACTACGACGCCAACGACAACGCCCTCTGGTACATCAGCGGCAGCGCCTCGGGCGGCACCGCCGTCAAGGTGAACCTGACCGGCATGCCGGGCGGCAACCACTTCTACGCCGGCGACATGACCTTCGATCAGTCGACGCGGCAGCTCTATATCGAGAGCGAAGAGGTCGAAAACGGCGGGACGGACACCGACGACGTCATCTACGTCTTCCAGCTGGACGGCGCCGGTACGAGCGCCAGCCTGATCCGGACGATCAACCCGGGCCTTACGATCCCCGGGGCCACGGTCGAAGGGATGGTCTTCACCGATCTGGCGGCCCTGACCGTCACGGGCGCGGGTACGGCCGCGACCGAGCAAGCGGCGTCGGCGACCACCCTGCTGAGCGGCTCCCCGACCATCGTCGACAACGAAGGCGGCTATCTGATCGGCGCTACGGTGCAGATCACCGGCGGCACGTTTTCGTCCAACGAGAACAGCACCTCCGACGACCATCTGGGCTACGGCGCCGGCATGCAGATCACCGGCACGATCGCCGGCACCAGCATCACGGTCAGCTGGAACGCGTCGACCGAGACCCTGACCCTGTCGGGATACGACACCATCGCCCACTACCAGACCGCCCTGGCCGGGCTTGTCTACTGGGCCACGGGCGACAATCCGACGAACTACGGCGCCAACGCCAGCCGCACCATCACCTGGACGATCGACGACGGCACGCCGGGCGTGCTGGCCGGATCGGTCAACAGCGGCACGACGACGATCAACATCACGGCGGCCAACGACGCCCCGGTCAACGGCACGGTCTCCAGCGCCACCGGCAACGAAAACACCAACATCGCCGTCACGGGCCTGCAGATCAGCGATGTCGACGCCGATCCGGCGTCGGCCCTCGTCACGGTCACGCTCAGCGTGACCAAGGGCGTGCTGACCCTGCGGACGAATGTCGCCAGCGGCCTGTTGTCGGGCGATATCGTCGGCAACGGCACGAGTTCGGTCACCGTCACCGCCACGATCAACAAGATCAATCTCACCCTGGCGTCGTCCAACGGCTTGGTGTTCCTCGGCAACGCGAGCGTCAGCGGAACCGACACTCTGACGGTGGTCACCAGCGACGGCGGAGCCACCGGCTCGGGCGGCGCGCAGAGCGACACCGACGGCTACACCATCACCATCATCGGGCTAAACGACGCGCCGACCGTGAGCGGCGACGGCACAGAGGCCCTGGCCGCGACCAACGAGGACCTCAGCCCCACCACCCTGGCCAACACGGTCTCGAGCCTGTTCGGCGGCCAATACACCGATCCGGACGGCGACGCGTTCGCCGGCGTGGCCGTGATCGACAACGGCTCCACCGCCGGCACAGGCCAATGGCAGTACTGGAACGGCTCGACCTGGTTGAACATAGGCTCCGCCTCGACCGCCGTGGCGGTCGAGCTGTCGGCCTCGACGGCAATCCGCTTCGCCCCGGCGACCGACTTCAACGGCCCGGCCCCGACCCTGACGGTGCGTCTGGTCGACGCCTCCAACGGCGCGATCACCACCGGTGCGGTGGTCAACACCACCACCAACGGCGGCACGACGGCGTTCAGCGCCGGCACGGTGGTGCTCAGCCACGCCGTCACCGCCGTCAATGACGCCCCGACCGTCACCGGCGGCTCGGCGGTCAGCCTGACCTCGATCGCCGAGGATTCCGCGCCGGGCGCTGGCCAGACAATCTCGACGCTGTTCTCCAGCCACTTCTCGGACGTCAAGGACACGGTGTCCGGCGGTTCGTCGGCCAACGGCTTGACCGGCGTGGCGGTGACCGCCAACGCGGCGACCGCCGCCCAGGGCGTCTACCAGTATTTCGACGGTTCGGTCTGGCAGGACCTGCCGGCCGTCGCGACGTCCAGCGCCTTCATCCTGGACGCCAGCACCCTCGTGCGTTTCGTGCCGGCGGCCAACTACAACGGGACGGCGCCGTCGCTGACCGTCTCGCTGATCGACGACTCGTCCGGCGCGGTGAGCACCGGCGCGACGGCGGACCTGACCACCGTGGGCGGTTCGACCCCGTACAGCGCGTCCTTGACGCTGAACGTCGCGGTCACGGCGACAAACGACGCCCCGGTCGCCAACGGCTTGGCCATCCTGGCGGCGGTAAGCGAGGACAGCGCCAACCCCGCCGGCGCGGCCGTCTCCAGCCTGTTCACCGCGAACTTCGTTGATATCGACGGCAACAGCCTGGCCGGCGTGGCCATAACCGGCAACGCCGCCACGACCCAGGGGGTGTGGCAGTACTTCGCCGGCTCCTGGCAAGCGATCGGGTCGCCCAGCGAGGGTTCGGCCCTGCTGCTGGCGGCGGGAACCCTGGTTCGCTTCCTGCCGGCCGCCAATTTCACCGGCGCGGTCCCGGCCCTGACGGCCTATCTGATCGACAATTCCAGCGGCGCTTTGACCACGGGCAACACGCTGGACGTCAGCGTCAACGGCGGCCAAACCCGGATCAGCGACAACAGCATCACCCTGACCACCAGCATCACCGCCGTCAACGACGCGCCCGTGGTCCCGGCCAGCGCCACGACGGTCGGCGCCACCGAACAGACGGCGGCCGTCCTGTTGGGCTCGCTGGCGGTCTCGGACGTCGATCTGAACGCCCGCAACGGCGGGGCCGGCAATTACAGCGGCGCCAGCTTCGCGGTCCAGCGGGCCTCGGCCAACGCCGCCGACGTCTTCTCCTTCGCCTCTGGCGGATTGTTCACGGTCAGCGGGGCCAATCTGCAGGCCGGCGGCTTGACCTTCGCCACCTTCACCAACGCCGGCGGCGTGCTGAGCATCAGCTTCACCAGCTCGGCCACGACCGCGACCACGGCGCTGGTCAACGACGTCATCCAACACATCGAATACACCAACGCCAGCAACGCGCCGCCCGCGTCGGTGTCGCTGGACTACAGCCTCAACGACGGCGGCGGCCAGGGCAGCGGCGGCGCCCTTTCGGCGGGCGGCTCGGTGACGGTCAACATCACCGCGGTGAACGACGCCCATACAGGCGGCGCGTCCATCACCGGCACGGCGGCCGAGGACCAGGTCCTGACGGCGGTCTCGACCCTGGTCGATGTCGACGGTCTGGGCACGCTGCACTACCAGTGGCAACGCGACGACGGCGGCGGCTTCTTCAATGTCGGCGCCGATCAGTCGACCTACACCCTGGGCGACGCCGACATCAACGGCATGGTGCGGGCGGTCATCTACTACACCGACGCCGGCGGCACGGTGGAGTCGGCGACCAGCGCGGCCACCGCCACGGTCACGGCCGGCAACGACGCCCCGACCGGCGGCGCCAGCATCACCGGCACGCCGACCGAAAACCAGGTCCTGACCGCCGACACCTCGACCCTGGCCGACTCCGACGGCCTGGGCACGCTGCACTACCAGTGGCAGCACGACATCGGCGGCGGCTACGTCAATGTCGGCGCCGACCAGGCGACCTACACCCTGGGCGACTCCGACGTCGGCGGCCTTGTCCGGGTGGTGGTCAGCTACACCGACGGCCAGGGCTTCGCCAACAGCGTGACCAGCTCGGGCACCGCGGCCATCGCCGGCGTCAACGATCCCCACACCGGCGGCGCCGGCGTCACCGGCACGGCGACCGAGAACCAGGTCCTGACGGCGGTCTCGACCCTGGCCGATATCGACGGCCTGGGCACGCTGCACTACCAGTGGCAGCACGACGTCGGCGGCGGCTACGTCAATGTCGGCGCCGACCAGGCGACCTACACCCTGGGCGACTCCGACGTCGGCGGTTTTGTCCGGGTGGTGATCAGCTACACCGACGGCCAGGGCTTCGCCGAGTCGGCGACCAGCGCCGCCACGGCGAGCATCGCCAACGTCAACGACGCTCCGACCGGCGCGGTGTCGATCACCGGCACGAAGACCGAGAACCAGGTCCTGACGGCCGACACCGCGGCTCTAGTCGATATCGACGGCCTGGGCACGCTGCACTACCAGTGGCAGCGCAACACCGGCGGCGGCTTCGTCAATGTCGGAACCGACCAGGCGACCTACACCCTGGGCGATCCCGATGTGGGCGGGACGGTCCGGGTGGTGGTCAGCTACACCGACCAGCAGGGCACGGCCGAAACGGTGACCTCGGCGGCCACCGCGGCCATCGCCGGCGTCAACGATCCGCACACCGGCGGCGCGTCGATCACCGGCACGGCGACCGAGGACCAGGTCCTGACGGCGGTCTCGACCCTGGCCGATGTCGACGGCCTGGGCGCGCTGCACTACCAGTGGCAGCACGACATCGGCGGCGGCTACGTCAATGTCGGCGCCGACCAGGCGACCTACACCCTGAGCGACTCCGACGTCGGCGGCCTTGTCCGGGTGGTGATCAGCTACACCGACGGCCAGGGCTTCGCCGAGTCGGCGACCAGCGCCGCCACCGCGGCCATCGCCAACGCCAACGACGCCCCGACCGCCGCCAACGACGTCGACGCGGTGACGCAGCGCCTGACCGTCACCGGCACGGTTCGCGCCAATGACAGCGACATCGACAACACCGTCGCGTCGTTGACGGTGACCAATGTCGCCTACAACGCCACCCATGTGGACCAGACCGTGGTTCCCGGCGGCACGCTGGTGAGCGGCGCGCATGGCAAGCTGACGATCAATCCTGATGGAACCTACAGCTACGTCGCCGACCACGAGGGCCTGGCCTTTGGCGAGGTCGTGACCGACAAGTTCGACTACACGATCAAGGATCCTTCCGGCGCCTCGGCGACGGCCCAATTGACGGTGACCATCACCGGCTCGCTCGACGCCAACAACAGCAACAACATCCTGATCAGCAACGGCTTGGCCCACACCCTGACGGGCAAGGGCGGCGCCGACACCCTGACGGGCGGCGGCGGGGCGGACGTCTTCGCCTATGAGGCCATCAGCGACAGCACGATCGCCGCCTTCGACACCATCACCGACTTCACCCATGGCGTGGACACGCTGCAGCTGACGCCGCTGATGACCGGCTCGACCAAGCTGACCCTCAGTGCGGACGCAACCGGCAGGACCCTGTCCATCGACCTGAACGGGGACGGCACGGCGGAAGGTCAGATCAGGTCGCTGGGCCAGGGGCTGGAGGTGGCCGACATCGTCACCGGTGTGGCCAATCTGGGCTTCACGATCAACGGCTCGGCCGGCGGCGATGTTCTGCTCGGCGGATCGGGCGCCGACATCATCAACGGTTCGGGGGGCGCCGACACCATCTACGGCAACGGGGGCGGCGACATCCTCTCGGGCGGGGCGGGCGCGGACACCTTCGTCTACGACGATGGCCACTCTCCCATCCTGCATTGGGATGTGATCACCGACTTCCAGACCGGCCAGGACAAGCTGAACATCGCGGCGGCGGACGACGGCATCGTCATCCTCGCGCGCTTCGGCGCCTGCACCTTCATCTATTTCGGCACGCTGGGAAATTCGAGCGTCGTGCAGGTCTTCGGCGAAATTCGGACCTCGGACCTGATCGTCAGCAACCACGTCACCTTCTCGATGTTCGGAGACGACGGCGCCGGTGGCGGTGGCGGCGGCAGCAGCGACAGCCTGTCGGGCGGAAGCGGGGACGACGTTCTGGTGGGCGGGACGACCGACTCCACCATGGCCGGCGGCGACGGGGCCGACATCATGTACGGCGGCAGTGCGCACGACACCTTCATGTACGACTCGACCACGAATTCGAACTTCAGCGCCTATGACAGCGTCATCGGCTTCACGCCGAACGAGGACAAGATCGACATCTCGGCGATCGACGGCGGCAAGATCACCATCGCGCGCTTCTCCGGGACGACCTTCATCTACTCAGCCCCGGACGGCGCCGGGAACTTCCAGTCGGTCATCACCGTCTCGGGCACGACCTTGCAGGCCAGCGACATCATCGGCAGCGGCGGAGCGACCCAGGCCTTCACCATGGTCGGCGACAGCACCGCCCAGAACATCGCCGACACGGTCGTCGGGGCCGGCGGCAACGACATCCTCTACGGGCTTGACGGGAACGACACCCTGACCGGCGCCGGTGGAGCCGACTTCATGATCGGCGGCGCGGGGGCGGACACGTTCGTCTACAACGCCCCGGCGGACAGCGGGATGTTCAGTCAGGACCTGATCTTCGATTTCAGCCAGGCCGAGGGCGACAAGCTGAGCCTGACCGGCATCGACGCCAATGCGGCGACGGGAGCCAACGACGCCTTCTCGGTGGTGACCAGCTTCTCCAGCGTGGCGGGTCAGCTGATCGTCGCAGCCCCGGACGCGTCGGGCTACTACCATGTCTCAGGCGACGTGAACGGCGACGGGCTGGCGGACTTCATGATCGCCCTGAAGGTCACCGGCACGCTCACCTCGGCCGACATCCTGCTGTAGCGCGGGTGTCGGTCCGTCGGCGGCCTAGGCGAACACCACCGTCTTGACGCCGGCGATCAGCACGCGGTGCTCGACGTGCCAGGTGACCGCGCGGGCCAGCACGGTGCACTCGACGTCGCGGCCCAGGGTCACCAAGTCGTCGGGGGTGTGGCTGTGGTCCACGCGGTGGACGCCCTGCTCGATGATCGGCCCCTCGTCCAAGTCGGTCGTCACGTAGTGGGCCGTGGCCCCGATGATCTTCACCCCACGCTCGAAGGCCTGGTGGTAGGGCTTGGCGCCCTTGAAGCTGGGCAGGAACGAGTGGTGGATGTTGATGCACCGCCCCGACAGCCGCGCGCACAAGGCCGGCGACAGGATCTGCATGTAGCGGGCCAGCACCACCAGATCGACGTTCAGGTCATCGACCAGCGTAAGGAAGGCTTCCTCCTGCTCGGCCTTGTTGGTCTTGGTGGTCGGCAGGTGGAAATAGGGCAGGCCGCTCCATTCGGTGAACGAGCGCATGTCCTCGTGGTTGGACACCACCCCGACGATCTCGACGGGCAACAGGCCGGCGCGCCAGCGGTGCAACAGGTCGAACAGGCAGTGGCCGAACTTGGAGACCGCGATCAGCACCCGGGGCTTGGCGCCCGCGTCATGCAGGGCCCAGGTCATGCCGAAGCGCTTGGCGATAAGCTCGAAGCCCCGGCGCAACGCGTCGATCCCCGGCATGGCGCCGTCCGGACGAAAGACCGTGCGCATATAGAACTGGTCGGCCAGGCCGTCGTTGAAATGGCTGCTCTCGACGATCGAGGCGTCGTTACCGGCCAGGAAGCCGGACACGGCGGCGACCACGCCCTTACGATCGGGGCATTGCAGGATCAGGATGTAGCGCTCGGCGGAGGTCTTGGCGTCCATGCAGGGGTCGTAGTCCACCTCCAGAGCGGGACCAAGACGCATTGTTCTGACAGAGCCTTTACAAAAACGCCGGCCCGCAACGAAAACGGGCCGCGATCACCGACATGATCGCGACCCGTGCTTCAAGCCGGTCGAAGGGGATATCCCGGCTGGAAGGTTTCGTGGCGGTCGATGGGCGCGGGCGAAAACCTCGTCCTTCGACAGGCTCAGCATGAGGCTTGTTTCCGCCGAGCCTGGACTGGTCCTCATCCTGAGCTTGTCGAAGGACAAGGACCACGCACGGGGCTGAAGGTCCCGCCTAGAACTTCACCGCCAGCGAGACGGCGTAGTTGCGGTCGGGCTGGGTGTAGGCGTCCTTGACGGTGGCGTTGTCGGCCACGCCGCGCACGTCGCTCCACCAGGCGTAGGTCTGGCCGGTGATGTTGAAGACGCCGCCGCGCAGGGTGACGTTGTCGGTGACGTTCCAGTAGGCGGTCAGGTCGAACACCGTGAAGTCCTTGGGCATCCAGCAGTAGTCCGGCCCGGCGTAGGTCTTGGGCGGCGTGCCCGTGGTGACGCTGCAGCTGACGCCCGAGCGACCTGTCGATTCCTTGGCCGAGTGGACGGCGTTGAGCGCCCCGCCGAACCGGCCGGCCGGTTCGCGGTACGACAGGCCCGCCACCAACTTGACCGGGTCGATCGTGACCAGCGGCGCCTTCTTGCCGGCGTTCTCCGAATTGCCTCGGGCGTAGGACGCCGCGCCCTGCAAGGTGAAGCCGCCGCCCAGTTCGGTGACGAACCGGGCCTCGGCGCCGCTGATCTCGGCCTTGGACTGGTTGATGTACTGGTAGACCGCCGGGTTGGTGGGGGTGAACGCGCCGCGCACCTGCACTTGCTCGATGAAGTCGTCGTACTTGCCGGTGAAGCCGGTGACGCTGGCGTTCCAGGTCGGACGGTTCAGGCGCAAGCCCAGTTCGAAGGTCTCGCTGGTCTCAGGCTTCAGGTCGGGGTTGGACACCGACATGTAGTTGGACACCAGGTTGGCGAAGCCGTTGTTGACCTGCGACGGCGAGGGGGCCTTGAAGCCGGCCGCCGCGTTGGCGAACACCGTCACCAGGTCGGAGGCCTTCCACACCACGCCCAGCTTGGGCGAGACGTGACTGTCGCTTTGGCTGGCCGGCGCATTGGCGGTGAACAGGGCGTCGGTCTTGGGCTCCAGCTTGTAGTAGTCGAAGCGCACGGCCGGGTAGAAGGTCACCGGACCGAAGGCGATCTCGTCCTGCGCATAGGCGCCGGCCAGGGTGTAGTCGGTGGTCGGGAAGGCGCGGGTGGGGAACACCTCGCCGGCCGGCGGGACCGTGCCGTCGCGCACGCCCTCCTGGCGGGTGATCGAGGCGTCGCCGCCCCAGACGAACTTGTGGGTCACGCCGCCGATCACGGCGTCGCTGTGCAGCTCCAGCGCCGCGCCCCAGACCTCGTTGTCGAAGGTGGCGTCGCGGATGCGGTCGGCGGCGGTGTTGCGGTTCTCGGCCGAATACTGCCGGGTGGTGCTGTTTTGGTAGTAAAGCGTGGTCTGGGCCGACTGGATCACGCCCTGGCCGCCGTTGAAGCGGTGGTCGAAGCTGACGCGGTCGCGCTGCATCTCGTCGAAGGCGGTCAGGCCCAGAACGCTGGTCGCGGCCAGGGGCGGCTTGGCGATGGCGCTCAGCACGTTCCAGGAGACGTCGCTGTCCAGGTGGTCGTAGGTCAGTCGAAAGCGGTTCTGGTCGTTCAGGGTGTAGACCACGCGGGCCAGCACGGCGTTGGACTGGTTGTCCTCGGGATTGGCGGTGGTGCGGTCGGTGTTGGCGGAGTCGTTGGTCCCGGCCGTCTTCTGGCCCTCGCCGTCGCGGCGGGTGTAGGCGATCAGGCCCTCCCAGCTTCCGGACTGTCCGGCGGCGGTCAGGCTTTCGGTCCAGCTCTCGTCGGCCGAGGCGTAGCCGACGCGGCCGCGCAGGCTGAAGGCCTTGCCCGACGTCAGCAGGTCGGACGGATCCTTGGTGAAGTAGTTGACCGAACCGGCCAGGCCGTCGCTGCCATAGAGGGCCGAGGCCGGACCGCGCACGATCTCGACCGACTTCAGGGTGTCCAGATCGACATAGTCGCCGCGCCCCATGTTCTGGGCGCCGAAGGCGTAGCCGTCGGGCACGCGCACGCCGTCCACTAGGACCAGCACGCGGTTGCCTTCCAGCCCACGGATGTTGAAGCCCGAATTGCCGTCGCGGCCGGTCGAGGCGCCGGCGGCGGTGAAGCGGGCGGGGGCCCTGCGCACCGAGACGCCCGGCTCGAAGCGGACCAGGTCCTTGATGTCCTTGACCAGCCCGTCCTCGATCTCCTGGTCGGTGATGACGCTGGCGGTCACCGGGGCGTCCTGCAGCTTCTTCTCCGAGCGGGTGGCGGTGATGGTCACTCTGTCCAGCTCAACGGCGGCGTCGGCCGTGGCGTCGGCGGCAAACGCGGCCTGTGCGCAGAGCAGGGCGGTGGCGGAAGCCGCCGCGAAGCAGGTGAGCTTGGCAAGCTTGGAGCGAGACATCGAAGACCCCCGGGTCTGGTTCTATAGATGCGAACCATTCGCATCTCGTTGGGGCCGAGCTACGGCCATCGAACGGCTTGGTCAAGCTAAATGAGATTGATTCTTAGAATCACTATCATTAAGGCTTTCGGCGAAGCTTTATCGAATCCGGAGATTTCGCCCATGCGCCGCTCACTTTCCTTCGCCGCCTTCGCGGTCGGCGTGGCGTTCGCCGGGGCCCTGGCCGACGCGGCCCAGGCTCACTCGCCCTATCTGCTGCCCAGCACCTTCGACGTCACCGACCGCAAGCTGGTGACGGTGCAGGGCTCGTTCACCGAAAGCTTCTTCAGCCCCGAGGTGGCGATGAAGTCCGACGCCTGGGCGGTGGTCGGGCCGGACGGGGCGCGCAGCCCGCTGACCGCCACCAACCTGCGCGAACTGGCCTTGGTCGAGGTGACAACCGACAAGCCTGGCACCTATCGCATCACGACGGGCCAGCGCACCGGCCGCACCGCCAAGGCCGTGCTGGTCAAGGGCGAGTGGGCGTTCCTGGAAGATCCCAGCAAGGCCCCCGCCGGGACTACCCCGGTCGACATGCAAAGCCTGACCATGGCCGACGTCTATGTGACGCGCGGCGCGCCGAACACGACAGCCCTGGCTCCGGTCGGCAAGGGCCTGGAGTTCGTGGCCGTCACCCATCCCAGCAGCATCTTCACCGGCCAGGACGCCAAGTTCGTGGTGCTGTTCGACGGCAAGCCGGTCAAGGGCCAGGCTGTCACCCTGAACGCCGGCGACGACCGCTATGCCGACACCAAGACCCCGCCGATCACCCTGACCAGCGATGACCAGGGCCGCTTCACGGTCAAGGTCGTCCGCTCGGGCGTCTACCAGATCCAGGCCCGCCACCGGGTCGCCCCGACCGCCGCCGATCCGGTCGGCCATTCCTACACCTACGCCCTGACCTTCGAATCCCTGCGCTGAGAAAGAACAGCTCGATGAACACCAAGATCGCTTTCCTGGCCGCCGCCGCTCTCTGTGTGGCCGCCCCCGCCTTCGCCGCCTCGCACGCCCGCGACACCTTCATCAAGGAGCAGGACCTCAACGGCGACGGCTCGGTCAGCAAGGACGAGTTCAAGGCCGGCCGCGAGAAGCAGTTCGCCGGCATCGACGCCGACAAGAACGGCGCCCTCTCGCAAGACGAATATGTCGGCGAGTTCACCGCCCGCCTGACCAAGCGCCTGGCCGCCTCGACCGACACGGCCGAGAAGAAGGAGGAGGAGGGCGTGCGTCAACTGCGCCAGGCTGATGTGCGCTTCGGCGTGCTCGACACCGACAAGAGCGGCGGCATCACCTTGGCCGAGTTCGACTATTCCGGCTGGCGGATGTTCGTCACCCACGACACCAACAAGGACGGCGCGGTCACCGCGGCCGATCCGGTGGCGGAGGATAAGGACTAAACCTCTTCAAAACCCGCTCTTCCCGGCGAAGGCCGGGATCCAGATGGAATGGCTAAGCAGCTGACGCCAAGAGCCCTGAGCTCTTCCAGCCCGCCAGACCGCCATGGGATCTGGGTCCCGGCCTCGCCGGGAAAGAGGATTTAAATGGCAACCTCCTGGTTGCCTATACCGCCTCTTGGAGTCATGAATAGGCAACCAGGAGATTGCTCATCATGACCGATCGCATCGAGAAGACCATCGACCTGAACGCGCCGATCCAGCGCGTCTGGCGCGCCATCAGCGACCACAAGGAGTTCGGGACCTGGTTCAGGGTCGAGCTGGAGGCGCCGTTCGTCGTCGGCCAAGAGGCGCGCGGCAAGATCGGCTATCCCGGCTACGAGCACCTGACCTGGAAGGCGACGGTGGTGGCCATCGAGCCGCCCAGGCGTTTCGCCTTCACCTGGCATCCCTACGGCGTCGATCCCGACGTCGACTACGACAAGGAGGAGCCGACCCTGGTCGAGTTCCTGCTCGAACCCGCCGGGGCCGGCACGCGGCTGACGATCATCGAGTCCGGCTTCGACAAGGTGCCCGCCCACCGCCGCGAGGAGGCCCTCCGGATGAACGACGGGGGCTGGACGCAGCAGGCTCAGAACATCAAGGCCCATGTTGAATCCTGAGCTCGCGACCCTCGATCCCGCGCCGATCTTCGCGGCCCTGGGTGACCGCACGCGCCTGTCGTTGCTGAGCAAGCTGGGCGACGGCCAGGCGCGGTCGATCGCGGCCCTGTCGGTCGACACCGCCCTGACCCGTCAGGCGATCACCAAGCACCTGCATGTGCTGCAGGACGCCGGCCTGGTGGCCAGCCTGAAGGTCGGCCGCGAGAGCCGCTTTGCCGCCCGGCGGGAAACGCTGGACGAGGCGCGCGCCTATCTCGACGGCGTCTCGCGCCAGTGGGACGAGACGTTGGGGCGGCTTAAGGCGTTCGTGGAGAGCGACGTCCCTTAGGCTGTCATCCCAGGCGTAGCGAGGCGAAGATCCGGGACCGCCGGAAGCGCATGCGCTCGGGCATCGATCCCGGATCGGCGCGCTGCGCGCTTGTCCGGGATGACAACCATTTTCAGTCCTGGACCGCCAGCACGCGGACGCCGCGCGCCCGGCCTTCGGGATCGGTCCAGTGGAAGGCCTCGCCGGCCGTCAGGCCGATCAGGGCCGCGCCCACGGGGCTGAGCACCGAAATGCGGTTGTCGTCGATGCTGGCGTCGCGCGGCAGGCTGATATGGACGATGCGGGTCTGATCGTTGGACAGGTCCTGGAACGCGACCCGCGAGCCGATGCGGACAAACGGCCGCGGCGCCTCATCGGGCTCGACGATCACGGCGCGGGCCATTTCGTCGGCCAGCACGCGGCCGCCTGGCGCGCGGCCGGCCGCGGCGTCGGCCAGGTTGGACAGGATCTCGAAGTCGGCCTCGGTCACGTAGATCGCGGGCAGGGCTCGGGTGGATTGGGTTTGGGTGGAAAACATAGTCGTATTGGCTTTCTGGATTTGTCTCGAGCCTTGGCCGGCGCTGCAAAGCGCGGCTTGCTGGGGCTCGGCAGGCGCGCGCCATGGGGCGCGGGCGTTTGGTGAAGACCGGAAGCTTCGGAAGGAAGCCGCGTCCCCAATCAGGATCGTGCGTGGCCTAAAGCGACGCTGGCCGTCTTACGGCCGATCTGAAAAGGGCATGGCGGTGGGGACCTTCCACGTAACTCCAGGCGATTGGCGCTGAGCGCGAGCCTGGAAGCGACGAGCCTGTGGTCAGGCGTCCGGCGCGATCTTTCCGCGCTCGGTGACAGTTAGGTGGGGACGCGATGGTCCGATGTCAAATCGCGGGGCGCCTATTGACCGCGCGTCGAGCCGGATCACTCGGACCGGGGCGGGGACTTCGCGGCCGGCGGAAGATCTTCGAGATGGTCATAGAGGATGCGCTCGGCGTCGCCCTTGGGGTCGTCGTACTGGCCCGCCCGCATCGTCCAGAGGAAGGCGGCCAGGCCCAGGGCGCCCAGGGCCAGCGAGGCCGGCGCGAGGAAGAGAATGATGTTCATCGGCGCCTCTTCTCACCCAAGGCTGGACGCACGGCGTTGAGCAGCACCGTGATCGAGGATCCGGACATGGCCAGGGCGGCGATGAACGGATTGATCAAGCCTAGCATGGCGGCCGGTCCGGCGATGAGGTTGTAGAGCGCCGAGAAGCCGAAATTCTCCAGGGCGCGCCGACGGGCGGTGCGCGCGACGACGATGGCCTGGGCGACCGCGCCGAGTTCGTCGCCGGTGAACACCAGGTCGGCGGCGTTCTGGGCGGCGTCGACGGCGGCTCCGGGGGCCATGGAGGCATGGGCCTTGGCCAGGGCCGCCGCGTCGTTCAGGCCGTCGCCGACCATCAGCACCTTGCGCCCCTCGGCCTTCAGGCGATCGATGACGGCGGCCTTTTCGAACGGCGTCAGGCCCGCGCGCCAAGCCTGGACGCCCACGGCCCGGGCGACCTGGCCCACCGGTTCTTCCAGATCGCCTGACAGGATCTCCACGCTCAGACCCAGGTCGCGGATCGCGGCGATGGCGGCCGCCGCGTCGGCGCGGGGCTGGTCCTCGAAGGCGAACCGGATCTTGACGGCGTCGTCGACGAAGCCGAACCACAGCTCAGTCTCCCGCGCGCCCTGGGCGACGCCGACGAACGACGCGCGGCCCAGGCGGGCGCGCCGTCCGTCGATCAGCCCCTCAACGCCTTGTCCGGGCGTCTCCACACAGTCGTTGGCGACCGGACCGAGGCCGGCTTGGGCCGCCAGGGCCCGGGCCAGCGGATGGCGCGAAGCGCGCGCCAGGGGCGCGGCCATGGCGACCAGGTGGCTGGGGGCGTCGATCAGCCGGGGCTGGCCGGCGGTCAGCACGCCGGTCTTGTCGAACACCACGTGGTCCACCTCGGCCAGGCGCTCCAGCGCCGCGCCCGACTTGACCAGCACGCCCTTGCGGAACAGCCGGCCGCTGGCGGCGATCTGCACGGCCGGAACGGCCAGGCCCAGGGCGCAGGGACAGGTGATGATCAGCACGGCGGCCGCCCGCAGCAAGGCTTCGCGCGGGCCCAGGCCCAGGGCCCAGGACGCCAGGAAGGTCAGGGCCGCGGCCGAATGCACGATCGGCACGTAGAGGGCGGCGGCCTTGTCGGCCAACCGCACATAGGCCGAGCGGCTCTGGGCGCCGGCCTCCATCAGCCGCGCGATCGCCGCCAGGGTGGAGTCCTCGCTGCGGGCGGTGACGAGGACGACCAGGCGGCCGGTCAGGTTCAGGGCGCCCGCGTGCAGCGCCGACCCCACGCCCACGGGCGCCAGGGCGGTCTCGCCGGTGATCAGGGCGTTGTCGAGTTCGGACAGGCCTGCCTCGACCCGGCCGTCGACCGGAACGCGCTCGCCGGGCG
>NZ_JBAPVS010000277.1:0-5090 GCF_049283275.1 Caulobacter sp. | reverse complement strand
GGGCCTGCCCTCGCCCGGTCCGCACGAGACCTTCGTCACCATCGCGCCCGACCAGACCGGCGAGCGCTGGACCCGCCGATTCGGCCCCCGACGCTTCGCCTCGACCCTGGCCCGCGCCAAGGACGATCGAACGGCCTTCGAGGAAACGGTCGGGATGCTCACCTTCCGCTTCGCGCTCGCGCCTCGCCCCGGCGGCTTCGCCTTTGTCTTTCGGCGCTGGCGACTGGGGCCGATCCCCCTCCCCGGCGCCTGGGCCCCGCGTATCCGGTCGCGCAGCTACGCCCGCGACGACGGCGTCTACCGTTTCCGCATCCTGGTCGCCCATCCATGGCTGGGCGTGATCTTCGGCTATGCCGGCCGCCTTTCATGACAAGACCGTAGCTTGGCGCCTTCGACCCGGATGCTAGGGTCGCGCCCTAAAGCTTTCGGAGCGTCGTCCTCATGATCCGTCCCGCCGCCAAGGCCGCCCTCGTGGCGCTGGCCCTTTCGACCACCGCCCTGACCTCTCTGACGATGGCTCCGCCGGCCCAGGCTCAGACCAAGCCGGCTCCGGCGGCGGCCTCAGCGGCGTCGGGCGTGGCGGTGCCGCCGATCGTCTACAAGCAGCGGACCCTGGCCAACGGCATGAAGGTCTACACCTCGCGGGACGCGACCACGCCCAACGTGACGGTGCAGGTCTGGTACGGCGTCGGCAGCAAGGACGATCCGGAAGGCCGCTCGGGCTTTGCGCACCTGTTCGAACACCTGATGTTCAAATCGACGCGCAACATGCCCAACGAGTTCTTCGATCGACTGACCGAGGACGTCGGCGGCTTCAACAACGCCTCCACCTACGACGACTTCACCAACTATTACGAGGTGGTGCCGGCCAACCATCTGCAGCGCCTGCTGTGGGCCGAGGCCGAGCGCCTGGGCTCGCTGGTCATCGACGATGCGGTGTTCAAATCCGAACGCGACGTCGTCAAGGAAGAGCTGCGCCAGCGGGTGCTGGCCAATCCCTACGGTCGGTTCTTCAACCTCTACATCACCCAGGCCTCGTTCGCCGACCACCCTTACAAGCGCCCGGGCATCGGCTCGATCGAGGAGCTGGACGCCGCCACGGTCGATGATGTGCGGGCCTTCCACCAGGCCTATTATCGCCCCGACAACGCCGCCCTGATCGTGGTCGGCAATTTCGACGAGGCCCAGCTCAACGCCTGGATCGATCAGTATTTCGCGCCGCTGAAGACCCCCGCCACGCCCATCAAGCAGGTCACGGTGGTCGAGCCGCCGCGCACCGCCTCCAAGACCATCACCACCTACGGCCCCAACGTCCCGCTGCCGGGCGTGGCCATGACCTGGCAGGCCCCGACCGCCGCCGATCCGGACGCCCCGGCCCTGGCCGTGCTGGACGCCGTCCTGTCGGCCGGCAAGTCGTCGCGCCTCTACAACAGCCTGGTCTATGACCAGCAGATCGCCCAGACGATCTTCTCCTCGACCAGCACCAACGCCCAGCCGGGCATGTTCTACGTCGGCGCCATCATGGCCGGCGGCAAGACGGTGGAGCAGGGCGAGGCCTCGCTGAACGCCCAGGTCGCCAAGCTGCGCACCACGCCTCCCACCGCCGCCGAACTGGCCGAGGCCAAGACCGGCCTGCTGGCCGACGCCGTGCGCGGCCGCGAGACCATCGACGGCCGAGCCTTCGCCCTGGGCTACGCCCTGCGCACCGAGGGCGACGCCGAGCGGGCCAACACCGACCTGGCCGCCCTGCAGGCGGTGACCGCCGCCGACGTCCAGCGCGTAGCCGCCAAGTACCTGGCCGACGACCGCAAGGTGACGGTCCGCTACCTGCCGGAATCGTCCAAGCCGGCCGGCGCCAAGGACCCGTTCGAGGCTCCCAAGCCGACGCCGTCGGTGACCTATAGCGGCCCCGTCACCATGCTGGCGCCGGAAGCCGAACGCGTCGCGCCGCCGACCCCCAGCGCCCCGGTGTCGCCGATCCTGCCCTCGCCGGTCGAGAAGACCCTGGCCAACGGCCTGCGGGTCATCGTCGCCAAGTCCAGCGACCTGCCGCTGATCACCGCCGACCTGACCGTGCGCGGCGGCTCGGGCGCCGACCCGGCCGGCCTGGCCGGGGTCTCCAGCCTGACCGCCGAGCTTCTGACCGAGGGCACCAAGACCCGCACCGCCACCCAGGTGGCCGCCGCCACCGAGGCCCTGGGCGCCGACCTGGAGGCCGGTTCGGGCTGGGAAGCCTCGTCCCTGACCCTCAGCGTCATCGCCGACAAGGCCCCGCAGGCCCTGGCGATCATGGCCGACGTCGCCCAGAACCCGACCTTCAAGGCCGACGAGCTGGAGCGCGTGAAGGCCGAGACCCTGGACGGCCTGTCGGTCAGCTATCAGCGCCCCGGCGCGGTCGCGGGCTTCGTCGTGCCGACCGTGATCTATGCCGGCTCGGGCTACGGCCATGTCGCGGGCGGCACCCCCGGCTCGCTGCCGAAGATCCAGCGCGACGCCCTGGTCAAGACCCACGCCGCCAACTGGCGTCCCGACAACGCCATCCTGGTGCTGACCGGCGACCTGACCCCCGAGCAGGGCTTCACCCTGGCGGAAAAGGCGTTCGGGGGCTGGGCCAAGCCCGCCGGTCCGCCGCCGGCCCCGGTCAAGGGTCCGACGCGCTACACGGCCAAGAACGTCATCGTCGACCTGCCCGGCACCGGCCAGGCCGCGGTCGTGGTGACCAAGCCCGCCATCCTGCGCGCCGACCCGCGGTACTATGCGGGCCTGGTCGCCAACGGCGTGCTGGGCGGCGGCTATTCCTCGCGCCTGAACCAGGAGATCCGCATCAAGCGCGGCCTGTCCTACGGCGCCGGCTCCAGCCTGTCGCCGCGCGCGGCCATCGGCGGCTTCACGGCCACCGTCCAGACCAAGAACGAGTCCGCCGCCCAGGTGGTGGGTCTGATCAAGGACGAACTGACCCGCCTGGCCGCCGAACCGGCCTCGGGGCCCGAACTGGCGGCGCGCAAGTCGGTGCTGGTCGGCGACTTCGGCCGCGACCTGGGCACCTCGGGCGGCCTGGCCGACATCCTGGGCAACCTGGCGATCTACGGCGTCCCGTTGAACGAAATCCAGACCTATACCGGCAAGGTCGAGGCGGTCAGCGCCGCCGACGTCCAGGCCTTCTCCAAGGCCGTGTTCGACCCGGCCCAGACCAGCATCATCGTGGTCGGCGACAGCAAGACCATGGGCGAGGGCGTCAAGATGGCCCTGCCGGCCGCCGTGCAGATCCCGATCGACCAGTTGGATCTCGACAACCCCACCCTCAGGAAGACGAAGTAGCAGCGTGACCGAAGACCCCCAGGCCGACCCGAAAAGCGAGGCCCAGATCGCCTCGCCCTCCTACCGCCTGGCGGCGCTGGACCAGGACTTCCTGCTGGGCGAGTCGATGCGGGGCGTGCGGTTCCTGCTGGAGTTCGCCAAGGCCGACGAAGCCTTGCGGGCCTGGGGCGTGCGCTCCACCATCGTGGTGTTCGGCAGCGCCCGGGTCCGCGAGGACGGCCCCGGCCAGCAGGCGCGCTGGTATGCCGAGGCCCGGCGGTTCGGCGCCATCGCCTCCGAGCGCGGCGGGGCCATCCGCGCCACCGACGGGGTGCGCGACAACGTCATCGCCACCGGCGGCGGGCCGGGCGTGATGGAGGCGGCCAATCGCGGGGCCTGGGACGCGGGCGCTCCGTCGGTCGGCTTCAACATCACCCTGCCGCACGAGCAGCGGCCCAATCCCTACGCCACGCCGGACCTGTCGTTCCGCTTCCACTATTTCGCCATGCGCAAGATGCACCTGGCGATGCGGGCCAACGCCCTGGTGGTGTTCCCCGGCGGCTTCGGCACCTTCGACGAGCTGTTCGAGATCCTGACCCTGCGCCAGACCGACAAGGCCCCGCGCATTCCCATCGTGCTGTTCGACGAGGCCTATTGGCGTTCGGTGGTCAATTTCGAAGCCCTGGTCGAGCACGGCATGATCAACGCCTCGGACCTTGAACTCTTCCGCTTCGCCGAAAGCGCCGAGACGGTGTGGTCCAGCCTCTTGGCGTGCGGCCTCAAGCCTGGCGAGTCGATCGAACTGGAACCCGAACAGACGCCGCCGGAAGAACCCGCCGCCGCCTGACGGCCCCTTCAGGCCTTCGGCTTGGCCAACAGATCGCGGATCTCGGTCAGCAGCTTTTCCTGGGGCGTCGGAGCCGGCGGCGCCTCCGGCGCGGCGGCGTCCGCGCGGCGGACCTGGTTGACCAGCTTGACCAGCAGGAAAACCACCATGGCCACGATCAGGAACTGGATCACGGTGTTGATGAAGGCGCCGTACTGGATCGCCACCAGCTCGACCGCTTCGGTGGCCGGGTCCTCAGGCTTGAGCACCCATTGCAGTTTGGAGAAATCCAGCCCGCCCATCGCCAAGCCGATCGGCGGCATGATCACCTGATCGACCAGACTCTTGACGATCGAGTTGAAGGCCGCGCCGATGATCACGCCGACGGCCAGGTCGATAACGTTGCCGCGGGCGATGAACTCGCGGAATTCCTTGACGATGCTCATGCTGGGCCTCTTCCAACCGGGGGTCGGAAAGGCTGAGCGCGTTGTCCCTCTCGGGTCAAGCGCTTGGAACGGCCCTATTCGTCGGCGTTCAGGCGGCCGCGCAGTTCCTTGCCGCTTTTGAAGAACGGCACATGCTTGGCCCGCACATCGACGGTCTCGCCGGTGCGAGGATTGCGGCCGGCGCGGGCCGGGCGCGAACGCACGGACAGGGCGCCGAAGCCGCGCAACTCCACGCGACCGCCCTCTTCGAGCGAACCGATCATGCGTTCAAGAATGACGCCGACGACGCGCTCGACGTCCTTCTGAGTCAGGTGCGGATTCTCGTTCGCGAGCCTGGCGATGAGTTCGGACTTGATCATCGATATCCCCGACGCGTCAAAGCGATCCTGGGGAGGCAGGACCGGCACGCGTGCGACCTTTGCCCAAGGAAGCCTGAGTCTTCAAGGGGAAAGCTTGCCTAACGGGCCTTTTAAGTCGGCTTAACGACACGACGAGTAAGCTCAAATGACTCTCTCTATACG
>NZ_JBAPVS010000276.1:0-5401 GCF_049283275.1 Caulobacter sp. | reverse complement strand
GGGCGGGCTTGCGGTCGCAGGCGCTCAGCGCGGCGACCAGGCCGAGGGCGGCGAGGGGGAAAGGCTTCAACGACATCGCGAACATCACTCCTGAACGCCGCCCCGGCCAGCGGGCTCCACCCTGCCTTGCGTGGCCCGGCCCGTCCATGGGCGCATTCGGAGCCAGGGCCCGGTCGCCAATCGGCGCGAACCGGGTTAGATCGGCGACGGGCTGAACGGGGACGGGCGATGAAGCGTCAAGGGTTGTGGCTGCCGCTGGCGGCGAGCGCGCTGGTGCTGGGCGCGTGCTCGACGACCGCGCCGCCGGTCTCGATGACCGCTCAGAAGACCGCGCGGGCCCCGGACGGCATGAAGTGGAACTACTTCGGCACGCCCGAGAACGACAAGCGGCTGGCCTATGGACTGCCCGACAGCGACGTGGTCGGGATCATCTTCTCGTGCCGCCGCAAGGCGCCCGCCGTGGGTTTTCACACGACCCTGTCCAAGGGCAGGCCAGGAAACGGCACGGCGAGTTTCCGGTCCGGCAAGGCCCAGGGCCGGTACGCCGCCAAGCTGACCCCGTCCGAGATTTCCGACGGCCTGGACGCGGTCGGCGAGATCCCCCTGGCCGACGCCGTGCTGGCCGCCTTCGAGAACACCGGCCTGATCAGCCAGGTCGAGGACAAGGTCTATGCCCAGGACGCCCGCACGGCGGCCGAGCGGGCGGACATCAAGCGCTTCTTCAGCTTCTGTCGCGGCTGATCGGCGCTCGTCCGCCCTCCTCGCATTTTGGGCGAGGACCTTTCGGTTGACGCCCGCCGGAGGCGCCTTCAAATGAGGGCGCCCGCGCCGGGGTGGACAATATGGTCGCGACCCACGAGATGGACGACCAAGCCGCCTTTCTCCAGAGAGTCGAGGCCCTGCGCGCCGGGGTGGACCGGCGGCTGGCCGAACTGGCGCCGCCCGCGGGTTCGGCGCCCGACCGGTTGGTCGAGGCGGTCCGCTACAGCTTGCTGGCCCCCGGCAAGCGCTTTCGCCCGATGCTGACCCTGCTGGCCGCCGCCGAGCTCGGCGCGCCCGAGGGGGCGGCGCTGGACGTGGGCTGCGCGTTCGAGATGATTCATGCCGCCTCGCTGATCCTGGACGATCTGCCGGCGATGGACGATGCGGGCCTGCGGCGCGGCCTGCCGACCATCCACCGCGCCTTCGACGAGGCCACGGCGATCCTGGCCGGGGTGGGCCTGCTGAACCAGGCCTATGCGGTGATCGCCGCCGACCGGGGATTGCCTGCGCCGCTGCGCGCCGAGTTGGCCGGCCGCGCGGCCCAGGCGGTGGGCTTTTCGGGCCTGATCGCCGGTCAGGCCCGCGACCTGTTCGACCGCGACCAGCTGCGGGACCCGACCGCCCTGGACCGTCTCAATCACGAGAAGACCGGGGTGCTGATCATCGCCGCGGCCCAGGGCGGGGCGCTGGTGGCCGGGGCGCCCGAAGAGGCGGTCGAGGCGATGGGCGTCTTCGCGCGCCACGTCGGCCTGGCCTTCCAGATCCGCGACGACCTGATCGACGCCCAGGCCTCGCCCGAGACGGCCGGCAAGGATGTCGGCAAGGACGCGGCCATGGCCACGGTGGTCTCGACCCTGGGAACCGCCGGCGCCCGCCAGGTCATGGAGGAGCATCTGGCCAAGGCCTCGGGAGCCCTGGCCCAGGTCGGCTGCGGCGACCTGCTGAGCCGCTACGTTGGCGACCTGTTCGCGCGGCGCAAGGCGGCGGCGTGACCGCCGAACCCGTTTCGCCGGACCTCGTCGTCGCCGCCCCCGTCCTGACCGTGAGCGGCGCGGTCCACGCCTATGGCGGCAAGCCCGCCTTGCGCGGCGTCGACCTGGTGCTGCGTCCCGGCGAGATCTATGCGCTTCTGGGCCCCAACGGGGCGGGCAAGACCACCCTGATCCGCGCCATCTGCGGACGCATCCGGCCCGACCAGGGCGTGGTCCTGGTCAAGGGGCTCGACCCCACTCGCGTGGCGGGCGCACGGTCCGGCCTGGGCCTGGTTCCCCAGGAGATCGCCCTCTATCCGAACCTGACGGTGGCCGAGAACATCCAGACCTTCGCCGCCCTGGCCGACGTGCCGCGCGCCGGCCTGGCGGCGGCCGTGACCCGCGCCCTGGAGCTGACCCGCACGCTCGATCGCGCCCATGTGCCGATCAAGCACCTGTCGGGCGGCTACAAGCGCCGGGCCAACATCGCCGCCGCCATCGTCCACCAGCCCAGCCTACTGATCCTGGACGAACCGACCGTCGGGGTGGACCTGGACGCCCGCGAGGCGGTGGACGCGGTGATCCGGGGGCTGCGCGACGTGGGCGTGGCCGTGCTGATGACCACTCATGACCTCGACCAGGCCGACGCCCTGGCAGACCGGGTCGGCTTCCTGAGCGAGGGCCGGCTGGTGCTGGAGGGCGAGCCCCATGCGCTGATCGCCGAGGCGTTTGGCGAGCGGATGGAAGTCCAGGTCCATCTGGGCCACGAGATCGACGCCGCCGACGAGGCCCGTCTGATCGCCGAGGGCTTGGAGCGCACCAGCCGGTCGACGGTGTGGGCGCGGCTCGAAGCCGACGGCTACGCGGCGGCTGGAAGATTGGGCAGGCGGCTGCGCGAGGCGGGGCTGACGCCGCGCGAGATCCGGGTGCGCGAACCGTCCCTGGCCCATCTGTTCACCCTGGTGGCCGACCGAAAGCTGGCGGCGTGACGCTCGCTTTCGCAAGAGGAGCCCTCTGGAAGATCGCCGCCATGGTGCGGGTGATGGCGCTGGACCTCTGGCGCGATCGCGGCGCCTTGCTGATGACCTTCCTGCTGCCGCCGCTGGTGTTCCTGATTTTCTCCTCGGTGTTCGCCGGGACGACGGGCGACGACATCCAATTGAAGCTGGCCGTGGCTGATACGGCCCGCACGGCGGACTCCGGGCGGCTGGCGGCGGCCCTGGTCGCCTCGCCCGAGGTCCGCGCCGAGCTGGCGCCGACGGCTGAAGCGGTGCGGCGGCGGGTCAAGGCCGGGCAGGCCGACGCCGGCCTGGTGATCCGGGCCGATCCGGCCTCGGCCGACAAGCCGTTCCTGATCATCGCCGATCCCAGCCGGGCGGTGGCCGCGCCCCTGGCCCAGGCCCGGGTGCAGCAGGTGCTGGCCAACGCTCTTCCGGACGTCACCCTGCGCCGCACGGTCACCCAGCTGGAGCCCGCCCTGGGCGGCTTCACCGACGAGCAGATCGAGAACGCCGACAGCGCCGCGGCGCTGATGCGCCAGACCCCGACCGACGACGACGGCGGCTTCTTCGAGCGCGAGGCGATCAAGAACGCCAAGACCGGCGGCGGGGTGATCGCCTACTACGCCGGGGCGGTGATGATCCTGTTCGCGCTGTTCTCGGCGATGCAAGGCGCGCTGGGCCTGATGGACGAGCAGAGCACGGGCGTGGCCGACCGCCTGCTGGCCGGCACGGCGGGCATGGGGCCGGTGGTCAGCGGCAAGTTCCTGTTCCTGGTCGGCCAGGGCGTGGCGCAGGCCGTGCTGATCTTCGCCACCGCCCAGGTCGTCTACGGCGTGGCGGTGGTCCCGCACCTGGCGCTATGGCTGCCGACCACCCTGGCGGCGTCGGCCTGCGCGGCGGGCGTCGCGCTGGGACTTGTCTCGCTGTGCCGCACGCGCGAGCAGGCGCAGATGCTGTCGACCTTCGTGATCCTGGTCCTGGCGGCCATCGGGGGCAGCATGGTGCCGCGCTTCCTGATGCCCCCCTGGCTGCAGACGGTGGGCTGGTTCACGCCCCATGCCTGGACCATCGAGGCCTATCAGGCGATCCTCTGGCGCGACGCCGGCCTCGGCGGGGTGTATAAGGCTTGGTGCGTGCTGACCGCCGTCGGGCTGTTCGGACTGGTGGTCGCGCACACCTTGGCGCGCCGGCTTCGGCGATGATTCGGATGACGATGGCGACCCTCGGTCTCAACCTGGCCCTGTTCCTGGCGGCTCTGGCCTTCATGGAAGGCTTCGCCTGGGTCATGCATCGCTATGTGATGCACGGCTGGGGCTGGGTCTGGCACCGCTCGCATCACGAGCCGCGCGCCGGCCGGTTCGAGCTGAACGACCTGTTCGCGGTGGTGTTCGCCGCGCCCGCCATCGTGGCGATCTATTTCGGGGTGCACGGCGTGCCCTGGCTGCTGCCTGTCGGCCTGGGGATCACGGCCTATGGCGCGATCTATTTCATGTTTCACGACGGCATGGTGCACCAGCGGTTCAAGGTCCCGTTGGGCAAGTCGCGATATTGGAAGCAACTGATCCAGGCCCATCGGATCCATCATGCGGTGCACACCAAGGACGGGGCGGTGTCGTTCGGCTTCCTGCTGGCGCGGCCGGTGCGGGAGCTGAAGGCCAAGCTCAGGGCGCGGGGTGTCGACGCCTAGGACGATCAACGAAGAGAGCGGCGGTGCGGCCGCTCGGATTGGGGAGGGGACCATGACCGAGACGACGATCAAGACGCCTTGGCATCTGTGGCTGGTCGGCGTCGTCGCCGTATTGTTCAACGCCATCGGCGTCTTCGATTTCGTGATGAGCATGACGCAGGGCGCGGCCTACATGACCAGCGCGGGCATGACGCCGGCCCAGATCGACCACTATCATCAGATGCCGGCCTGGATGACCCTGGATTGGGCCGTCGGGGTGTTCGGGGCTTTCGCGGGTTCGATCCTGATCCTGTTGCGCAACAAGCTGGCCTGGCCGGTCCTGGCCGTGTCGCTGGCGGCCTTCCTGCTCAGCCTGGCCTACACCTACGTCCTGACGGACGGGGGCAAGATCATGGGCCAGCAGATGGCGGTTGCGAGCGCGGTGATCGCGGGGCTGCTGGTGTTCTTCATCGGGTATGCGTGGGCGATGACGCGGCGCGGGGTTCTGCGGTAGGGCGGCGGTCCCCCTCCGGCCCTGCGGGCCACCTCCCCCAAAGGGGGAGGATCTGCGTGACCAGATGCTCCCCCTTTGGGGGAGCTGTCGCGAAGCGACTGAGGGGGTCTTTGGCAGGCACGGCTTATCGATCTCACGCGGAAACCGCTGAGCGGATGAAAAGGGTCGCGGAGCGCCGGACGACGTCCGGAGTTTGAATAAGAATACCGTTTCGACGAAGCCTGCCGCTCCGCGCGGTCGTTATCCGGAAGCCCGCGACGCTGAGCCTTGTTAGGGCCTCGCCGCCTTGAAGCCTCCGACGGGCGGGCCAGGGCAACGCCCCCAGTCCCGGACCGCGAGCCTGTCACCGCCCGCCTGTCGCCAAGTCAGCCCTCACGCCACGTCGTTTTTGTGTTCCAGGCCCGACCGGCTCCAGAGACGTGAGGTTTGACGCTGTCCCTACGCACGCGGACAACACCGCCGACAGAGCTTCCCGCTCGATCGCCCC
>NZ_JBAPVS010000275.1:0-6237 GCF_049283275.1 Caulobacter sp. | reverse complement strand
CCCGAAGCCGTCGCCGAGGCCGCGCGCCGCTACCGCCCGGTCTTCCGCGACGCCGTGCGCCGGGTGTTCGAGGATTTCGACGTGCTGCTGGCCCCGGCCTCGGTCTGTCCGGCGCCCGGCATCGGCCAGACCACCATGGAGATGGGCGGTCAGCAGGTTTCGGTCCGCAAGAACCTCGGCGCCTACACCCAGCCCATCAGCTACATCGGCCTGCCGGTGGTGACCGCGCCGGTCAACCGCCCCGGCAAGCTGCCGATCGGCGTGCAGATCATCGCTCCGGCCTGGCGCGAGGACCTTGCTCTGGCGGCGGCCCTGCGCCTGGAACGGGCCGGCGTCATCGCCGCTCACAGGCCTCCGGAAACAGCCCGATGACCGCTCCCATGACCGTCAACGAACCTGATGTTCTGGCCGAGGTGAGCGCCGCGGTCGACGCCTACGAGACGGCGCTGATGACCAACGATGTCGAGGTGCTGGACGGGTTCTTCCGCGAGGCTCCCGAAACCGTACGCTATGGCGTGGCCGAGAATCTCTACGGTTTCGAGGCGATCGCGGCGTTTCGAATCAGCCGTTCGGGCGGCTCGCCGCAACGATCGCGCTTAAGGACCGAAATCACTACGTTTGGGCGAGATTTCGCAATCGCCAACGTCGAATTTCTCCGAGAGGGGGCAAAACGTCCCGGTCGCCAAAGCCAAGCCTGGATTCGCACCCAAACGGGCTGGAAAATCGTCTCCGCCCACGTTTCGCTTCTCCAGGACGGAGTCGATCAACGCCTTGCTCCATAAGCGATAGGTCGTCCGCTCTATGGCAATAAGTAATAAAGCTATGACTTGTGGTCTGCTTTTGGGCAGTCCTGTCGCGGCGTGGTCAAATAGTAACAACCTGCGCGGAAATTTCACCAAACGGTGGCTGAGAGGTCATCAATCCTTTGGATTCGCGTCCGTCATTGTGCATTGCACCCTCAAGCGCCGGGCCGCCGGCGGCATGAAGGGGATACTTCAATGAACACCACCAAGCTGCGCAGCCGCCTCCATCGCGGCGCCGCCCTCACCGCCCTGGCCCTGGCCGTCGGCGCCGCCGCGCCGGCCTTCGCCCAGGAAACATCCACGGCGCTGAGCGACGTGATCGTCACCGCCCAGAAGCGCTCGGAAAACATCCAGGACGTGCCGGTCTCGGTCGCGACGATGTCGGGCGAGAAACTGAGCGCCGTCCTCGCCGCCGGTGAAGACATCGTTGGCCTGTCCAGCCGCGTGCCCGGCCTGTACATCGAATCCTCGAACGGCCGCGCCGCGCCGCGCTTCTACATCCGGGGCCTGGGCAACGTTGACTTCGACCTGTCCGCCTCCCAGCCGGTGTCGATGATCCTCGACGATGTCGTGCTCGAGAACGTCGTGCTGAAGAGCAGCCCGATCTTCGACGTCGAACAGGTTGAAGTGCTGCGCGGCCCGCAAGGCACGCTGTTCGGCCGCAACACCACCGCCGGCATCGTCAAGTTCGACAGCGTCAAGCCGAGCCAGACCTTCAAGGCCAACGGCACGGCCACCTACGGCACCTACGGCACGGCGACGTTCGACGCCGGCGTCGGCGGCCCGCTGATCGCCGACAAGCTGTCAGGCCGCCTGTCGGTCCTGGGCCAGCACCGCGAAGACTATATCGACAACGGCTTCACGGGCGAAAAGGACGCCCTGGGCGGCTATGACGAATACGCCATCCGCGGCCAGTTGCTCTACACGCCGACCGAGGCGTTCAGCGCCCTGCTGAACGTGCACAATCGCTCGCTGGTCGGCACCGCGGCGATCTTCCGCGCCAACATCCTCACCGCCGGCAGCAACAAGATCAACGGCAACTTCGACCGCGACAAGGTGTGGTTCGATCAGGGCGCCAACAACCCGCAGAAGTACGACGGCCACGGCGGCTCGCTGAAGATGGACTACGATTTCGGGGCGGCCAAGCTGACCTCGATCTCGTCGTACGAGACCACCAACGGTTACAGCCGCGGCGACATCGACGGCGGCTACGGCGCGGTCTACCTGCCGACCATGGGCCCCGGCTTCATCGCCTTCCAGTCCGACACCCAGGACTCGATCGACGACCTGGACCAGTACACCCAGGAAATCCGCCTGGCGAGCGACACCGACGCGCCGCTGACCTGGCAGGTCGGCGCCTACTACTTCAAGTCCGACTTCACCGTGACGACCACCTCCGGCGTTCCGCTGTCGACCCTGCAGCACAAGAACACCGCCTGGGCGGTGTTCGGCGCCAGCACCTACCAGATCACGCCCGACTTCAAGATCGCCGGCGGCGTGCGCTGGACCAAGGACGACAAGGACATGCACGTCATCCTCGGCGGCAAGCCGGACGTGTCCGTGTCGGACGACAAGGTCAGCTGGGACCTGTCGGCGTTCTATAACGTCGCGCCCGACGTCAGCCTCTACGGCAAGGTCGCCAGCGGCTTCCGAGGTCCGTCCATTCAAGGTCGCGACATCGCGTTCGGCGCCGACGCCTCGATCGCCAAGTCCGAAACCATCATGTCGTACGAAGCCGGCGTGAAGAGCGAGTTGTTCGACCGCAGCCTGCGCATCAACGGCGCGGTCTTCGCCTACACGGTCGAGGACATGCAGCTCAGCGCCATCGGCGGGGCCGGCCAAGGCAACCACCTGATCAACGCCGACAAGGGCAAGGCCTACGGCTTCGAGGTCGACGGCGAATGGGCGGTCAACGCCAACCTGCTGCTGACCGCCGGCTACAGCTACAGCCACACCAAGATCGACGACAGCGACCTGACCACCGCGCCTTGCGGCTCGGGCATCTGCACGGTCACCGATCCGATCAACGCCGACGGTTTCGCCAACATCAACGGCAACCCGTTCCCGAACGCGCCCAAGTCGATCCTGACCTTCACGGCTCGCTACAGCTATCCGATCGGCGACGGCGAGCTGTTCGCCTACACCGACTGGTTCCGCCAGGGCTACACCAACATCTTCCTCTACGAGAGCAAGGAGTTCTACACCAAGGGCGACTTCGAAGGCGGCCTGAAGCTCGGCTACGCCAAGCAGGACGGCAGCTACGAGATCGCCGCGTTCGCCCGCAACATCACCAACGAGGTGAACCTGAAGGGCGGCATCGACTTCAACAACAACACCGGTTTCGTGAACGAGCCCCGGATCATCGGGATTTCGATCAGCGCCAAGCGGTAGTCCGAACGACCCCGCCCGGCCTTCGCGCCGGGCGGGATGCCCGAAGGATTGCCATCGTCCCGCCATGCTCCCGGTTCGCGCCGGGAGCATGGTTCGTTTCGGAGGGTCTCCCCCTCCATCACACGATGAGATAAGTCCTTCGAATGACGACCCAAAAGATCATCTTCGACACCGACCCCGGCATCGACGACGCCATGGCGCTGCTGTTCATCGAGGCCAGCCCCGCGCTCGACCTGGTGGCCGTGACCACGGTCTACGGCAACGCCGACATCGAGGTCACCACCCGCAACGCCCTCTATCTGAAGGATCGGTTCGGCCTGAAGGCCCCGGTCTTCAAGGGAACCGACAAGCCGCTGACCCGGCCGCGCAATCCCTCGCCCACCTTCGTGCACGGCGAGAACGGCTTGGGCGACGTCGAGCTGCTGGGCCTGGTTCCCGCCCGACCGGAAGCCAAGCCGGCCTATCAGGCGATCATCGACCTGGTCCGCGCCAACCCCGGCGAGATCACCCTGGTCGCGGTCGGTCCGCTGACCAACCTGGCCCTGGCGCTGAAGGCCGATCCTGACTTCGCTCCCCTGCTGAAGGCCGTGGTGATCATGGGCGGCGCTTTCGGCGTGGCCGGCAAGCCGGGCAACGTCACGCCGGTGGCCGAGGCCAATATCTGGAACGATCCCGAGGCCGCCGACCTCGTGTTCACCGCCCCCTGGCACGTCACCGCCGTCAGCCTGGACGTCACCACCCAGGTGGTGATGAGCCCGGCCTACATGGAAGCGTTGGAAGCCAGCGCTGGTCCGGCCGGCGCGTTCCTCAACGCCATCTCCAAGCCCTATGCGGCGTTCTACGGCGGCCGCGACGGCATCGTCGGCTGCTGCGTGCACGATGCGGCCGCGGTGGCGTTCGTGATCGATCCGTCGCTGTTCGAGGTTCGCAAGGGTTCGATCCGGGTGATCACCGACGGCATCGCCCTGGGGCAGACCTGCCAGAAGGTCGACGGCGAACTGTTCGGACCGTCGGCCTGGGACGATCAGCCGGTCCAGGCGATCACGGTCGGGGTGAAGGCCGAGGGGCTGTTGACGTTGTACGCGGAGACGATGGGCGCCTGAGGCTCACCCACTTGCCCCCACCTGACCGCTTCGCGGTCTGTCCGCCCCCATAGGGGGCGGAGGACGAGAACGCGGCTCCTCTTCCCCCTTTGGGGGAAGACGGTCGCGAAGCGACCCGTAGGGGGCAAGCGTTCGCCGCACTACCCTCTCCGATACTGCTCCACCCCGGCCACATAAGTCCGCTCCACCACCCGGTCGTCGCCCAGCACCGTCAGCGCGAACAGCCGATCCTCCAGCGATTTCGCCGCCGGCATGCGCCGCGCCAGCAGCGGCGTGGCCGCCAGGTCCAGCACCAGGAAGTCGGCGATCTTGCCGGCCTCCAGGCTGCCGATCTCGTCTTCCAGCCCCAGGGCCCGCGCCCCGCCCAGCGTCGCCAGGTACAGCGCGTGGAACGGGTCCAGCGCCTCGCCACGCAGTTGGCCCACCTTGTAGGCCTCGCCCAGGGTGTGAAGGACCGAGAAGGTCGTGCCCGCCCCGACGTCCGTGCCGATCCCGACCTTCACCCCGTGGGCGCAGGCGGTCTCCAGCGGGAACAGCCCCGAGCCGAGGAACAGGTTCGAGGTCGGGCAGAAGGCGATGGCCGAGCCCGCGGCGGCCAACCGCTGGAACGCTTCGCCTTGAAGGTGGACGCAGTGGGCGAAGACCGAGCGCTTCCCGACCAGGCCGAAGCGGTCGTAGACGTCCAGGTAGTCCTTGGCGTCCGGGAACAGGTTCGCGGTGTCGACGATCTCGCGGATGTTCTCCGACAGGTGGGTCTGCATCCATACGGTCGGATGCTCGGCCAGAACCTGACCGGCCATGGTCAATTGCTCGTCGCTGCAGCTGATCGCGAAGCGCGGGGTCACCGCATAGCCGAGGCGACCCTTGCCGTGCCAGTCGGCGATCAGGCTCCGCATGTCGGCCCGGCTGCCGTCGACCGTGTCGCACAGGCCGGGCGGGGCGTTGCGGTCCATCAGCGACTTGCCGGCGATCACCCGCATGTCGCGTTTCAGGGCCGCGGCGAACAGCGCCTCGACCGAGACCTTGTGCACCGAGCCGAACACCAGGGCGCTGGTCGTGCCGTTGCGCAGCAGCTCCTTGACGAAGAACTCGGCCGTCTCTTCGGCGTGGCCCTTGTCGGCGAAGGCCGCTTCGGCCGGGAAGGTGTGGCGCTCCAGCCAGTCCAGCAGCTGCTCGCCGTGGGCGGCGATGATGTCGACCTGCGGGAAGTGAATGTGGGTGTCGACGAAGCCGGGGACGATCAGCTTGCCACGCAGATCGTCCACCGGCGTATCGCCCAGCTCGTCGGCCAGCTTGGCGTAGTCGCCGCAAGCGACCACGCGGCCGTCCTCGACCAGCAGCAGGCCGTCCTCGTGGAAGGCGTGCGCCTCACCGTCCGTCGTTTTCGGATCGGCCTCCAGATGGAGGATCGACGCCCTATAGGCTTGCAAGCTGGAGGTCCTTCGTCCGGTCGCGGCGGGCGGCCTCGAGCCGCATCAGCAGGTCGGCGACCACCGAGACGGCGATCACCTCGGGGGCCTTGTTCTTCAAGTGCGGCAGGCCGATCGGGCAGGTGACGCGGACCACCGTCCCATCGCCGAAGCCGTCCTTGCGCAACCGGCCGAGGAACCGGGCCTTCTTAGTGTCCGACCCAATCAGGCCCAGATAGCCGAACGCCCCGCCGGCCAGGGCCGAGGAGGTCAGGGCGTAGTCCAGATTGTGGTCGTGGGTCATGATCAGGATATAGGCGTCGGGCCCCGCGCCCATGGCGGCGGCGGCCAACTCGGCGGGGGTCCCGACCGCCACGCCGGGGACCTCGGCGGCCTCGGGCCGGGTGTCGTACCAGGCCAGGCGGAACGGCAGCGGCTCCAGGGCGCGCGCCACGGCCTGGCCTACATGGCCGGCCCCAAACAGCAGCACCGGCGGTCGCGGCAGGTCCTGCGGCTCGACCAGCACGTCGC
>NZ_JBAPVS010000274.1:0-16451 GCF_049283275.1 Caulobacter sp. | reverse complement strand
ATATAGAGCTGGCCGCCGGCGCCGTCGACGCGCGGGGTCTTGGCCAGCAGGGCGTCGGTCGCCGCGTCGGCGGCGTCGGGCCGGCCGCCGGCGCTCTGGATCAGGGCGCGGGAAAGGCCGTCCTTCTCCTCGAGCAGGACCTTCAGCAGGTGTTCAGGGCCGAGCTGCTGGTGCCCCTTGGCCAGGGCCAGGCTCTGAGCGGACTGGACCGCGGACTTGGCGCGGTCGGAATAGAGATCGATTTTCATAATATCCCCAGTTCAGGCGGATTCGACCCAGTCGCCTTGATCAAGCACAACTTGGTCCACGGGGATTTAGGTGTGGCCGTTCAGCCACACAAGGACCCAGCGACACAAACACGCCAACCCACGCCATCTTCTCCTCACCCGCGAGGCGGGGGAGGAGAAGAGAGCCTACCATCCCCGTTGCGCGATGTAGGCCTGCAGGGCCGCGATCCGCGTCGAATCCGACGGGTGGGTCGAGGCGAACTGCGGGGTGCTGGAGCCGCCCTGGGCCTGCATGTGCTCCCACAGGATCACCGCCTGGCGCGGCCGATAGCCGGCCCGCTGCATGAAGTCCACGCCCAGGCGGTCGGCCTCCAGCTCCTGCTTGCGCGAGAACGGCAGCAGGAAGCCGTACTTGGCCGCGTCGCCGCCATAGCTGGAGATCGCCCGCCCCGCGTCGCCGCCGGCCGCCGCGCCCAGCACGCCCAGCAACAGGCTGGAGGTCACGTTCTGCGACTGGCGCTCGGCGGCGTGGTGGGCCACGACGTGGCCGGCCTCGTGGCCGATCACGGCGGCCAGCTGGTCGTCGTTGTCGACGATCTTCAGCAGGCCCGTGGTGACGCCGACATGGCCGCCGGGCAGCACGAAGGCGTTGGGCGAGGCGTCCTCGAACACCGCATAGTCCCACGGACGGTCGCCGAGGCCGGCGGCGTCGACCACCCGCTGACCGACGGCCCTCACCCGGGCGTTGGCCGCCCGGTCCGAGCTGACCTTGCTCTTGGACAGGGCCTGATTCCAGGCCTGCTCGCCGGCCTTGGTGAGGCTGGAATCGTCGACGATGGTCATCTGCTGACGACCCAGCTCGGGATTGTAGGCGCAGGCGGAAAGGCCCAAGGCGACGGTGACGGCGACGACAGGCAGGATGGGGCGCATGAGGGAGTTCCGACGGCTATCGGGAAGATTTAGGAGCAATACCTGGCGTTGTCATCCTGAACGGCGCCTGTCTGAGATAACCGAAAAGCTCACTTCCCGTCGGCGTACAGCTTGACCACCTCGTACAGGAACCGGCGGCCGTTCATCAGCGCCTTGACCTGGATGCGCTCGTTCAGGCCGTGGATGTGGTCGCCGTCGACGCCGGCCATCAGGCCCGACAGGCCGTAGGTCGGCACCCCGGCGGCATTGGTGAAGCGCCCGTCGGTGGCGCCGGTCAGCATGGCCGGGATGAACGGCACGCCCGGCCAGATCTTGCCGGCGACCTTGGCGGCCGGAGCCATGATCCGAGGGGTCAGCGGCGGCGGCGGGCTGACCGGGTCGGGAGCGGCGGCCAGGGTGATCTTGATGGCGGGATCGGCGACGATCGTCTCCAGCTGATCCCGGACCACCTTGGGATCATTGCCCGGCAGGATGCGGCAGTTGACGTTGGCCTTGGCGCGCTGCGGCAGGGCGTTGGGCGCGTGGCCCGCCTCGACCATGGTGGCCACGCACGTGGTGCGCATCATGCTGTTGCGGCCCGGGTCGCGGGCCAGGACGGCGGCGGCGGCCGCGTCGCCGGGATTCTTGACCATGGCCCGCATGGCGGCGGCCACCTCGGGGTCGGGCTCGATCTTGGCGTTCTGCTCGTAATAGCCCTTGGTGGCCTCGTTCAGGGCGATGGGGAAGTCGTAGGCGCCTAGCCGCGCCAGGCCGCCCGCCAGGTGATAGATCGCGTTGTCCTTGACCGGGCGCGAGGAGTGGCCGCCCGCGTTGGTCACTTCCAGATCGTAGTCCATGTAGACCTTCTCGCCGACCTGGATGCCCAGCAGGCGGGGCTGGCCCTTTTCGTCCAGCTGACTGTCGTCGCCTTCGTTCAGGGCGAAGTCGGCCTTCAAGGTCTCGGGATATTTCTCCAGCAGCCAGGGCACGCTGTTGAACGGCCCGCCCTCCTCGCCGCAGGTCAGGGCCAGCTTGAGGTCACGCTTGGGCTGGAAGCCCTCTTTCTTGTAGCGCACCAGGCTGTCGGTGAAGATCGCGGCCATGGCTTTGTCGTCGCTGGCGCCCCGGGCGTAGAAATAGCCGTCTTCCTCGACCAGCTTGAACGGGTCGCGCACCCAGTCCTCGCGCTTGGCCTCGACCACGTCGATATGGGCCAGGAGCAGGATGGCGCCGGCCTTGGGGTCCTTGCCGCGCAGGGTGGCCACCAGGGCGCCGAACTTGGGATGCTCGGGCGGGGCCAGCACGCGCACATCGCCGTCGGGGAAGCCCGCCGCCTTCAGCCGCGCGCCCATGGCCTCGGCGGCGGCCGTGCAACTGCCCACCGAGGCCGTGGTGTTGATCTCGACCAGTTCCTTGTAGAGGCCGCGGAAGGCGGTTTCATCCGCCGACTGAGCCTTGGCTCCGGTCGCGGCCAGAGACGACAGGGCCGCCGCCGTCAGGAGAAAGGTCTTGGTCTTGCCGCGCATGGTCGCCCCCGAATGTGAGGAGGCGAGGCTAGGCGGGGTTTGGCGTCCAGCGCAATGGGACAGGCCCAAAACCCAAGCCCCAAAACAAAAGTCATCCCCCGACGAGGTCGGGGGATGACTGAACAATAGCCGATGCGTGAAGAGGTCTAAACCTCTTCGGACTCCGACGCGGCGCTGCCTTCGAAGCTGCGCGGGGCGCGGCGGCGCTTGGGTTTGGCCGGGGCGGCCTCGGCGTCGGCCGCCAGCATCGACGAGGTCGAGATCGGACCGGTGTCCACCGAAGCCTCGGCGCGGGTCGACTTGCGGCCCAGGAAGGCCGGAGCGTGGCTGACGTCGCCGTCCTGGCTGCGCAGCAGCGGCGAGGACGGAGCCTCGCCGGTCAAAGGCGTGGCTTGCGGTTCGATCACCGCCATCGGATCGCGGTCGCGCGGAGCCCGTTCGCGGCGCGGACGCTCGCGGCGGCCTTCAGCCTGAACGTCGACGGTTTCGGCGGCGACCGGACGATCTTCGCGGGGGCGATCCTCGCGCGGACGGTCATCGCGGAAGCGGTCTTCACGCGGAGCGCGCTCTTCGCGGGGCCGGTCGTCGCGGGGCCGGTCGTCGCGGGGACGATCTTCCCTGGGACGATCATCGCGAGGACGATCGTCACGCGGCCGATCTTCCCTGGGCCGATCTTCCCTGGGGCGGTCGTCGCGAGGACGATCATCGCGCGGGCGGTCATCACGTTGGCCGTCACGAGGACGATCGTCGCGGTCGCGCCAGCGGTCGCGGCGGCCTTGGCCTTGCTGGCCGTCGAAGCGGTCGCGGTTCTGGTTGTTGTCGCGGGGACGGTCGTCGCGCTGCCCATCCCGCTGCCCATCCCTGGGGCGATCGTCACGGGGACGGTTCTCGAACCGGTCACGGCGCTGCTCGCCGCCCTCGCCATCGCCGTCGGCCAGAGCTTCGGTCTGGGTCGTTTCGGGGGTTTCGGGCTGTTCTTCGGGCTCGGCCTCGAAATCGATCTCGTAAGCCGAATAGGCGTCCTTGCCGATGATGTCGCTGACCGGACGATTCGGCTGAATGGCCCGCAGGACACGGAAATAGTGCTCGGCGTGCTGCAGATAGTTCTCGGCCAGAACCCGGTCGCCGGACGATGTCGCGTCGCGAGCCAGCTGCTGGTACTTTTCGTAAACGCCCTGGGCCGCGCCGCGCACCTTCACGCCTTCGGGGCCGTTCGAATCGAACGCCCGGTTCGCGTTGTGCTGCTGAGGCTTGCCGCCACTACCCGCTCCACCGCGATTGTTGCGGCCGCGCTGGCGCTTCATGCCCTTGAAATCTCTCATCTTCTCTTCTGAACCTGTCCGGCGGCGATCTGCGCGTCCGGTGTTTGGCCTCTGGAGCGGGGTGGAACCCTGTTAGGTCCTGCCTTCGATGTTCTAGAGACGTTGGTTTCCGTAGAGCCTCCGCCCGGTTCGGGCGCGGCGATCAGCCGGATGGGCCGTTCGCGCCTGCCAGGGGAGTCTTACGGTCATCGAGACGACCGCTTTCCCGTCACCCGGCATTTTGGAAGGAGACGCTATTCGTCTAGCGCCTCACGTCAGGGTTTCCAAGGAGTTTTTCAAACCGTGGTTTTCGCGGCTACTTCGTACCCGTGACAACGCGGTCGTTGACCGACAGATCCTTGACGGTCCGGACGTTCTGGGCGCCGGCCTGCTTGAACAGGGTTTCGACCGCCTCCGACTGGTCGTAGCCGATCTCGACGGCGAACATCGCGCCAGGCTTGAGCACCCGCAGGATCTCGCCGGCCAGGAAGCGGTAGGCGTCCAGACCGTCGGGGCCGCCGTCCAGGGCCAGGCGCGGCTCGTGGTCGCGAACCTCCGGCTCCAGGGTCTCGATCACCTTTGTGGCGATATAGGGCGGGTTGGAGACCACCAGGTCGAAGCTGTCGTCGCCCAGGCCGTTGGTCCAGTCGCCGCGCAGCAGGGCCACGCGGCCGGCCAGGTCGAGGTTGGCGGCGTTCTCGCGCGCCACGGCCAGGGCCTCTTCCGAGACGTCGATGCCCAGGCCCTTGGCGGCTGGGCGCTCGGCCAGGATGGCCAGCAGGATCGTGCCCGAACCGACGCCCAGGTCGAGCATGTTGAAGCTCATCTGCTCGGGGAAGGCCTTGAGGACCTCGTCGACGATGACCTCGGTCTCGGGGCGCGGGGTCAGGACGTGCTTGTTGACCTGCAGCAGGATCTTCCAGAAGCCCTTGCGGCCGATGATGTGGCTGACCGGCTCGCGGCGGGCGCGGCGGTTCAGGAAATCGTCCAGCGTCGCCATCTGGGCTTCAGTCAGCACGCGATAGGGATCGGTGATGATGTCAGTGCGCGTGACGTCGGCGGCCACCTCCAGCAGAAGGCGGGCGTCGATGGCCGGCTGGTCGATCTGAACGTTCTTCAGACGATCCTTGGCGGCGTTCCAGGCTTTGACGAGAGTCAGGGTCATGATCGGCTCCTTAGCGCGTCATCGCCGTCGGGGCGAGTTTGAAGTCGGTACCAGTTTTTGGTATCCTCACAATCTGCGAGGACCCGATGAGCAAGAATACGTCGATCGCTCTGAGCGAGCACTTCCAGACTTTCATCGAGAGCCAGGTCGCGGACGGCCGCTATGGTTCAGCCAGCGAGGTCGTGCGTGCGGGGCTGCGGTTGCTGGAGGAGCGAGAAGCACGATTGGCGGCCCTGCGCGCCGCACTAATCGAAGGCGAGGAGAGCGGCTTTATTGAGGACTTCGATTTCGACGCCTTCATCGCGGAAAAACTCCAAAGCGAAGGCGTATCGGAGTGAGGGCCTACCGGCTTTCACACAAAGCCCGTCGTGACCTCGACAACATCTGGGACTATTCGCGCGGCTTGTGGGGTGCGCGGCGAGGCGCGGCCTATCTTCACGATATACGGACTGCGATAGAGCTGGTGGCCGAACGGCCCTCAATTGGAGCTGTGCTCGAAGACCTTCCGGCTTACAGAAGGCGACCTGTCGGCTCACACATGATCCTCTATCGCCTTCAGGACGGCGTGATCATGATCGTCCGCGTACTGCATCAAAACATGGACGCCACGCGCGCATTGCCAGAGCACTAGACGACCGCCACCTCATCCCCCTCGGCCACCGCCCCGCCCCGCTCCACCTTCAGGTAGATGCCGCAGAGCATGTGGCCGTAGTTGTCGAAGAGGGCCTTCACCAGATCGATGTCGCGCTCGGAGGTGACGGGATCGACGTGGGTGGCGGCGCAGCGGACGATGGGCTTGAGCACCTCCGCCCTCGCCTCGCCCACCCGCATCGCGCGGCCGGTCCAGTCATTCTCGACCCAGGCCGGCCAGCCCTCGACATAGAGGTTGGCGCGGAAACGCAGGGGATCGACCGGCCGGCCCAGCCGCGCCTCCAGATCGCGGACGCTGGCCAGGTTGACGATCGAGACATAGCCGCTGCGGCTGTCCATGAACCGATAGTCGCCCGGCCCCTCGACCACGCGCAACGGGCCCCCCGCCTCGTCGCCCAGCAGGTCGGCCAGCCAGGTCTCGAAGCCGCGCCGGCCCTCGGCCCCGCGCAGGTCGCCGGAGAAGTCCGATCGGCCCTCGGCCCGGGCGCTGAAGACGCCGCTCGCCTCGTCATAGGTGGTTCGGGCCTTGGCCACCTGGGGGATCTTGGCCAGCACCGTGAACTTCATCTTCGAGATGTGGGCCGGGGCGGCGGGATCGAAGCCGCTGGGTCCATCCTCGACGGCGTACAGCCGGTCGCATGGGAAGCACTGGCCCGCGACCAGCTCGACCTCGGTCAGGCGTTCGGGTGTGAATCCCTTGACGGGGTGGCGATAAAGGCCGGCGATACGAGCTTGCATGAGGGGGCAAGGTCGGCGACGACTCGCGCCTTGGCAAGGCTCTCCAAATCTCGGACCAGGCTTGAGCGGAACGGAGCCGGGAGCGGCGTGTTCCTGCAGCGGAGGGCCAGACCATGACCGATAACGTTCCGCGACGCCCGCTCCGGTCGTGGATCGCCTCGCGGCCCTATCACCTGACGCCCTGGATCGCGCTGCTGGCCCTGGTCCCCTTCGTCCTGCCCAAGCCCGGCCCTGCTCGCGCGCCCAACGAGGTCCCCCTCGATCACCCGCCCGGCCTGTCCGAGGACCGGGCCATGCCGCCGCACGACTTCGACAAGGCCGAGCCGATGCGCGGCCGCGCCGCCCGGCACCCGCACCGCATTCCCGCGCTGGGCTGGCGCGACATCCTGTGGCGCACCTTCCGCGAGATCAGCGTCGACCGCCTGCCCGCCGTGGCCGGCGGCGTGACCTTCTACACCCTGTTGGCCATCTTCCCGGCCATCGGCGCCTTCGTGTCGCTGTACGGCCTGTTCGCTGATGTCGGAGCGGTCGAGAAACAGCTGCAGGAGATGTCCACCGTCTTCCCCGCCAGCGTCGTCAACATCATCGGCGAGCAGATGCTGCGCCTGGCCAGCCAGGAACAGGCCAAGCTGGGCGTGGCCTTCGCGGTCAGCCTGCTGCTGTCCATCTGGAGCGCCAACGCCAGCATGAAGGCGCTCTTCGATGGGCTGAACGTGGCCTATGACGAGGACGAAAAGCGCAACTTCGTCACCAAGACGGCCTGGACCTACGCCTTCACCTTCTGCGCCCTGCTCTACGCGATCGTGCTGGCCAGCATCCTGATCGCCGCGCCCGTGATTTTCGAGCGCGTGGGCCTCAGTTCCGCGGCCCCGATCTGGATCCCCCTGCGCTGGCTGATCGTGCTGGTGGTGACGGCCCTGGCGTTCGCCATGCTCTACCGTTTCGGTCCCTGCCGCGCCCGACCGCGCTGGCGCTGGGTGATCTGGGGATCGGTGTTCGGGGCGGCCGCCTGGCTGCTGGGCTCGCTGGGCTTCTCGCTCTACGTCAACAACATCGCCCACTACGACGCCACCTACGGGCCGCTGGGGGCGGTGATCGCCTTCATGGTCTGGATGTGGTTCTCGATCATGACCGTCCTGGTCGGGGCCGAGCTGAACGCCGAGATCGAACACCAGACCGCCATCGACTCCACCACCGGTCCCGAAAAGCCGATGGGCGAGCGCGGCGCGGCCATGGCCGACACCGTGGGCCTGGCCTTCCACCCTTGGGAGTTCATCCAGCGCGAGGCCGGCACGGTCAAACGGGTCTCGGGCCGCTACTGGAACCAGGCCCGGGGCCGAAAGTCGTCCGCCTCTTCCCCGCCGCCTTCGGCCGACAGCTGAGCCTTGGCTAAGGCCCGGACCGGCACTAAGTGTGCCGCCATGATCTTCGCCCCCGCCGCCCCGTCCGAGTTCCCCGCCATCGTCGACCTGGTCAATTCCGCCTATCGCGGCCAGGGCGCCCAGGCCGGATGGACCACCGAGGCCGGCTATATCGACGGCCAGCGCATCGATCTGGAAAGCCTGAAGGAAGACCTGGCCGCCAGCCCCGACGCCGTGCTGCTGACCCTCCGTGACGAGGACGGCGGCCCGCTGCTGGGCTGCGTGTGGATCGAGCCCGACGCCGAGGTTCCGGAAGGTGACGCCTGGTACCTGGGCATGCTGACCATCCGTCCCGACCAGCAGGACCGCCAGCTGGGCCGCGCCCTGCTGGCCCATGGCGAGGCCTACGCCCAGGGGTTGGGCGCCAGGCGGGTGCGCATGACCGTGGTCCATCTGCGCGACACCCTAATCGCCTGGTACCAGCGCCGAGGCTACGCCCTGACCGGCGAGACCAAGCCGTTCCCCGTGGGCGAGCGGTTCGGCAAGCCGCAGCGCGCGCTGTCGTTCGTGGTGCTGGAGAAGGCGCTGTAGGGCTGATCAACGTCTAGAGCTCTGCGTGATCCTCGCCCTTCGACAGCTCAGGATGAGGATCGTTGTGCAGGCCTGGCAGTAGAAAACCTCATCCTGAGCTTGTCGAAGGACGAGGTTTTCACTTCCGGAGGCGACACAGAGCGCCCCTAAACCCCCACCGCTTCCAGCCAGCGGGCGCACAGCCCCGGCCAGGCGCCGACCGGGAGGTCCGGGCTGCGCAGGGCGAAACCGTGCGGGGCCTGCGCGAAGACGTGGAGCTCGGCGTGCGCGCCGCGGTCCAGATAGGCGCGCTGCAGACGAAACCCGTTCTCGACCGGCACGATCGGATCGCTGGCCGCATAGACGATGAAGGCCGCGGGCGGGTCGGCGACCAGCTGGGCGTCCGGCTGCAGGGTGTCGTAAAGCGCCTGTTTCTCGACCGGCGACAGGGGCGGCTTGTCGGCGACCACGGCCCGTCGCTCGGCGTTGGTCGAGATCGGGCCATAGCCGACGATCAGGGCGTTCGGACGCGCGCTCTGATCCGGCGCGGCCGAGGTCGGCGGCGTCCAGGCGGTCGGATAGGCCGCGACCAGGCAGGCGGCCAGGTGACCGCCGGACGACAGCCCCAGGGCGCCCACGCGGTCGACATCGACGCCCAGACCGGGCGCGCGCCGGCGGATCAGCCGCATCGCCTCGATCGCGTCATCGACCGGCGCCTGCGGGCCCTCGGCCGCATCGGGGAAGCGGTGGACCAGGACGAAGGCGTGGTAGCCCAGGCCGTTCAGCCACAGCGCCACCTCGACCCCCTCCTTGCCGACCATCAGCTGGGTGTAGCCGCCGCCGGCCATGACCAGCATCGCGCCGCCGTTCGGCGCCTCGGGGACAAAGGCCAGGACCTGAGGCCGCGCGACGGCGGCGACCTCCAGGTCCAGGCGCGGCGCCCCCGGATCGACCAGGGTGAAGCCCAGGCCGGTGCTCGCCTCATCGCCCCAGACATTGAAACGAAAGGTCTCGCCGAACGGCGTCTGGGTCATGAGCAAGCCACGCGATTACAGAAACAGGACCCCTTCCCGTCGAAAGGGCCGGGCTGGAGCGACACGGCCCCCTCCAATGAAGGAAAGTCGCCGCATCGCTCCGCCTGACGCGCCTCTATGCGGAGGCGCGCCGTCGCCTAGAACTTCGCCCGCACGCCGAGGAACACCCGCGAGCCGTAGGTCTCGACGGCGCTCTGGCGGGCGGGGGCGTTGTACTCGACGCGCACCTCGTCGGTCAGGTTCACGCCCTCGAGGAAGACCGTGAAGTTGTCGTTGATGTTGTAGCTGGCCGAGGCGTCGAGCGAGCCGAAGGCCTTGTTGAACTCAGGCAGGTTGTCGCGGCCGACGGCGTTGATCAGCCAATGGTCGCGCCAGTTGTAGGAGGCGCGCAGGCTGACCTTGTCGTTCTCGTAATAGACCGAGGCGTTGTAGCTCTTCCGCGACAGGCCGGGGAACGGCAGGATCTCTTTGGTGATGAGGTTCTGGCCCTTGTAGCCGTCGTCCTTTTGGTAGCTGAAATTGGCCAGCACGCCGAGGCCGTTGAACGGGGCCGGCAGGAAGCTGAAGGCGTATTGGCCGCCCAACTCCAGGCCGTTGATGGTCACGGCATCGGTGCCGTTGATCGGCTGGGTGACGGTGTACTCGGCGTTGTTGAGGGTTTCCTTGGTCACCGCGGTGGTGACGAAGGACGAGATCTCCTTGCGGAAATAGGTCGCCGACAGGAAGCTGTCCTTGTTGATGTACCACTCCAGACCGGCGTCATAGGAGGTGGCCTCGAACGGCTTGAGGTCGGGATTGCCCAGCGAAATGGTCAAGTTGGTGTCGTTGACGGAGCGGCGCAGGGCCAGCTGGCTTGGGGCGGCGCGCGCCATCACCTTGCTGGCCGTGGCCCGGCCGATCAGGACCTCGGGGATGAACTCGAAGCGCAGGTTCAGCGACGGCAGGGTCTTGGTGTAGCCGCCGTCCTGCGATGCCGGGACGAAGTTGACCACGGTCGACGAGGTCTGCACCTTGTTGAAGCCGGTCGAGGTGGTCTTGGTGTCGATCACCCGCACGCCCAGGGTGCCGGTGACCGGCACGATGAAGTCGGCGAACTCGAAATTGGCCTGGGCGTAGGCGCTGTTGGTCTTTTCCTTCACCGACCAGGTGTCGAGGAAGGCCTGGAAGCTGCCGGCGCCGCCCGAGGTCTGGGCCGTCAGCGGGTTGGGATTGACGCCGCGGACGTCGTTGGTCAGGCCCGCCGCCGCCAGGGTGGCGTTGTAGGTGGCCATGGTGTTGTCGTTCCACGACTGCACGCCGCCGGAATAGCCCAGATCGCCGGTGCGGAAGAAGCCGCTGCTGTTGTCGACCGAGGTGCTGTCGATGATCCCGGAGATGGTGGCGCAGGAGGTGTTGACGTTGACCACCGCAGTTCCGGTGCTGGCGGCGGAGCCCGGGCAGCTGAGCCGCGTGGTGCGCTGGTACAGCACCTGGTCGGTCGAGAACTTGCGGCCGTTGACGCCGGCCTTCAGCGAGGTCAGCCACGAGATGTCGGGCCGATACAGCACGTTGAACTGGGCGCCCAGCTCATCGGCCTTGTTGGTGCGCGGATTGAACACCGCGTCCAGGCGGTTGACGCCCTGGCCGGTGTTGGTGTCCAGGCCCGGGAACGAGAACTTCGGGGCGCCGCCGCTGGTGTAGTCGACGATGGCCCGCGGCACGCCGAACACGGTGGCCGTGGCGTTGATCTCGTTGTTCTGGACCTTGGCGTTCGAATAGTCGACGCGGGCGTCGAGGGTGACCTTTTCGCCCTTCCACTCGCCGCCGAACACGGTGGCGTACTGGGTGCGGGTCAGATCGCCGAGGATGTTGCGATAGGTCAGGTCGATCGGGAAGGCGGTGCTGCTGGTCAGCTCGATATGGCTGACGGTGTTGTCGACGCCGACCTTGCTATTGGCGTAGTCGATCAGGCCCGAGGTGCCGCTCAGTTGCAGATAGGTGGCGTTCACGTCCTCGGTGGCCGTGGCGTAGGTGCCGTCCAGATACATCTTGAAATTGTCGGTCGGCCGCCATTCGACGACGCCGCTGAACGCCTTGCGCTCGGTCTCCCGACGGTCGACCATCAGGCGGGGGATGTCGGGGATCCAGTCCAGCGTGCCGTCGCCGTTGACGTCGGAACCGCGGCCCGGCACGGCGGTGGCCCCGCGGGTCAACCAGCCCGTGGTGCGGGCGATGTTGCTGTTGAGGTGGCGCTTTTCCCAGGTGCCCGACAGCAGCACGCCCAGGGTGTCGTTGAGGAACAGCTTGCTGCCGATCAGGGCCAGCTTGGGGTCGTATTCCTTGGCCAGGTTGGAATAGACGCCCTGGGCCGAGCCGGCGATGAAGGGCTTGCGGCTGTCGAACGGCCGGCGGGTGATGACCCGCACGGTGCCGCCGATGCCGCCCTCGGTCATGTCGGCGGTCGGCGACTTGACCACTTCCAGGCGCGAGACGAACTCCACCGGGATGTCGCGGAAGTCGACGGCGCGGTCGGTGCCGCCGACGGTCAGCGACAGGGCCGAGGAGCCGTTGATCTCGACGCGATTGAGGCTGGGATCGGCGCCGCGGATGCTGACGCCGCGGCCTTCGCCGTCCTGGCGGCTGATCTGCACGCCGGTGACGCGCTGAAGCGATTCCGACAGGTTCTTGTCGGGGAAGGTGCCGATGTCCTGGGCCGAGATGGAGTCGACCACCTGCAGCGAGGTGCGCTTGACGTCCTGGGCGCTGCGCAGCGAGGCGCGGATGCCGGTGACCACGACCTCCTCGACCGTGTCGGAATCGGGGGTGGCGGGCGCCGGGGCGGCCTGGGCCAGGGCGGCGGCCGGAACCGACAGCAAGGCGACGGTCAGGGCGACGCTCGAGCCGCCGAGCCAAAGGTGCGTCTTCATCGTTTTCATCGTGGTCTCCTCCCGATTCCTTCTGTCGTGGCTCGCTCCGCTGGGCCCGTTGAACGGTCCGGCGCCGAGATAGACAGTCCATATTGTGGGATGCGTTCCCGTTAATCGGGACGATAGCCGCGATTTTAGTTTCGTGTCGAGAGTTTGCGTGTGTTGCGGGGCGGACATGAAGGCGCGAAACGGCCGATCACCGTCGTCCAGGCGCGGGCACGCGACCGTAAGGCCTTGGCGTACAAGGCTTTCGGTTCAGGTGTGGGAAATCGAACACGGTCGGGGACAGGCGTATGCGCCTGCCCGCAAATCGCGATCGGCGGTTCTAGAACCCGCCTTCTTCCAGGCTGGCAAGGCGCGCGGCCTGGTCCTCGGCGATCAGCGGCTTGATGATGTCGTCCAGGGCGTCGCCCTCCATCACCTTGGCCAGATTGTAGAGGGTCAGGTTGATCCGGTGGTCGGTGACCCGGCCTTGCGGGAAGTTGTAGGTGCGGATGCGTTCGGAGCGGTCGCCGCTGCCGACCTGGTTCTTGCGGGCGTCCGAGCGGGCGGAGTCCAGCGCCTCGCGCTGCATGTCGTACAGGCGCGCCTTCAGGTTCTTCATGGCCCGGGCGCGGTTCTGGTGCTGGCTCTTTTCCGAGCTGGTCACCACCACCCCGGTCGGCAAGTGGGTGATGCGCACGGCCGAATCGGTCTTGTTGACGTGCTGGCCGCCCGCTCCGGACGAGCGGTAGGTGTCGATCCGCAGATCGCTTTCGTTGATCTCGATCTCGACGTCTTCGGCCTCGGGCAGCACCGCGACGGTGGCGGCCGAGGTGTGGATGCGGCCTTGGGCCTCGGTGGCCGGCACACGCTGGACGCGGTGCACCCCGCTCTCGAACTTCCAGCGGCCGAACACGCCGTCGCCGGTGACCGAGGCGATGATTTCCTTGTAGCCGCCCATCTCGCCCTCGGAGACGCTGTCGACCTCGACCTTCCATCCCTGCAACTGAGCGTAGCGCTGGTACATGCGGAACAGGTCGCCGGCGAACAGGGCCGCCTCGTCGCCGCCGGTGCCGGCCCGGACCTCGAGAATGGCCGAGGCGTTCTCATCCTTGTCGCGCGGGGCCAGCATCAGGGCCAGCTCGCGCTCCATCAGCGGCAGTTTCTCGTCCAGGGCCTGGATTTCGTCGGCGACCATGGCCGCCATCTCCGGATCGCCGGCCATCTCCTCCAGGTCGGCGCGCTCGGCGCTCCGCTTGGCCAGCGCCTCGACGGCCTCGGCCACCGGGCGCAGCTCGGCGTGCTCCTTGGAAAGCTTGACGATCTCCGCGCCGTCCGTCGCCGCGCCCATACGGGCTTCGACTTCACGGAAGCGGTCGAGAACTTGGTCGAGGCGGGCCTGGGGCAGTCGCAAGGGGGGAACGTCACGCTATGGGAGAATGGGCCGTCTCTCTACCGCCCCGCACGCTCCACGTCACCCCACCACGCTGCGCCGGCTCGGACCTGTAAAGCTTCGCCTCGCGCCCCCATCTGCTGCGAGCGGCGAAACATCCCCCGCGCCGCCTTTCGCTTTCGGAGCTCTCCATGCCCTTGTCGATGCATCGCGCCAGCGTCCCCGTCTTCGTCCGCGCCCTGAAGGTGCTGACGACCCTGCTCGAAAAGGGCGAGGCCCACGCCAAGGCCCAGGGCCTGGATCCCGACACGCTGGTCGCCGCTCGTCTGGCCGAGGACATGCTGCCGCTGTCGGGCCAGGTGCAGCGCGCCTCCGACGCCTCCAAGGGCGCGGTGGCCCGGCTGACCGGCGTCGAGGCGCCCGCCATGGCCGATGACGAGACGACCCTGGCCCAGCTTCAGAAGCGGGTCGCCGACACCCTGGCCTATATCGAGAGCGTCGATCCCAAGGCCTTCGAGGGCAGCGAGGACCGCACGGTCGAACTGAAGTTCCCAAGCGCGACCCTGACCTTCACCGGCGAGGACTACCTGCTGACCTTCGCCCTGCCGAACTTCTTCTTCCACGTGGTCACCGCCTACGACGTGCTGCGGCACAAGGGCGTGCAGATCGGCAAGCTGGACTATATGGGGCCGGTGCAGAGCTAGGGTTCATAGTCGATTGTCATCCCGGGTCTGCGCGCAGCCGCAGATCCGGGATGACGGCTGTCGTCAGTAGAGCAGGGTCTTCCCCAGCGCCCCCGAACCGTCCGGCAGCGGTGAGATTTGCTTGATCATCACCTGGCTGCCCTTGGCGAACCAGAAGCGGGTGATCGGCATTTCCGGGTGGTTGTAGTCGGTCGTCACCACCCAGCAGTCGACCTTGCCGCCGCCCGGCAGGTCCAGCACCTCCGACCCCGCCACCTTGAACAGATAGGCCGCCGGCGGACCGCCGCCCGGATGGGTGAAGACGATGCTGGCCTCGTAGCCCGCCGCCAGGGGCAGGGCCTGGAGGAATTCCATGTCGGTCTCGAAGTTGAAGCTGGGCTGCGGCGAGGCGACCTCGAAATCCTTGGCCAGGTTGTCCGGCAGGTCCTTCAAGCCCACGATCCGGTCGGGCTTGAAGTCGTAGCCCTCGACCTTGGCGACGCCGTCCTTCTGGGTGCGGCGGACGTGGGTCAGGGGACGGAAGGTGCCGACCTCGAACCAGCTGTCCAGTTGGCGATCGGACGGCGCGGCGCCCACCCCGTCCCAGTGCTGGACGATGTGCAGGCGGCGCTGGCCGCCCTGGTCCTCGAAACGGACCTCACGGGTCCAGACGTCGGCGACGCGGACCGTGTCGCCGGCCTGCTTGAAGCGCAGATAGCGGTGCACGCCGGGTTTGATGTTGGCGAAGCGGGCCAGCGGCTGGCCGACCGGCACGGGAGTGACAGCGGCCTCTGCTTCATTGGCGGCGACGCTCCCCATCAGCAGCAGCGCGGCGCACACGGCGGAACGGACGGCGAGGGACATGGGAGGCTCCGGATTTCAGTATCGCACCAGACCTCAGCCGCCCGCCGAGGGCTACTTAAGTTTCTGCAATGACACCTACCCCCGCGACGCCCAGCGCGGCGTCGCGGGCAGGTCGGCCGCCAGCTCGCGCGGCGCTTCCCGTGAGGCGCCCGCCGGCCGGGTCTCGACCACCAGCGGGTAGAGCGAGACCACCAGCAGGGCGGCCATGGTCAGGTTGAAGGCCCGCAACACCGGCGGACGGTCCAGAAACGGTTGCATGCCCTGGCCAAAGCCCGCCCAGGCCGCGCTGCACGGCGCGCCCACCAGCATGAAGGTCCCGGCCACAAAGAACACCCCGACCGTCGATCCCTCGGGCGTGTAGGTGCTGGCGGCGGTCAGGGCCATGGCCCAGGCCTTGGGATTGACCCACTGGAAGGCGGCGGCTTGCAGGAAGGTCATCGGGCGCGCGGCGGCGTCCTTTTCCGAGATCGCCGAGGTCGTGGCGATCTTCCAGGCCAGCCAAAGCATGTAGGCTCCGCCCGCCCAGCGCAGCACCTCGTGCAGCATCGGCCAGGCCTTGAAAACGCCACCCAGGCCCAGCCCCATGGCCAGCACCATCACGCCCAGGCCCGCGCTGATGCCCAGGATGTGCAGCACCGTGCGGCGAAAGCCGAAGTTCGCGCCCGAGGCCAGCAGCATCATGTTGTTCGGGCCGGGCGTGCCGGCGGTGGCGAAGGCGAACAGGACGAAGGCGAGCAGAAGCTGAACGGTCATGGGGACACTCCAGAGCGGAATGTCACGGTCATCTTGCCAATTGTATCATGAGTCAAAACCTATATTGCTACAGTGACAATTATGGAGACCCTGATGGCAGGCTGGACCCCGACCTTGTCGCCCGGCGACGCGCCGCTGTACGAGCGCCTGCTGGACGCCCTGCGCGAGGACATCGCCTCGGGCGCCCTGAGCGACGGCGCCCGCCTGCCGCCGCAGCGTGATCTGGCCCATCGCCTGGGCCTGGGCCTGGGCACGGTGACCCGGGCCTATGTCGAGGCCGAGAAGGCCGGGCTGGTGCAGGCCCATGTCGGGCGCGGCAGCTTCGTGCGCGGCGCGACCGCGGCCAGACCCGCCCGGACCGCCGACAGCGGGCCGATCAACCTGTTCC
>NZ_JBAPVS010000273.1:0-8501 GCF_049283275.1 Caulobacter sp. | reverse complement strand
GCCCCGAGGATCACGGGGCCGTCGAAGGTGATGCGGTCGGTCATGCTTCAACTCCACTCCCTTCCCCCTTGATGGGGAAGGGGGTTTAAATCAGCTCCACGTCCACGTGGTGCTTGGCCTTGACCAGGTCGTAGCGGGCGGGGACCGTCGGCGGCGGCAGGTCGATCATCCGTTGCACGGCCAGCTTGGCGCGGATCTGCACGCTGGGGTCCACCGTCACCTCGTACTGGTCGTACAGCAGGGCGTCGTGGATGTTCTGCAGGCTGATCCGCTTCATATGCGGACACAGGTTGCAGGGGCCGATGAACTGGGTGCCGGGGCTTTCGGCCTGGACGTTGGAGGCCATCGAGCACTCGGTGATCAGCACCACCTGCTTGGGCTTCCTCAGCGCCACATAGTCGTTCATCGCCGCCGTGGAGCCGGCGAAGTCGGCGGCTTCCAGGATCTCGGTCGGGCACTCGGGGTGGGCCAGGATGTCGGCGCCCGGATAGGCGGCGCGCATGTCGGCGATGTCCTGGGCGGTGAAGCGCTCGTGCACCTCGCAGCGGCCGGCCCAGGCGATGATCTTGACGCTGGTCTGGCGCGCGACGTTGCGGGCCAGGAACTCGTCGGGGATCAGGATCACCGTGTCGACGCCCCATTCGCGCGCGGCCCACTCCACCACCTGCACGGCGTTGGCGCTGGTGCAGCAGATGTCGGTCTCGGCCTTCACGTCGGCGGTGGTGTTGACATAGGTGACCACCGGGATGCCCGGGTGGCGCTGCTTGATCAGCCGCACGTCGGCGCCGGTGATCGAGGACGCCAGCGAGCAGCCGGCCCGCAGGTCGGGGATCAGCACGCGCTTTTCCGGCGCCAGCACCTTGCTGGTCTCGGCCATGAAGTGCACGCCGGCCTGGACGATCACCGCCGCGTCGCACTTGGCCGCCTCGCGGGCCAGGGCCAGGCTGTCGCCGACGAAATCGCCCACGCCGTGGAAAATCTCGGGCGTCATGTAGTTGTGGGCCAGGATGACGGCGTTCTTCTCGCGCTTGAGCCGATTGATCTCGGCGATCAGCGGCGCGTGGATCTGCCACTCCAGAGGCGCCACGTGGTGCTTGACCTTGTCCCACATCGAGGCGGTGGCCGCTTCGACGTCGGGGGTGAAGGCGAGGGGCGCCCGGGGGGACACGAAACCGTCGGCCATGTGATCCTCTCTTATGCTCAATCTGAGCATTTCCAGGGCCTCAAAAAACGCCGGAAACGGAGGATAAATCGTTAAGGCCCGCTCCGACGTCGTCCCTTATGCTTAAATTGAGCAAAAGGGATGAAAGACATATAGCCCTTCCAAGGCCGATTGCAAAGCGGCGGCGTGAAAATCGGTGTTCGGTCTAGTCGCGCGGGGTGAGATTTCCGCCGAGTCGAGCCTCTCGGCCCGGCGGAAAACCCTAGCCCGCCTTGAGGCCGTAGCCTTCGAAGCGCTCGACGACCTCGGCCTCGAGGGCGATGGCCGCTTTCAGATCGGCCTGGCCGCCCGTCTGGTCGCCCAGCTTCTGCTTGACCAGCCCCCGGCCGTACAGCGAGGCGGCCTGCTTGGGTTCCAGGGCGAGGGCGGCGTCGTAGTCGGCCAGGGCCGCCTTCAGGTCGCCCCGGCGCAGCTGAGTGAGCGCCCGGCTGTCCAGGACCGCCGCGTTGCGCGGCCGCAGCTTCAGCGAGGTGTTGCAGTCGGCCAGGGCCTTATCCAGCTCCACGCCCGAGACGGCTCGCGCCCAGCAGCGCGAATTCCAGGACGCGGCGATGTCCGGGCGCAGCGCCACGATCGTCTCGGTGTCGGCCAAGGCCAGGTCGAATCGCTTCTGCCGCTGGAACAGCTCGGCGCGCCAGATCAGGGCGTCGACCTTGAACGGATCGATGCGCAGGGCCTCGTCGGCCTCGCGACGGGCGTCTTCCGGCCGGTTGGCCATCTGATAGGCGTGAGACAGGCTGGTGAGGCGATAGATGTTGTCGGGATCCATCGCCACCAGGGCCTCGAGACGGGCGACGGCGTCGTCGTATTCCTTGGCCTCCATGGCCGACCAGGCCCGCGCGCGCAGGAGTTCCGTGTCGGTTGGGGCGGCTGCCAGGCCCCGGTCGAGATCCTTTCGGGCTAGGTCCGGCTTCTTCAGCTGGCCGTGCGCCCGAGCCAGGATCAGCAGCAGGTCCTTGTCGTCCGGCGTGGCGGCTAGGGCCTTTTCCAGATCCGCGACCGCCTCGTCGGCCCGATCCGCCGCGATCAGCACGCCGGCGCGATTGGCCTGCCAGACCTGCGGCGGCGACGTGCTCTTGCGCGCGGCCTGGTCGCAGAGCTTCAGGGCCCCGGCGTAGTCCTTGCGCGAGACCAGCAGGTTGACCATCGCCTGCCAGGGCGCGTCCTGGGTCGGCTGGGCGTCCCGCGCCTTCTGGAACAGACGCAAGGCCTGGTCCGGGCGATCGTGGATCCAGGCCTCGTAGCCGGCCGACAACGGGCCTTCGTCGATCGGCTGGGGCGCGGTCTTCGGCGCGTCCTTGGAGTCCTTGTCGACGGCGCGGATGGCCACCACGCCGACGCCTTCGCGCGCCCGCTGGGTCGAGGCCTTGGCGTCCTCGGGCGAGATCTCGCGGTCGACTGTGCGCAGGCTGCGGATCAGGGTCACCCGGCCGTGCGCCTGCACGTAGCTGCGCAGCACCTTCGCCCCGCCGACCACCTCGTTCAGGTTGCGGCCGTTGGTTTGATAACCCTCGCCGCCGTCGGGCAGGGTGATGGCGGTCACCCAGCGGCCGAAGGACGGATAGGCCACACCGTAGGGCGCCTTGGGGTCCATGGCGCTGTCGCGCTGGAAGCTGGTGTATTGCAGGCCGCTGCCGTCCAGGTCCCACTGGCGAAGGCCGCCCGCGACCGGCCACCAGTGGATAGTGCCCTTGCCGCGCAGGTTGATGATGAACAGGGCGGCGTTGGCGTCGTAGGTCCAGTCGATGTCGGTGAAGTCGACCCAGCTGATCTCGTCGCTCCAGGACCGCAGGCTGGCGCGGACCACCTCGTCGCGGGGCTGGCTGGACACCTGCCGGTTGGCCTCGATCGCCTGGTCGCCGCGCAGCACCGCCTGGACGGTCACGTCGGCCGGAACATCGGCGCCGGCCGAGGCGTCCACCCGCATGATCGTCTCGCCGTAGGGCTTCAGGAGCGGCCTGGGCTCCATCTTCTCCAGGTTCGCGCCATTCGCGCGCAGCGGCAGGGCCCAGAGGAACGGCGGCACGTCGAGATTGGCGATGTTCTCGTCGCCCGACCGCGTGCCGTCCAGCCAGTAGGTCCGGCCGCCGATCGTCGTGCGAACGATGACGTGGTCGAACATGTCCTGCCCGGGCAGGCGCTGGTCGAGGCCGTCGCCGCGACCGCTGGAATTGACCAGGGCGGCCTCGGCCGGGATGTCCAGTTGGGCCAGGAGGGCCAGCAGCAGGGCGGTCTTGCCCTTGCAGTCGCCGAAACGGTGACGCCAGGTCTCGTCGGCCGCGGCTGGCTTGCGGCCGCCGCCGTCTAGGCCCACGAAGACGTAGCGCACCTGCGACTGCACCAGCTTCAGGGCCAGGGCCGCGCGGACGGCCGGATCGGGGCTGGCCACCCTGATCTTGTCGACCTCGGCCTTCAGCGGCGAGCCCGCCTCCAGCGTCGCGGCCCGGGCGTAGTACGGCGCCATCAGGCTGGACACCTGGGCCCAGGTCTCGAAGCCGCTCAGCGACAGCTGGTTGATATAGGCGTAGCGCATGGGCGCGCCGGACGGGGCCTGGGGCGCCTTGATGTCCTTGAGGTCCAGCAGCAGCTCGCCGCCCGCGTCCGTCTCGCTGACCGTCGGCGCGGGCAGGTCGGCGCCCTTGAGCCAGCGGATCGGCCGGTCCTTGGTCCACAGCACGCGGATCCGCACCCGCGGCGCCACGCCCGGGTGGTCCACCGTCGAGCGCCATTCGGCGCGCGCGCCGGGCAGGGGGTCGCGGTAGCGGCGCGAGACGGTGAAGGCCAGCGAGTCCCCGACCCGCAGCCCCTTGACCTGGAGCGTCGCCGTCAGGCGTCCGTCCAGCATCGCCGACTCCAGATTGGTCTCGCGGCGCAAGATCTCGAACTTGTCGGACTTCAGGACGTCGATCGTCTCGCCGTCGCGCAGGACGACCAGGCGGTGGACGGTGACGGCCTCTGAGGCAGGGTCCCACTCCAGCTTCAGCGAGCCCGCCGCCAAGCCTTCCTCGGTCAGGATCTTGAAGGCGATGTCGGTGTAGATTTCCTCGCCCTCGGCGGTGACGCGGACCTGCTGGTCGATCAGCCGATGGACAAAGGCCGCGCCCGTCGGGGCCGTCGGCGCGGGCGGCGCCTCGATCGGCTTCACCCAGGCCGCGGGCGGGCCGTAGAGCACCGTGCGAACATCCGCCGGGGCCGTCTGCTCTGCGGCCGCCCGGACGGGCGCCGGCGACGCGACGGCGACAGTTGCCGTGGCGGTGAGAGCCGCCATGGCCAACACTTTTACAATCATGCAGTCCCCCAATCGGCGCAGCTTAGCGCCGCGCCGTCCGGGCGCAACCCCGAGCCGAGTTGCCGCCGCCCGATCGGAGTCCTAGACCTTCGCCTTGCCCCGCTTGCCGGCCGTCTGGATCGGCGCGTGCCGGTCCCAGGCGTCCGCCATGGCCTGGGCCAGGGCGTCCAGGGCGTAGGGCTTGCGCAGCAGAAGCCAGGGGGTCTCCTGGGCGCGGCCCAGTTCCTGGCCGGCATAGCCGGAGCTGAGCAGGATCGGCAGCTCCGGCCGTTCCTCGGCCAGGGCCAGGGCCAGATCGACCCCGCTCTTGCCGCCGGGCATGATCACGTCGGTGATCACCAGGCTCAGGGTCGGGTCGGTGCGGGCGATGGCCAGGGCCTCGTCGACGGTGGCGGCGCGGCTGACCATGTGGCCCAGCTCGTCGAGCATGGCGGCGATCAGGTCGCCCACCTCGACGTCGTCCTCGACCAGCAGCACGTGGGCGCTGGCGCGGGTGGCCGGCGGCCGGACGGCCAGCACCTCGACCGGCGAGAAGGCCTCGCGCACCGGCAGCAACATGGCCACCGTCGTGCCCTGACCCGGCTCGGATGTGATGGTCACCTCGCCGCCGCTCTGGCGCACGAAGCCGTAGACCTGGCTCAGGCCCAGGCCCGTGCCCTTGCCGACCGGCTTGGTGGTGTAGAAGGGCTCGAAGGCCCGTTCCAGGGTCTCGGCGTCCATGCCCGCGCCGGTGTCGGTGACGGCCACGCGCAGATAGCGGCCGGCCGGCAAGACGCCCTGGGGCTCGGCCAGATCGACGCCCTGCGAGACGATGGTGATCTTGCCGCCGGGCGGGGTGGCGTCGCGGGCGTTGACCACCAGGTTCAGCAGGGCCGCTTCGAACTGGCCGGAGTCGGTCAGGGTGGCGCGGCCCCCGGCCTTGAGGTCCAGGGTCAGGTCGACGCCTTCACCGACCGCGCGGCGCAGCAGGCTCTCGCTGTCGATGATCATCGCGTCGATCCGGCAGATTTCCGGATTCAGCGGCTGGCGGCGGGCGAAGGCCAGCAGGTGCTGGGTCAGCTTCTCGCCGCGCCGGGCCGCCGACTGGGCCGCGGTCAGCATCCGGTCGCGCCGCTTCTGATCGTCGGGATTGCGCTGCAGCACGTCCAGCGCGCCGATGATCACGGTCAGCAGGTTGTTGAAGTCGTGGGCCACCCCGCCGGTCAGCTGGCCGATGGCCTCCAGCTTTTGCGACTGGGTCAGGGCGGCCTGGGCGGCGTCGCGTTCGGACAGGGCCTCCTGCACGCGGTCGGCCAGCAGTTCGTTCAGCCCGGTCAGCTTGACCTCGGCCTCCTTGGCCTCGGTGACGTCGAAGGCGATGCCGATGAAGCCGATGAACTCGCCGCCAGGACCCAGGCGCGGCTGCGAGAACGATTTCAGCCAGCGCATCTCGCCGTCGATCCGGCGATAGCGGCCCTGCAGGCTGAACGCCTTTCGCGACGCCTCGCCGGCGATCTGGGCCTTGAGGATCTGTTTCAGGTCGTCGGCGTGCAGCCGCGAGCGCCAGTCCAGCACCAGGGCCTCGTCATAGGGCACGCCGGCGAAGGCGACATAGGCGTCGTTGACGAAGACCCGCGCGCCGTCCTCGCCGCTGATCCACATCAGCACGGGGGCGCTGTTGGCCAGGGCGCGGAACCTGGCCTCGCTCTCGCGCAGACCCTCCTCGGCGCGGCGGCGCTTGGTGACCTCGTAATTGACGCCCAGAATGCGCAGGGCGCGGCCGTTCTCGTCGCGCTGGATCTCGCCCTGGCCGTGAATCCAGCGCTCGCCCTCGGGATGGTTGGCCAGCCGGTATTCGACCTCGTAATGCGGGCCGGCCTTCACCGCCGCGATCACCCCGCTCCGGATCATGGCGCGGTCATCGGGATGGATCAGCTCGATCAGGGCGCTCATGTCGATCGGGCCCTCGGCGGCGAGGCCGAGGTTCTTGCGGGCGGTGGAAGACAGGGTCAGGACGTCGTTCTGGAGATCCCATTCCCAAGGGCCGACCCCGGCCGAGTTCTGGGTGACCTCCAGGCGGGCCTCGGCCTCGATCTGGAGCCGGCGGGCCTCGGCCAGGCTGACCACGCTGGCGCGCAGGCCCGCGGCCACGGCCGTGATGATCATCGAGGACACCAGGAACAGCACCAGGGTGGCGACCTCATCCTCGCCCAGTCCGCCGCCCCGGGGACCGGCCCACAGCCACAGGGCGAAGGCCATGCCCGCCGCGATCGGCCCCAGGCCCCACCGCCAGCCGGCATAGAGGGTGACCAGGATCATGGCGGGGAAGAAGGTCAGGGTCGCGCCGACGCCGCTGGACAGGCCCAGCAGGGCGATCCTCAGGGCCACCGCCGCCAGGATCGCCGCCAGGGTCACCAGGGCCGATCGCCAGGCCGGCGGGGAGGTCCTGGGAATGAGCCACGCGCTGATTGCGTTCGGCGACGCACGCCGACGCTCCATCGCGGGTGGTTCTTTTGTCGTCATGGGCCCCAACGCGCACATACGTCTTGCCAAGAAGATGGACACGCTTACCTAGGACACGCAACACGGGAGATTGAGATGGCTGCGAACCTGAACACCGGCTTCACGACGAAACAGCGCGCCGACATCGTCGGAGGCTTGAACAAGGTTCTGGCCGACAGCTACGCGCTGTACCTTAAGACCCACGGCTACCATTGGAACGTCCGCGGCCCCAATTTCCAGGCGCTGCACGTGCTGCTGGAGGGCCAGTACACCGAGGAGTGGACGGCGCTTGACGCCATCGCCGAACGCATTCGCGCGTTGGGCGAACTGGCCCCGATGGGCTACGGCGCCTTCGGCAACCTCTCCAGCATCAAGGACGGTGACGCCGAGAAGGAGTGGGAAGGCATGTTCAAGGAACTGCTGACCGACAACGAGACGGTGATCGCCACCCTGCGCGATGCGTTCAAGGCGGCCGACGAAGCCGGCGACGAGGCCACCGCCGACCTCTACACCCAGCGCCTGGCCGCGCATGAGAAACACGCCTGGATGATCCGCTCGACGCTCGGCGGAAAGTGATCTTCCGGGTCCGCACGTGCCCGGTCTAGATCGATATACGATCCTCGGGGCCGTCCAGCTGGCTCTGGCGTCGGGGGCGGTGATCGCCCTCGGCGTGCTTTCCGCGTGCGGGCTCGACCACTTCGCGACAGGGCCGGCGCGGTCCGCCGGCCTGATCACTTTCGCCGTGCCGTTGTCGGAGGGGGGCTTGGCTCGCTACATGGCCAAGGACCCGGCTGTGCTGGCCCTGGTCAATCGGCACGATCCGCGGCCGCACAAGGACTATTGGGGGCGGATCCCCGGCTGGGAAAAGCTGGATCTGCACCGGATCCCGCGATTGGGCGACCGCGAGGCGGATTTCGAGGAAGCCCGGGCGATCAACGCCTTCAAGCCTCAGGCGCCGTCACCCCTGGAACCGTCGCGACCCTTCAAGCTGACGGGCGCGGCGTCGGAGCGCGACAAGGCCCTGCACTGCATGACCCAGGCGGTCTATTTCGAGGCCGGCTTCGAGCCCCTCGCGGGCCAGCAGGCCGTGGCCCAGACCGTGATCAACCGGGTGCGCCATCCGGGCTACCCCAAGTCGATCTGCGGCGTGATCTATGAAGGCGCCGCCCGGGGTACGGGCTGCCAGTTCAGCTTCACCTGCGACGGCTCGCTGGCGCGGCCCATCAGTCCGGCGATCTGGACCAACGCCGAGATCGTCGCCAAGCGGGCCCTGGCCGGCTTCGTGATGAAGGACGTCGGCGCCGCCACCCACTATCACGCCGACTACGTCTATCCGTACTGGGCGCCGACCCTGGTCAAGCTGCGCACCCTGGGCGCGCACGTCTTCTATCGCTGGACCGGTCCGTCGGGCCGGCAGTCGGCGTTCCGGGGGCGCTATTCGGGCAATGAGGCCTTGTCGGCCGACATCCTGATGGGCGCGGATCCGCGCACCCTGGAGGCCGCCCCGCC
>NZ_JBAPVS010000272.1:0-11091 GCF_049283275.1 Caulobacter sp. | reverse complement strand
GGCGTCGATGGCGGCGTCGCCCAGCGAAGCCTCGGGTTCGACCCCCAGGAAATCTGTCAGGTCGGCCGGCGTGGCCACCACGCCGCTGCCGGGATTCAGATAGAGGGCCAGGCGCTCGATCTCGGCGCGGGCCACGCCGCGCTCCTTGGGCAGCCGGGAGACGAACAGATCCAGGGCCTCGCCGTTCAGACTGACCTTGTCCTTGGACAGGGTCTCGCGGGTCAGCCGGGCCAGATCGCCGGCCTCGTCCTCGTAACAGGGGATCACCGCCGCCCCGGCGGCCTTCTCGGCCGCCTTGCGCAGGGCGGAGTCGCGGCCCAGGGCGCCGGCCTCGACCACGAAGAAGGCGTCCGGATTCAGCTGGCCTTCGACGTGGCGGACCAGGGCCTCGGCGGCCTGCTTGTCGGCCCCGCCCTTCTCGCCGGTCAGGCGCAGGCGCACCAGGCGCCGCCCGCCCATCATCGAAAGGGCCGAGAGTTCGTCCTCGAGCTTGCCGGCCTGGCTGTCCAGGTCGCTCTCGGTCAGCTGGGCGGTGTCGAACGGATCGTCAGGGCGCGCGAACAGCTTGTTGACCAGCTGGTCGGCCCGATCACGCACCACGCCGCGGTCGCGGCCATAGATGACCACGGCGCGGATGTCGGCGGCCGGGTCCCGAAGGAAGCGTTCGATGTCCGGTCGTTTCGACAGGATCATGGCCAGCGTACTCGAGCGATGTGGATGCCGGTTCGCGTGAAGACAACGCGCGAAAAGTCGAAGAGTCCTATGCCTTGCCCGCCAGCCAGGTGGCCAGTTCCAACTGGATCCTGCGGGCCAATTCGGTCGCGGCGCGTTCCTGGCTGTCCTCCTGGGCGGCGATGGAGGCGTAGGGCTGGTCGGCGGAGTCATAGGTTACCGCCGCGGTGGTGGCGCCCGTGCGCACTGGCTTTCCGGTCTTGACGTCGATCAGAGCCCAGTTGGCGGTGAGGCTCAGCTCGTAGCGGTTGGCGACGTTGTCGACCCGCACGCCGCGCGGATAGCGCTGCTCGCTGACGGTATAGGTCAGCCGATGGGACGGCGGCAGGCCGACGTCACGGCCAAACGCGTCATCCAGCTTCTCGCGCAGAAGATAGCCGGCCCGACCGGGAGGCGCGACCACCTCGATGGCGCTGAGCCCCTTGGTGACCGACTGAGGGCCATACAGGGGCGTGAAGCCGCAGGCCGACAGGACGATGGCCGCGGCGGCCAGAACGACGGCTGAGAGGGTCTTGGACAACGGAAAGCGCTTCATGGATCAGCCGGCCACGATGTTGACGATACGGTCTTTCACCACGATCACCTTGCGAACGGTCAGGCCCTCAAGGTGGCCCAGCACGGCGGCGTCCGCCAGAGCGATTTTCTCGACCTCGGCCTCGGCCGTGCCGGCCTTGACCTTGATCTCGCCGCGGCGCTTGCCGTTGATCTGGATCGGCAGCACGCGCTCGTCGTCGGCGGCCAGGGCGGCGTCGGCTTGGGGCCACGGCGCGTCCACCACCATGCCGGCCTTGCCCAGCTGGGCCCAGGCCTCTTCGGCCAGGTGGGGCGTGAACGGCGAAATCAGGCGGGCCAGGATCTCCAGGGCCTCGGCGCGGGCCGCCAGGACGCCCTGGGAGGCGGCGCTTCCGTCAGGAAGGGCCGCCGGCGCGGCCTTCAGCATGTTCAGGAACTCGTACAGGCGGGCCACGCCGCTGTTGAAGCGGAAGCCCTCGATCGAGTCGGTCACGAAGCCGATCAGCCGGTGGGCGCCCTTGCGCAGGGCCAGGGCGGCCGCGTCGGCGTCGTCATGGGCGAAATCGCCGGCCGGCTGGCTCTCGAACTCGTTCCAGACCCTGTGCGTAAAGCGCCAGGAGCCCTCGACGCCGCTGTTGGTCCACTGCACGTCGCGCTCGGGCGGGCTGTCGCTCATCACGAACAGGCGCGCGGCGTCGACACCGTAGGCCTCGAAGATGTCCTCGGGGGCGACGACGTTCTTCTTGGACTTCGACATCTTCTCGATGTCGCCGATGGTGATCGGCTCGCCGGTCGTCGCGTGCTTGGCCGACCGGCTGGCGCCCTCGACGGCGATGACCACGTCCGAGGGCTCGACCCACTCGCCGGCGGTGTTCTTGTAGGCCTCGTGGGTGACCATGCCCTGGGTGAACAGGCCCGCGAACGGCTCCTCCACCGAGACCAGGCCCTCGTCCTTCAGGGCGCGGGTGACGAACCGGGCGTACAGCAGGTGCAGCACCGCGTGCTCGACACCGCCGATATACTGGTCGACCGGCATCCAGTGGTCGGCGGCGGCCTTGTTGATCGGTTCGGCGGCGGTCGGATCGGTGAAGCGGGCGAAGTACCACGAGCTGTCGACGAAGGTGTCCAGCGTGTCGGTCTCACGCTCGGCCTTGCCGCCGCAGCTGGGGCAGGTGGTGTGGCGCCAGGTCGGATGGCGCAGCAGTGGATTGCCCGGCTTGTCGAAGGCCACGTCGTCGGGCAGCACCACCGGCAGCTGGTCTTCCGGCACGCCGACCGGGCCGCAAGCCGCGCAATGGATGACCGGGATCGGACATCCCCAATAGCGCTGGCGCGAGACGCCCCAATCGCGCAGGCGATAGACGGTCGCGCCCTGGCCCTGGTCCATGGCCTCGATGCGGCTCACCGCCTCGGTCTTGGCGGCCTCGATGTCCAGGCCGTCCAGGAACGCCGAGTTGAAGATCGCGCCGGGGCCGACATAGGCCTCCTTGCCGACCTGGAAGGTCGCGGCGTCCTCGCCCGGCGGCAGCACCACCGGCAGGACGGGCAGGTCGTACTTGCGGGCGAAGTCCAGGTCGCGCTGGTCATGGGCGGGGCAGGCGAAGATCGCGCCGGTGCCGTAGTCCATCAGGATGAAGTTGGCGATCCAGACCGGCAGGGTCTGGGTCGGATCCAGTGGATGGACGACGCGCAGGCCGGTGTCACGGCCCAGCTTCTCGGCGCCCTCGATGTCGGCCTCGGACGTGCCGCCCTTGCGGCATTCGGCGACGAAGGCGGCCACGGCCGGGTCGGCCGCCGCCAGTTGCTCGGCCAGCGGGTGCTCGGGGGCGATCCCGACGAAGCTGGCGCCGAACAGGGTGTCGGGACGGGTGGTGTAGACGTCCAGGCCGGCGTCATGACCAGCCGGCGCCTTGCCGTCAAACTCGAACGTGAACCGCAGGCCCTTGGATCGGCCGATCCAGTTCTCCTGCATGATCCGGACCTTCTCGGGCCAGCGATCCAGGGTCTTGAGGCCGTCGATCAGGGCGTCGGCATAGTCGGTGATCCGCAGGAACCACTGGGTCAGTTTGCGCTTCTCGACCGTCGCGCCCGAGCGCCAGCCCTTGCCGTCGATCACCTGCTCGTTGGCCAGGACGGTCATGTCGACCGGATCCCAGTTGACCGAGGCCTCCTTGCGATAGACCAGGCCACGCTTCAGCAGACGCAGGAACCAGGCCTGCTGCTGGCCGTAATAGTCCGGATCGCACGTGGCGAACTCGCGCGACCAGTCGATCGACAGGCCCAGGGCCTTCAGCTGCTCGCGCATGGCGGCGATATTGTCGTAGGTCCAGCCCTTGGGGTGGACGCCGCGCTCCATGGCCGCGTTCTCGGCCGGCATGCCGAAGGCGTCCCAGCCCATCGGGTGGAGCACGTTGAAACCCTGGGCGCGCTTATAGCGGGCCACCACGTCGCCCATGGCGTAGTTGCGCACATGGCCCATATGGATGCGCCCCGACGGATAGGGGAACATCTCGAGCACATAGTACTTCGGGCGCGCGTCGGGGGTGAGCAGCGTCAGGAAGGTGTTGGCTTTCGCCCAGGCGGCGCGCCACTTCGGCTCGGTGTCTTTGGGATTGTAGCGGGCCATGAAACCAGACTGTTGGGGGCGTCGACGCACGCCTCGGGCGCGGTCCGCGGAAGTCTTTAGCGGTTTCGGCCTTGGCGCGCTTCTAAAAGTGCGGACGGGAGCCTTTCGCCTCAGGACGAAAGGCTCCCGCGAAGAACTACGGCGAAAGCCTAGTTCCTGATGTTGGAAAGTCGAAGCTGACGGGCGCGGGTCAGGATGGCGTTCTCGATGTCGGTCGCCGTCTGTTCGGTGGCCGCCGTGTCGGTCCAGCCGCCGCTGGCGTCCTTGACCTGCTTGAAGATCGTGACGTTCAGGCCGTCGGCCCGCAGGCGGGTGTCCAGGATGTAGACGGTCGCCTTGAAGCGCTCGTCCGGCTTTTCCGGATTGGCGTACCAGTCGGTGACGATCACGCCGCCGTAGGGGTCGGCCGAGGCCAGGGGCATGAAGGCCAGGGTGTCGAGGCTGGCGCGCCACAGGAAGCCGTTGACGCCGATCGCGCCGGCCTGCGAGGAGGCCTTGCCGCCGCCGCGGCCCTTGAAGGGATTGAACCCCGGCTCGTCGCTCTGGGTCGTAAAGCCGCCGCCGCCCCTGTTGCCGCCGCAGGCTGAAACCCCGGTCAGTACGGTCAACGCCAGAACGCCAGCGGCGACGCCGCGCAACACCGACCCACGCTCAAACGCCATAGTACCTCGCTCCAATGTATCACCCGGCGCAAGCGCGCGACCTGGCGCGCCCCCGCAGCCGGAAGCCGGTCTATAGCATGGTCGCGCTGCGTCAAAACAGGAATCGCGTGGCAGGACCGCCACAGGCGCCGCTTGAATCGACTCTTGCGACCCTGAGTCCAATCCAACTGCGGTTGACCGCGTTGTACTAGGGTCTTTAATCGATGTTCAGGGACCCCGCCCCTATATAGGGTTTGACTCTATGAGGCGCGGGTTGGGGATTGGGTTCGAGTATTATGTTCGCCGCACGGTATTTCATGGCTGGGGCCGCCGCGCTGATCCTGATGGGATCGGTGTCCGGAGCGTATGCCCAAAGCAAGCCGCGCACGAGCTCGCCTGACTTCGCCGTCAAGGGCGACTTCGGCAGTTCGGCCCCGGTTGCACCGTTCAATCCGACCCAAGGCCCCAAGAAGTCCCTGAAGTGGGACGCCAAGAAGGGCAAGTGGGGCCTCAAGCTCGATCTCGATCAGCCCGTGGGCCGCGAGATGGAAGCCCGGGACGTCCAGGCCGGCGCCTATTACAGCGTCACCCCGTCGATCCGCGTCGGCGGCGCCGTGGCCCTGGGCGATCAGAACCCGGCCCTCAGCGCCCGCAAGAACGAAATTCAGGAACCCGCGCCGCGGGTGAAGCTGGAAACCGCGTTCAAGTTCTAGGACGCGCCCATTCTAGGACGCGCTGAGCGCCTCCACCGCCGCGATCCCGACAATTCCCGTATCCAGCAGCAGCCTCGCCGTGTCCGCGCGCACGCCGCCCAGGGCGTAGATCGGCGTCTCCATGGCCTCGACGATCCGTTTCAGGCCTTCCACGCCCAGCGGCGCGCCCGCCGAAGGGCTGCGGCTGGGGAAGATCGGCGAAACCACCAGCGCATCGGCCTCCATCGCCACGCCGGCCAGGGCCGCCGCCTGGTCATGGGCGGCCAGGGTGATCAACCAGTCCGGATGATCGGCGCGCAAGCCCGGCGCCCGGCCGGCCAGCCGCTCGGGCAGATGAAGGCCGTCGGCCTGGATCTCCAGCGCCAGGTCCGCGTCCGCCCCGACCAGAAGCCCAAGGCCGCGCCGACGGGTGATCTCGCGCAACCGTGAGCCCCGCGCCGCCGCGTCCGGCGCGCCGAACGCCCGAAACACCACGGCCGCCCCGGCCGGCAGCCGCTCGGCGACCGCTTCCGGATCGGGCGTTCGTTCGGGATCGGTGAAGAACAGCAGGTTCGGCAGCGGCTTTCCGCGCACCACCCATGGGCGAAGGCGCGCCGCCGTTCTAGACAGGGCTTCCATCTCGTCGCTCGCGTGCTCGCCCATGTCTGAAGTCTACGCCTCGATCTTGTCCCGCATCCGGGCCGCCGCCTTGGCCGCCGGCCGACCGACCGACGCGGTCACCCTGGTGGCGGTGTCCAAGCAGCAGCCATGGGACCATATCGCGCCCATTCTCGACGCGGGCCAGCGGGTGTTCGGAGAAAATCGCGTCCAGGAGGCCATGGGACGCTGGAGCGAGCGTCGGGCGGAGATCGAACTGCGCCTGATCGGCCCCCTGCAGAGCAACAAGGCCCGCGACGCGGTGGCCTTCTTCGACGTGATCGAAACCCTGGACCGCGAAAAGCTGGCGCGGGTGCTGGCCGACGAGGTCCAGGCCCAGGGCAAGGCGCCCCGGCTGTTCGTCCAGGTCAACACCGGCCAAGAGCCGCAGAAGGCCGGGATCGCGCCCGGCGAGGCCGACAGCTTCGTCGCCCTGTGCCGGGGCCTGGACCTGCCGATGGAGGGTCTGATGTGCATCCCGCCCGCCGAGCTCGACCCCGCCCCGCATTTCCGCCTGCTGGGCCAGATCGCGGCGCGCAACGGGCTGGAAAAGCTGTCGATGGGCATGAGCGATGATTTCGAGATCGCCATCGCCTGCGGCGCCACCTCGGTGCGCGTGGGATCGGCGCTGTTTGGAAGCCGGACCTAGTCCGCCGCGATCTCGACCGCATCGCCGGGCTTGGCCGCCGCCAGCAGGGCCTCGACATCCTCCCGCGCCAGGGCCACGCAGCCCTCGGTGCCGGGGTAGCCGTCGCGCGCCAGGTGCAGGAAGATCGCCGATCCCAGGCCGGAGACCGGCGGGTCGTCGTTGTGGCCCAGCACCACCACCAGGTCGTAGACGGGGTCATCGCGCCACAGCCGTTCGGCGCTGGCCGGGTAGGGCAGCTTGACGGGCCGGTTGTAGGCCGGGTCGCCCGGCGCGTCGCACCAGCCGTCGTCCGCCGCGATCGGCTTGGTCTCCAGCGCCGTGGTCGGGCCGTTCGGATAGACGTCGGGGCGATAAAGCACGTAGCGGATGGGCCAGACGCCCGTCGGGCTGCGGTTGTCGCCTTCGCGCTTGTCGGCCCCGGCGATGACCCCGGCCTTGCCCAAGGCGCAGCGCTTGGACGTCCCGTCCCAGTCGATCTGGCCGTCCCAAGGGCTTGAACCGTCAGGGCGGGCGCGAAAGATCGTCAAGACGAGGTCTCCAAGGGCGTCATGCAGCGCCAGACGAGAACCGCCTTGGCGCCGGGGGCCGCAGCGGTGCATGTTCCCGCCCATGGCGCAACGCAAAACCCTTCTCCTGGTCGACGACGACGATGATCTGCGCGGGGCCCTGGCCGAGCAGCTCGCCCTCCACGAGGAGTTCGCGGTCGCCGAAGCTCCGACGGCGGGTGAAGGCGTGCGGATGGCCAAGGAGCTGAAGCCGGACCTGGTCCTGCTGGACGTCGACCTGCCCGACATGGACGGCCGCGAGGCCTGCCGCCTGATGCGCAAGAACGGCGTCACCGCGCCGGTGATCATGCTGACGGCCGCCGCCAGCGACAGCGACACCATCCTGGGCTTGGAGTCCGGCGCCAATGACTATGTGACCAAGCCCTTCCGCTTCGGCGTGCTGCTGGCCCGCATCCGCGCCCAGCTACGCAGCTACGAGGCCTCGGAAGACGCCCTGTTCCGGATCGGTCCCTACGAGTTCCGGCCCTCGGCCAAGCTGCTGATCGACGAGAAGCAGAAGAAGGTCCGGCTGACCGAGAAAGAGACCAACATCCTCAAATACCTCTACCGCGCCGGCTCCAAGCCGGTGTCGCGCGAGGAGCTGCTGACCGAGGTCTGGGGCTATAACGCCGGCGTCACCACCCACACGCTGGAGACCCACGTCTACCGCCTGCGCCAGAAGATCGAGCCCGATCCGGCCATGGCGCGGATCCTGATCACCGAGATGGGCGGCTATCGGCTGCAGCCTTAAAAGCTGAAGCCATAAAAAGCTGTCATCCCGGACAAGCGCGCAGCGCGCCGATCCGGGACCGACGCGTGAACTCGGAGCTTCCGGCGGTCCCGGGTCTTCGCTTCGCTACGCCCGGGATGACAACGGAGTTTGGACAAAGAAAAAGCCCCAATCGCCGAAGCGGTTGGGGCTTTTGTCTTTCAGCGCTCTAGGCGTGATCAGGCGTTGCCGACCACGACGCCTTCGGCCTGGGCCTTGCGCGCGGCGTAGACGCCGGCGAAGTCGATCGGGTCGATCAGGAAGGGCGGGAAGCCGCCTTCGGTGGTCACGTCCGAGATCAGGCGACGGGCGAAGGGGAACAGGAAGCGCGGGCACTCGATCAGCAGCACCGGCTCCAGCTGGTCTTCCGGCACGCCGGCGATGTGGAACAGGCCGCCGTACAGCACCTCGACGTGGAACACCGACTGGTCGTCGCGCGTCGCGCGGGCCGACAGCTTCAGGTCCACCTCGAACAGGCCGTCGGGACGGCCGCGGGCGTTCATTTCCACGCCCATGTCGATGGCTGGGGGAGCGCCGCCGGCCCGCAGGGAGTCGGGGGCGTGCGGGCTCTCGAACGAGAAGTCGCGGACGAATTGGGCAATGATGCGAATGCCGGTTTCGCTGGCCACGGTGTCGCCCGGAGCGGCGGGCGGAGCGGCGGTCGTGTCGGTCATGGGCGATAAATCCGTATTCGGCGTCGAAAATGGCCGCTAGGAGAGAGCGGGGCTGCTAACACGAGGGCGGCTGGCGCGCAACGCCAGGCGCCTGACGCGCGAGCCTGCATCGCCTATATAGACTGCCTATATAGGCTGGTAGTCTCGCCTTGGTCGCCCGCCCTTGGCTAACGAGCGGAAAATATCGTGTTTGAATGGATTATTCTGGCGGCCCTGGCCGCCGTCGTCCTCTACCAGCTCTACGCCACCCTGGGTCGCCGGGTCGGGCGTCAGCCGGAGGACGCCCCCGTCGTGGCGCCCGCCAGCGCCTCGGCGCTTGACCTGAAGGCTCCGGAGGCTCCTGCGGAAGCTCTGTCGGGTCTGGCGGCCCTGCGCGCCCGCCAGTCGGACTTTGACATCGGTCACTTCCTGAGCGGCGCTCGCCAAGCCTACGAGATGATCGTCAAGGCCTTCGCCGCCGGCGATCGCGAGACGCTCAAGCCGCTGCTGTCTTCGGACGTCATGGCCAATTTCGAGACCGCCATCGCCGCCCGAGAGGCTCAGAACCGTACGGAAACGGCCGAATTCATGGTCCCGCCGCGCACCGATCTGGATTCGATCACGGTCGAGGGCGACGTCGCCAAGGCGGTGGTCCGCATCCTGGCCGAAATCCGCACCCGTTCGACCAGCGCCGAGGGCGATGCCGTCGACGATCGCCGCACCGCCGACCTGTGGACCTTCCAGCGCGACCTGAAGAGCAAGAACCCGAACTGGACCCTGGTTCGCGTCGACGTCGCGGAGGCGTGATGCTTCGCCTTTCTGGCGTGCGAGGGGGGTTCGCCGTCGCCTTCGCCCTGCTGGCGCTGGCGGCCTGTACGACCGCGCCGGTGAAGCCGACGGGTCCGGTCATGTCGGGCCCCGGCACGACCGCGCCGTCCGCCGCACCCACCGAGCCGTCCGGGACCCTGTCGTTCAGCGACCTGGCCGGCTGGTCGCAGGAAGACCACCTCGGGGCCCTGGAGGCCTTCCGCCAGGGCTGCGGCGCGGCCAAGGACCCGGCCATGACCGAGGTCTGCCGCAAGGCCCGGGCCGAGCGCACCTCGAACGACGACGACGCCCGCCGTTTCCTCGAAACCCATTTCCGCCCGCAAGCCGTTCCCGGCCAGGGCCTGCTGACCGCCTATTTCGCCCCGGAATACGAGGCGCGGATGTCGCGCTCGGCCGAGTTCAGCGCCCCGATGCGCGGCAAGCCCGCCGACCTGGTCACCCTGGACCTGGCCCAGTTCGATCCGGCCCTGGTGGGCAAGAAGGTCGCGGGCGAGATCGAGGGCGGCCAGGTGCTGCCCTATCCGGACCGCGCCGCCATCGAGGCCACGCCGGAAACCCGCCCCCTGGCCTGGATGCGTCCGGAGGACCTGTTCTTCCTGCAGATCCAGGGTTCCGGGATCCTGATCCTGCCGGACGGCCGGCGGGTGCGCGCGGCGTTCGCGGCCCATAACGGCCGGCCGTTCGTCGGCATCGCCACGCCGATGCGCGACAAGGGTCTGCTGGCCGACAACAACACCTCCGGCGAGGCCATCCGCGCCTGGCTGGCCGATCATCGCGGTCCCGAAGCCGACGCCATCATGCAGCTGAACCCGCGCTACGTGTTCTTCCAGACCCTGCCCGACGACGGCAAGCAGGCGGTGGGCGCGGCGGGGATTCCGCTGCCGGCCGGCCGGGCCATCGCCGTGGACGCCAGCAAGCACGCCCTGGGCGAGCTCTACTGGCTGGACGCCGGCGCGCCGAAGCTGACGGGCGCCTTCCCGGCCTATCGCCGCCTGGCGGTGGCTCTGGATGTCGGCGGGGCGATCAAGGGCGACGTGCGGGCCGATCTCTACACCGGCACGGGCGCGGCGGCGGGGGCCGAGGCCGGGCGCGTGCGCCACGAGCTGCGCCTTTACCGCTTGATCCCCAAGGGCTGAGGCCGTGAAGCGCCCCCCGCGTCAGGAAGACCTGCGCCTGTGGGGCATGGTCACCGCCACGGTGAAGGCCAAGTCGAACCAGAAAGCGCCTGGTTGGACGCCCAAGGCCGAGAAATCACTGATCCAGCCGACGACGCTGCAGCCGATGGCGCCGCTGCTGGTCGATCCCAAGACGATCAAGCCGGCCGGGACCAAGCGGGTTCCAGGCCCGCTGGGGAGCATCGAGCCCAACCGCAAGCGCAAGATCGCCCGCGAGCACACCCCGTTGGAGGCTCGCCTGGACCTGCATGGCCTGGACCAGGACCGCGCCCGCCCGGTGCTGGAGGCCTTCCTGCGCCGCGCCTGGGAGGACGGCCACCGCGCGGCCCTGGTGGTCACCGGCAAGGGCAAGCTGGGGGTCGGGGTGCTGAAGGCCCGCACGCCCGAATGGCTGGCCGGCCCCGCGCTTCGGGACATCGTGGCGGGGGTTTCGCCTGCCGAGAAGCGGCATGGCGGGGACGGGGCGCTGTACGTGGCGCTGAAGCGGCGGCCGTCGAAGGTTTAGTGGCCGCGAACCCCCTCAGTCGCTCCGCGACAGCTCCCCCAGAGGGGGAGCATCTGGGCGCTTCTAGATCCTCCCCCTCTGGGGGAGGTGGCCCGGAGGGCCGGAG
>NZ_JBAPVS010000271.1:0-11562 GCF_049283275.1 Caulobacter sp. | reverse complement strand
CGCGCCGCGCCGCCGCGACGCGGTCGCCGGAGGCGATCCTTGACACGGTCAGACCCCAGAGCTCCCCTTCCACCAAGGGTTTCAGGACGTGGCGTCATCCGCTGAGGGGCGGATGGAGGCCGAACATAGGCGCAAGCCGGGAGGGATTGCCGTGATCAAATCGGAATTGTCAGGTCGGGTTGCGGCTTTAGTTCGGGCCAAGGCACCGGAATCGGCAACTTTGGAATACAAGTCTCAGATGTATTCGGCCACCGAAGGCGGCAGAAAAGAATTTGCGAAAGATCTTAGCGGATTTGCCAACCGAGACGGCGGCCTTATATTGATAGGAATACGAGAAAAGGACGGAAACTTCGAAGAAGCAATCGGCGTTCCGATCGAAGAAATAGACAATGCGATCCAGTGGCTGGAATCAGTAGCTAGGAGCGGTGTAACACCCCATATTCCAGGTTTAGGGTTCAGTGCCATTGAGACTGAAGGTTGCCAAGTATTGGTAGCCTCCATACCTCGGGGCAGTGATCAGCCTTACGAAGTTGCTTCTGCGGGCACTCGATTCTTCGTTCGAGATGAAAGATCGGTTCGGACCATGTCGCGCGAGGAAATAAAATTCGCTGTCCGCCGAGAAGCTGACCTATTCACCCGCGTTGGCGAGTTCGTCGATGAACGATGGGAGCGTTTCATCGGTCGATCTTATGATCTTTCGCAGCGCCTTTCAGCCGAACAGCATGGCGCATTATTGATTGTGACGCCGATATTCGATGAAACATTTACATTCAGATTTAATCTTCCAAAAGTAATCGAAATATTACCTCATTATACGTCTTTTGATTTACATAGTGGGTCGAGTCCGCGCCCGAGATTGGATGGAATAGAATATACATATACGGGAATTGATGATTTCTTTCCGGGATATACACGTATATATCGACACGGAATAATAGAAGTCGCTGACGGATACGTTACAGGAAGACGTGAAGGTCGGCCCCTGCCCGGTCTTGTGTTAATGAAAAGCCTCATAGCGTCAGTGAAATCAGCCGTAGAAGCCTCAAGGAAAGTGACTGGTGCGGATCTTTATACGGTTGATTTCAGGATCAAAACCGCTTTTGGCACAGATATCGCGTTCTTTAATGACCCATTCGGTCGTGGACGAAATAAGGTGGATCGAGAATACCTTATATTCGACAGACAAACCGTATCCTATGCGGATGATATAAATACCAACATGCCATATATATTGAAGCCCTTGCTGGATCAAATATGGCAAGCGTTTGGCTATGTTTCCTGCGGATACTTCGACCAGCAAGAAAAATATGTGGAACCCAGATAGGCGTAGTTCAACATCCTAAAAGGTGCGGACGGGAAGGGGTCCCCCTACTCCACCGCCCCTACCCCTCCGTCCCCTCGTACGCCGCCATCATCGCCATATTCAGAATCTTCGACACCGACGCGCTCAACGGCGCGATCTGGATCGACTTCGACAGGCCCAGCAGCACCGGCCCAATCACCGTCGCGCCCCCGAGCGACTGCACCAGCTTCGTCGCGATCGAAGCCGAGTGGATGGCCGGCATGACCAGGATGTTGGCGCTGTCGGTCAGGCGCATGAACGGGTAGTTGGCGCGCTTTTCCGGGTCCAGCGCCAGTTCGGGCGGCATTTCGCCCTCGTATTCGAAGTCGACGTCCATCTCGTCGAGCATGGCCACGGCCTCGCGCACCTTGTCCGAGCGCTCGCCCATCGGGTTGCCGAAGGTGGAATAGCTCATGAAGGCCACGCGCGGCTTGAAGCCCAGGCGCTTGACGGCGCGGGCGGCTTCGCAGGCGATCTCGACCAGCTCGTCGGCGTCGGGCAGTTCGGTGACGTTGGTGTCGGCCACGAAGACGGTGCGGCCCTTGGCCAGCACCACCGACATGCCCATGATCCGGCCGCCGGGGGCCGGATCGACGACGCGCAGCACCTCTTCCAGGGCCTGGTCGAAGCTGCGGGTGACGCCGGTGACCATGCCGTCGGCCTCGCCCAGGGTGACCATCGAGGCGGCGAAGCTGTTGCGGTCCTGGTTGATCAGGCGCTGGACGTCGCGCTTCAGATAGCCCTCGCGCTGCAGGCGGATGTAGAGGGCGTCGACATAGTCGGGATTGCGGTCGCTGAGGCGGGCGTTGATGATCTCCAGCCCGGCGGTGTCGGGGTCCAGGCCCACCACGCGCATGTTCTCGGCCACCAGGTTCTCGCGGCCGCACAGGATGGCCTTGCCGTAGCCGCCGGTCTGGTAGGCGTAGGCGGCGCGGATCACCGAGGGGTCCTCGCCCTCGGCGAACACGATCGTCTTGGGATTGGCCAGCACCGCCCCGCTGATCTTCTGCAGGAAGCCGGCGGTGGGATCCAGGCGCTGGGCCAGGCCCGCGCGATAGGCGTCCATGTCGGCGATCGGCTTGCGGGCCACGCCGGTGTCCATCGCCGCCTGGGCGACGAACGGCGGCACGTACCAGATCAGGCGCGGGTCGAAGGCCGAGGGGATGATGTATTGCGGGCCGAACTTCAGCTGGCGGCCGTGATAGGCGGCGGCGACCTCGTCGGGCACGTCCTCGCGGGCCAGCATGGCCAGGGCGTTGGCGCAGGCGATCTTCATCTCATGGTTCACGCGACGGGCCCGCACGTCCAGGGCGCCGCGGAAGATGTAGGGAAAGCCCAGGACGTTGTTGACCTGGTTGGGATAGTCGCTGCGGCCGGTGCCCATGATCGCGTCCTTGCGGATCGCATGGACCTCTTCCGGCGTGATCTCCGGGTCCGGATTGGCCATGGCGAAGATGACCGGGTTGGGGGCCATGCTGGCGATCATCTGGGGCGTGAAGGCGCCTTTCGCCGAGAGGCCAAGAAGCACGTCGGCGCCGACCACGGCCTCGGCCAGGGTGCGCAGCGGGGTGTCGACCGCGTGGGCGCTCTTCCACTGGTTCATGCCCTCGGTGCGGCCCTGGTAGAGGACGCCCTTGCTGTCGACGGCGATGACGTTCTCGGGCCGCACGCCCATGGCCTTGATCAGCTCCAGCGAGGCGATGCCGGCCGCGCCGGGGCCGTTGAGCACGACCTTGACGTCCTCCAGCTTCTTGCCGGTGATGTGGCAGGCGTTGATCAGGCCGGCGGCGCAGATGATCGCCGTGCCGTGCTGGTCGTCGTGGAACACCGGGATGTCGAGCAGCTCCTGCAGCTCGGTCTCGATGCGGAAGCACTCGGGGCTCTTGATGTCCTCCAGATTGATGCCGCCGAACGTGATCCCGATGTTCTTGACCACCGTGATGATCTCGTCGGCGTCCTTGGAGCTGATCTCGATGTCGATGCTGTCGACGTCGCCGAAGCGCTTGAACAGGACGCTCTTGCCTTCCATCACCGGCTTGGAGGCCAGGGCCCCCAGGTCGCCCAGGCCCAGGATCGCGGTCCCGTTGGAGATCACCGCCACCAGGTTGCCCTTGGAGGTGTATTCGTAGGCCATGTCCGGGTCGGCGGCGATGGCGTGGACGGGGACGGCGACGCCGGGGGAATAGGCCAGGGAGAGGTCGCGCTGGGTGGCCATCGGCTTGGTCGGCACGATGGCGATCTTCCCGGGGGTGGGATAGCGGTGGAAATTCAGCGCTTCCTCGTCCGTGAAGGTCTTCTTTTCCGCGTCGCTCATGGCGCGTTCCCCTGCTTCGTCACACGATGATGGAGGCGCCGAACGATGCGACGCGCCCTTATGGGGCCGCACCGTAGCGACCGGGCGGGGGCGTAACAACCTCGGACGCTTGAAGTTTTTCGACGCAAACGCTTGTTCTAGCTGGATTTGCGCCTGACCAGCGTTGTCATCGGGTCATGCCGTAGGGGGACTTTGTCTTGACCTGAGGGGGCGGGTCGGGAGACTACCGCGCGCGTCATCCCGGGGAGATCGCCTTGAGCCAGAACGACTTAGCTCCGTCCAAAGGTACCGTTACCATTGCTCTGGCGGGCGCCCTTGGCCGGATGGGTCAGGCCCTGGCGCGGACCTTGGACGGTCGATCCGACGCGGTGATCGTCGGACGATTTGATCGGCCCGGCGCGGTCGGTGACGATCTCGTCGCGCCCGATGTCGCCCTGAAGGCCGCCGAGGTGGTCATCGACTTCACGATTCCCGAGGCTTCCGTGGCCCTGGCCGAGGCCGCCGCCCTCCTTTCTGGAAGAGATGGCAGCGGGCCCGCCCTGGTCATCGGCTCGACCGGCTTTTCCGACGCGCAGAACGCCCGCATCGCGGCGGCGGCGACCAAGGTCGCCATCGTCAAGTCGGGCAACTATTCGCTGGGCGTCAACATGCTGATGGGCCTGGTCCGGCAGGCCGCCGCCGCCCTGCCCGCCGCCGATTGGGACGTGGAGGTCCATGAGGCCCACCACAGGCGCAAGATCGACGCCCCTTCGGGCACGGCCCTGATGCTGGGCCAGGCGGCCGCCGACGGGCGCGGCGTGGGGCTGGATCAGGTGGCCGACCGCGGCCGCGACGGCGTCACCGGTCCGCGCCGGGAAGGGGCCATCGGCTTTTCCGTGGTGCGCGGCGGCGGGATCATCGGCGAGCACAGCGTGATCTTCGCCGGCGAGGAAGAGGTGCTGACCCTGTCGCATTCGGCCACCGACCGGGGCCTGTTCGCGCGGGGCGCGGTGGCGGCCGCCTTGTGGGTCAAGGGCAAGCCGCCGGGCCTCTATGACATGCAGGACGTTCTAGGCTTTGCGAAGTAAGGCCTAACAATCGCCGCAGCTTACGGCATTGTGCGCCCTGATGGCCGAACAGCCCCTGTCCGAAACGAAACCCGACGCCCAGCCGTCCCCGCCCGCGTTGGAGCAGACGCGGTCGCGCCGCGCTGCGCTGATCGACGCCGGGCTGGAGGCGATGAGCCTGGCGGCCCTGGCCTTCATCGCCGTCGGCTTTTCCACCTATGCCGGCCGCCGCGAGATCAGCCGCGAACTGGCCCTGGCCTGGCTGAACGACAAGGGGATCGAGGCGACGCTGGAGCTGGACGACCTGGACGCCACCGGCTTCGCCGGCGCGATCCGCCTGGGTCCCAAGAACGCCCCGGTGTTCTCGGCCGAACGTATCGAGGTGGCCTATGACCTGGTCTCGCCCTGGACGGGCGGCGCGTTCGCGCTCAACACCCGGGCCGTGCGGCTGGTGCGGCCTCGGGTCAACGCCCGGCTGGACCAGAACGGCCTGACCTTCGGAACCCTGCAGCCGCTGATCGACGCGGCGCTGAAGTCGCCGGCCGAACCGACCACGCCGGGTCCGGCGATCCTGATCGAGGACGCCCGGGTGCTGCTGCGCACGCCCGGCGGCCCGGCCCGCCTGACCGGCGACGCCAGCCTGGACGACGGCAAGCTGCTGCGCTTCGACGGCCGGCTGGGCCCCATGCGCTACGCGACCCAAGGCCTGTCGTTCGAGACCAACGGCGCCCTGATCAAGGCCCGCAAACGCGGCGACCGGCTGAGCCTGGACGTCCAGCTGGCGGTCAAGGCCCTCAGCGCCGGACAGCTGGACCTGACCGAGGCGCAGGGCTCGCTGCAGGCCGACCTGACCTATCCGGACCTGCAGCGGCTCTCGATGGTCGGACCGGCCGAGGCGCGCCTGGCGCTGAAAGCCCGGGGCGCCGAGATCGAAGCCGCCAGCCTGGGCGGGCTGGAGGCCAATCTGGCCGTGGCCGGCCTGTTGAGCGGCGACTTCAAGCGCGGCGGCCTGACCGGCAAGACCACGCTGCACGCGCGCGGCGAGCGCCTGACCGCTCAGGGCCTGGACAGCCGCGACGTGGTCGCCGACCTGGACCTGTCGAACCTGGCCCTGACCTATGATCCGACTGGAGTGCGCGGCTCGGCTCGCACCCGCCTGGCCGCCAACGCCGACCGGGCCGTGGCCGGCGGCGCGGCCTTGTCGCGCACCTCGGTTGAGGTCCAGTCGTCCAGCCTGACCCTGGTCTCGAACGCCCAGCGCAGCTCGATCAGCGGTCCGCTGAGCGTGGCCCTGGGCGGCGGGCGGGCGGCGGCGGGCGGGATCGTGCTGTCCAGCCTGGCGGCCGACGGCGAGGGCCGGTTCTCGGTCGGGACCGACGGGATCGCCCTGGCCCTGGACGCCCATGCCGACGCCGACGGGGCCATGAGCGGTCCCGACGCCCAGCGGTTCAGCGCCGCCCTGCCCAATCCCGACTACGCCCAGGCCGCCGCCAAGGCGCTGTCCGGTTTCGGGGTCAGCGCCCCGGCCCTGAAACTGGGGATCACCGGCGGCCAGACGACGCTGTCCCTGCCCCGCCCCATCGCCCTGACCGCCGCGACCGGCGCCAAGGCCGTGCTGAGCGCGCCCGGCGGTCCTTTGCTGGCGATGCGGGACGGGGTCGGCGGCGGCCGGGCCGTGGTCGCCCTGGGCGGCGGCGGCCTGCCCGACATCAGCTTGAAGGCCCTCAATTGGCGGTCCGACCCCTCGGGCCTGACCAGCGACGTGATCGTGGCGGGGAAGCTGGACGTTCCGCCCTTGGCGGGGCTGGCGGGAACCCTGGCGGGCCGGGCCCGGCTGGCCGGCGGCGGGCTGACGGTCAGGCTGAACCGCTGCACGCCCCTGACCGCCCAGGCGATCCTGATGGGCGAGCCGCCGATCAGCGACGTGACGTTCAGCCTCTGCCCGACCGCCCAGCCGCTGCTCGTGACCGGCGACGGCCGGTGGCGGGCCTCGGGCCAGATCAAGGACGGCCAGGCCCTGGTCAATGCCGCCCAGGCGCGGGTCGAAGGGGTCAGCGCCGGCTTCGTCGCCGGCGGACGCGGTTTCGACGCCGCCCAGGTCAAGGTCACGGGCGGCCGCATCGTCGAGGCCTCGACCGAAGGCAAGCGCTTCGAGACCCTCGCCATGGTCGGCGAGGTCGACCTGGCGCGCGGCCAGTGGACCGGCGGGCTGAATGCCTCGACCCTGGACGGCCGTCCGGTCGGAACCGTGACCCTGCGCCACGACGTGGCGGCCGGCCGGGGCCAGGCCGATATCGACGCCTCCAGACTGGTCTTCGCTAAGGGCGGGCTGCAGCCCCTGGGCCTGACGCCCCTGGCCGCGGTCGCCCGCGAGGCCGAGGGCCCCGTGGCCTTCACCGGCCGCTTCGCCTGGGCCGGCGAGGTGATGACCAGCCAGGGCCGGGTCTCGACCCCGGGGCTGGATTTCAAGAGCCCGCTGGGCCAGGTCCATCGGCTGAAAGGCCAGATCGTCTTCGACAGCCTGGCCCCGCTGACCAGCCCGCCCGGCCAGGTCATGACCATCGACAGCATCGACGCCATCGTGCCGATCCAGTCGGTCCAGGCCAGCCTGGCCCTGGGCGCCGAGGCCCTGCGTCTGGAGGGCGCGACCTTCGAGGCCTCGAAGGGCAAGATCACCGTTGAACCGCTGGACCTGCCGCTGGACGGCAAGGGCGTGATCAAGGGCGTGGTCAATATCGCGGGCCTGGACCTGGGCGAAATGATCGCCGGCTCGTCCCTGGCCGACAAGATCAAGGTCGAGGCGACCATCGACGGCCGACTGCCTTTCGAGGCGGGTCCGGCCGGCCTGCGCTTCATCGACGGCAGGGTCTATGCGACCGGCCCCGGCCGCCTGTCGATCGCCCGCCAGGCCCTGACCGGGGTGGACGCGGGCCAGGGGACGGTCGACCCCAACGACCCGTTGACCGTCAAGAAGGATGTTCCGGTCAACGCCATCCAGGACTTCGCCTACCAGGCCATGGAGAACCTCAGCTTCAGCACGCTGGAGGCCAAGGTCAGCAGCACCGACAAGGGTCGCCTGGGCGTGCTGTTCCACATCAAGGGCGAGCACGATCCCAAGATCGTCGAAAAGGCCAGGATCGGCCTGATGGAGCTGCTCAACGGCAGCGCCTTCCAGCGCCGCATTCCCCTGCCCGCCAAGACGCCGGTCGACCTGACGCTGGATACGTCGTTAAACTTCGACGAACTCCTCGCGGCCTGGAGGCGTGGGTGGCAGGAAAGCGAGCCCGAAGCGCCCGTCGCGTCCGTCCCGGCTTCGATCCCATCCCCATCCCCGAGTCCGACCCCGGCGCAAGCGCCACGTTCAGACGCGGTTCAGCCTTGAACCCGCAGATTTATCGAGAACTGGAGACACCTGCCATGAAGCGCGCTCTGATCCTTCCCCTCCTCGCGGTGGGCGCCCTGGCGGCGTGCACCCCGACGGTGCGGGTCAAGGTCGACCCGATCAATATCTACGCCAAGCTGGACGCCGACGTGCGCGTGCGGCTGGACAAGGAAGTCCAGTCGCTGATCCAGCAGAACCCCAACCTGTTCTAAGAGAGGAACCGACATGATCCGCAAGACTATGACGGTCCTGGCCCTGGCCGCCTCGCTGGGCGCCGTGAGCTTCGGGGCCCTTCCCGCCCTGGCCCAATCGGCCGCCGCCAAGGCCGCCGTCGACGCCGGCAAGGCGTCCGGAACCGTGGGCGAGCAGGCCGACGGCTATCTGGGCATTGTCTCGGGCGGCGACGCGGCCCTGCGCGCCGCCGTGGCCGAGATCAACCTCGGCCGCGCGGCCGCCTACAAGGACATCGCCGCCAAGACCGGCGTCACGCCCGACGCCGCCGGCCAGGCCACCGCCAAGCAGCTCTACGCCCGCCTGGCCCCCGGCCAGTACTGGAAGCCGCTGGATGGCGGCTGGACGAAGAAGTAGGAGGCTCGCGCCTCTTAGACCCTCCCCCTATGGGGGAGGCGATCTCGAAGCGATCGGTGGGGGGAGTCTGGGCAGATGGCCGTATCGCGCCGTCGAAGCCATAGCCCTCCCCCCACCGTCGCCCTTCGGGCGACACCTCCCCCACAGGGGGAGGACCTTTGCCGCACGCCCTTGAACCCGCCCCCGCCCATCGCCACCTGAGTCTCACGTTGCGAGGCCGGGCGCCGATTTCGGGTCTGATCCTCGCGAACGAAGTCGCTTAAGCGAGGACTTCGCGATGACCCGGACGATCCTGTTCGACAGCCCCTTCCTGCTGGGCTTCGAACACACCCGAGACCTGATCGAGCGCGCGGCCAAGGCCGCCGCCGAAAGCTATCCGCCCTACAATGTCGAGCAGGGCGAGGACGGCGGGGTGCGCATCACCCTGGCCGTGGCCGGCTTCTCGCCCGACCAGCTGCATGTGACCGTCGAAGGCGGTCAGCTGGTGGTGGCCGGGCGGCGCGAGTCCGAGGGCAAGTCCGAGGTCGACAAGGCCTATCTGCATCGCGGCATCGCCGCCCGCGGCTTCCTGCGAACCTTCGTGCTGGCCGACGGCATGGAGGTCACGGCCGCCACGCTGGAGCACGGTCTGCTGCACGTGGATCTGGCCCGTCCGGAGCCCGAACGGCTGGTCCGCCGCATCCCCATCCGCTCGGCGGGCTGAGCTCAAGATCGGTCCCAGACGGTTTCCGATGACAATCCCCCGAAGCGCGGTCTGAACCGAGACGCGCCACGGGGCGTTCCTTTCCCGAAGGAGGTGGTCTTATGACACCTAATCCCGCTACCCCGTTCTTCTCCGCCGAGGCCTTCGCGGCCCTGGGCGCTCCCGACCTGGTCTATGTGCGCCCCATCAAGGCGGCGGAGATCATGGCGGATGTCCCGGTCGGCGTGTCCGACGAGGTCGACCTCTCTCCCGACCAGACGCTCTATGCGGTGTTTCGCGCCGACGGCGCGCGCCTGGCCGTCCTGACCGACAAGGACGCGGCGGTCGCCGCCGCCCTCGCCCACGAACTGGCGCCGGTCTCGGTGCACTAGACCTTCAACGGTCCATGCCGTGCGTGGTCCTCGTCCTTCGACAAGCTCAGGACGAGGACCATTGTACAGGCCCCAATCATCGAAAACCTCATCCTGAGCCTGTCGACGCGCCCCATGGGCCGCGTTAAGCAGTCCTGACCGACGGCACGGGCGAGGAAGACGGCATGAGCGACGCGAGGATCGGACGCCGGGGTTTGCTGAGCGTGGCTGGACTGCTGGTGGCGGTCCCTGCTTGGGCCGCCCAATCAACGCCTCAAGCCAAGCCGCGCGTGGCGATCCAGACCGATCATGGGACGATCGTCGTCGAGCTGGAGACCGGCAAGGCGCCGATCACGGCCGGCAATTTCCTGCGCTATGTCGACGCCCGCAAGTACGACGGCGGGACCTTCTACCGCGCCTCCAAGACCAAGGGCCTCAAGGGCGCCGGCTCGATCCAGGGCGGCCCGCCGGTGCGGGTGCGCCGCTACGCCCCCATCGCCCACGAAAGCACCCGCCTGACCGGGATCAAGCACCGGGCCGGGACCATCTCGATGGCCCGCAACACCCCCGGCAGCGCCACCTGCGACTTCTTCATCTGCGCCAGCCCCCAGCCCTATCTCGACGCTCATCCGGGCCAGGCGGGCGACAACCAGGGCTTCGCGGCCTTCGGCGGGGTGGTCCAGGGCCTGGACATCGTCAAGAAGATCCTGGCCCTGAAGGCCGACGGCCCCGCGCCCTATCCGGCCATGGCGGGCCAGATGCTCAATCCGCCGGTGAAGATCCTGAGCATGAAGCGGGTTTAGGAGCGGCCTCAGGCCGCCGTGGGCTTGCTCTCTTGGGCCTGGGTCAGCATCACGTGGACGGCGTCGGCCGAGCGGGCCTTGCGCAGCTGCTCGCGCATTTCAGGCTGGCGCATCAGCCGCGAGATGCGGGCCAGGGCCCGCAGGTGGCTGGAATCGGCGTCCTTGGGCGCGAACAGCGCCACCAGCAGGTCCACCGGCTTGTCGTCGACGGACCCGAACGCCACCGGCGTCTCCAGGCGAACGAACACCGCGCGAACCCGGTCGATGTCGGACAGTCGGGCGTGCGGAATCGCCACGCCCTGCCCCACGCCGGTCGAACCGGCGTTCTCGCGCTCGATCAGACCCTCCAGGGCGCCTTCGGAATCAACGCCGAACACGCGGCCGGCGACATCGGCGATCACGCCGAGAACCTGACGCTTGTTGGCGGCGCTGACCCGCAGGGTGACCGCGCCGGGCTCCAGTAGATCGCCGATGGTCATGGTGGGAAACTCGCTCGCAGTCGGTCGTCGCGTTTCGTCGCCACAGGTGGCCTACCGAAACGCGCCGACCGATCCGAGGTTCGATCAGCCTACGGCCGGTGCGTGCCCGTTCAGCGACTTGGTGCGTTCGGGGTCGATCCAGCCGATATTTCCGTCAGGCCGCCTGTAGACCACCGACAAACCGTCGTGGGCGGCGTTCCTAAACACGATTGCCTGGGACTCGGTCAAGTCCAGTTCCATGACCGCCATCGAAACGGTCATCACCTTCAGCGAAGCCTGGGTCTCGGCGATGAACATCGCCGCCGGGGCGCCCGACGGGTGGGCGTCCTCGGAATCCCAGTTCTCGCCGACGCCGTCGTCCTCGTCGGGCGCGCGCAGCACGTACATCGAGGCGTTTTCGGCCTGTTTGGCCGAGGCGGCGATGGAATGGCTCTTCAGCCGCCGCTTGTAGCGGCGAATCCGCGTCTCGATCTTGGCCAGGGCCGCGTCGAACGCCGCGTGGGCGTCGCCGCCGGAGCCGTGGCTCATGAGCTGCTGGCCCGAAGCCAACAAGAC
>NZ_JBAPVS010000270.1:0-2787 GCF_049283275.1 Caulobacter sp. | reverse complement strand
TCGTATCCTTGTCCAGCCGGTGGACGATGCCGGGCCGCTTCACCCCGCCAATGCCCGACAGGCTGTCGCCGCAATGGTGGAGGAGGGCGTTGACCAGCGTGCCCGTCCAGTTGCCGGGACCGGGATGCACGACCAGCCCCGACGGCTTGTCGACGACGACGAAGCTTTTGTCCTCATAGAGGATCGACAGCGGGATGTTCTCCGGCAGCGGGTCGGCATCGACCGCTTCCGGCACCAGCATCTCGACGACGTCGCCCTCCGCCCCGACCGCGCCGCTCGTCGACGACGAGATCGACGACCTGGACGCGCCCGACGCCGAAGACGCGGGCGTCGGCGGCGAGGTCGTGCGGATCGAGCTGGACGCGGGCCTGGCCGGCCAGCGGCTGGACAAGGCCCTGGCGGCCGCCGCTCCGGACCTGTCGCGGGCCCGCCTGCAGGCCCTGATCGCCGCCGGCCAGGTGTCGCTAGTCGTCGAGGGCCGCGAACCGCGCCCGATGGTCGACGGAAAGGCCAAGGCCCCGGCCGGCGTCTACCAGGTGCGGGTCCCGCCGCCGATCGCCGCCGAACCCGAGCCGGAGAACATACCGCTCAGCGTGCTCTACGAGGACGCCCACCTGATCGTCATCGACAAGCCGTCGGGCATGGCCGCCCATCCCGCGCCCGGCTGTGAGACCGGCACCCTGGTCAACGCCCTGCTGTTCCACTGCGGCGACAGCCTGTCGGGGATCGGCGGCGTGGCGCGGCCCGGCATCGTCCACCGGCTGGACAAGGAAACCTCGGGCGTGATGGTGGCGGCCAAGACCGACGCCGCCCACCAGGGGCTGTCGGCCCTGTTCGCCAAGCACGACATCGACCGCATGTACCTGGCCCTGACCCGTGGCGCGCCGCAGCCGGCCGTCGGCACGATCACCACCCAACTGGGCCGCTCGCCGGGCGACCGCAAGAAGATGGCGGTGCTGAAGTCCGGCGGCCGCGAGGCGGTCACCCACTATCGCGTCGAAAAGACCTTCGGGTCGTCGGGCAAGGCCCAGAGCGCCCCCTTGGCGGCGCGCGTCGCCTGCCGTCTGGAGACCGGCCGCACCCATCAGATCCGCGTGCACATGGCCAGCAAGGGTTCGCCCTGTCTGGGCGACCCGGTCTATGGCGCCGGCGCGCCCGCCGCGCCGGTCAAGGCCGCCCTCACGGAGATCGGCTTCTCCCGCCAGGCCCTGCACGCGGCCGTGCTGGGCTTCGTCCACCCGATCACGGGAGAGACACTGCGCTTCGAAACGCCCCTGCCGCCCGACATGGCGGCGTTGGAAACTGCCCTTGAGGCGCTCTAGGCGCGTCTCCAGCTTCGCCTTGCACCGCTGATACATTCAGGCCCTAATTCGGTTACAGACCGAGCCCACTGTGGCGGGTCGGAGGTTTCGTCCCATGTTCGCGTCCCGCATCGCTCTCGCCGCCCTGTTGGCCCTTCCGCTGGCCCTGCCCGGCGCGGCGCTCGCCCGTTCGACCGACGACGAGGTCGTGACCACCGCCGCGGCGCGCGCCACCCGCCCGCCAACCGACGCCGAGCTGGCCCAGGCCAAGGCCGACGCCCAAGTCCGCGCCGAGGCCGAACGCGCCAAACCCGCCGCCGTCGACCCGCTCTCAGCCTGGATGGCCGACGCGCCGGCGGTCGGAGGCGATCCGATCAACTACGCGCCCCGCGCGGACCTCGATGTGAACGGCTTCCCCTTGGACAAGGACGGCAAGCGCCAGGTGCACGGCGAGGCCGGCGTCAGCGTCGGCACTGGCGGCTATCGCAGCGGCTATGTCTCGTCCCTGATCCCGATCGGCGAGACCGGAACCCTGGGCGTCACCGTCGGCCAGACCAACTACGGCAAACACGGCGGCTACGGCTATGGCGGCTACGGTTACGGCCATGACGGCGGATACGGCTACGGCTGGGGTCCGCGCGACGGTACGTCGCGGTCCCTAGCCCTGTCGCTCGACATGCGCGACGGCGGCCGGCGGAACAAATCGGACACGCCGGAAGGCTGCGCGCCCGGTTTCCGTGACGGCGACCGCTATGTGGAGCCTATCTGGGTCACCGAAATGCGTGGCGGAAAAAGCTGCGCGGCGGCGGCCGAGCGCCCGTAGGCTTCACAGCCGAGACGAATCGCCTCGGCAGCGAGCAGGCGGGTCTTGTTCGCCGATACTTAAGAGCTTGCGTTCAAAGATGCCCGCCTCAGGGCGTCATCGGACCGATCTATGCAGCCGGAAATCACCGCTTTTCACCATCCCGCCACCGGGCGGATGACCTATTTGATCGCCGATCCGGCCACCTTGCTCTGCGCGTTTGTCGATCCTGTCCTCGACTATGACCCGCTGACCCAGGCCGTCGACACCGGCTTCATCGACGCCATCATCGCCGAGGTCCGCGCCAGGGACCTGGGTCCGACCTGGATCCTAGAGACCGGCCTGCACACCGACCACCTTTCGGCGGCCGGCCACCTGAAATACGAGACCGGCGCCTCGATCTGCATCGGCGCCGCGGTGCTGGACAGCCTCAAGCGCCTGGTCCCGGTGCTGGGCAGCGACGGCGTCGACCTCGAAGGCTGGGACTTCGACAAGCTGGCCCAGGACGGCGAGGTCCTGCCGATGGGCGGGATCGAGATCACCGCCATCGCCCTGCCCGGCCGCCTGCCCGGCGCCACGGCCTATAAGATCGGCGATGTCGTGTTCGCCGGCTCGGCCATCCTGCCGCCCGATCAGGGCCTGGGCGACTGCGCCGACCCCGGCGCCGACGCCGCCGGCCTGCAC
>NZ_JBAPVS010000269.1:0-29651 GCF_049283275.1 Caulobacter sp. | reverse complement strand
GCGGGGTTCGAAGGCCTCGGCGACCTCGGTCTGGGCCATCAGCGAAATGTCCCTGGCGATCTTGCCGACCGCGCCGACCAGGATGGCCAGGGCGCCGGCCAGGCCCGCGATCGCGCCGCGCTGGGCGTGCCAGGGCGTGGCGGGCAGGGCCAGGTCCAGCCGTGTGGCCAGGCGCTCGGCGACAGCCTCGGCCTTGCCGTCCAGCCCGGCCAACGATCCGGTCGCCCCGCCGAACTGAAGGCGCAGGGCGGCGGCCGCTTCGGCGTCGAAACGGGCCAGGGCGTCATCGACGCCTTGCAGCCAACCGGCGACCTTGAGGCCGAAGGTGATCGGCAGGGCGGCCTGGAGCAGGGTGCGGCCGAGCATCGGGGTGGCGGCGTGCGCCTGGGCCAGCACGGCCAGAGCGTCGGCCAGCCGAACCGCCTCATCGCGGATCAGGGCGGCGCCGGCCTTGGCCTGCAGCATCAGGGCGGTGTCGGCCAGGTCTTGGCTGGTGGCGCCCTTGTGGACCAGGGCGGCGACGGCGTCGCCATGCCGGGCGGCCACCCGCTGGCGCAGGATCCCGACCAGGGGAATGGCCAGGGTTCCGGCGTGGGCGACCGCTTCGGCCAGGTCCTCGATGTCGGGAAGCTCGGCGCAGGCGGCGACGATGGCCTCGGCGGCCTCCAACGGGATCAAGCCTTCGGCCATCTGGGCCTCGGCCAGGACCGCCTCGAACAGCAGGGCCGCGCGCAGCAAGGCCGCGTCGCCGAACACCGCCAGCATGGCTGGCGTGGAGGCAGGGCGATCGCGAAGAAGGGATGACAAGGGCGCGGGCTCCGGAAGCGATCGACTCTGGGACGTCAGATGTCGAAGAACACGGTTTCGGCCCCGCCTTGCAAGACGATGTCGAAGCGCCAGGCGTCATCCGCCTTGCGGGCGATCAGGGTGTGGCGACGCTCAGCCGGGACCATGGCCAGGATCGGATCGGTCTGGTTGGCCGTCTGGCCCTCGAAATAGACTCGCGTGGTCAGGCGCTTGATCACGCCGCGTCCGAAAACGCTCACAGCGATGTGCGGCGCCTGCAGGCTGTTCCCGGGACCCGGCACGGCGCCGGGCAGCACCGTCTTGAAGCGGTAGAGCCCTTCGTCGCTGGTCGAGGCGCGGCCGAAGCCGATGAAGCCTTCGTCCAGGGGAATCTCGCCGCGGTCGTCGTCGGGGCTGGCGTAGCGGCCCGCGGCGTTGGCCTGCCAGATCTCGATCATGGCGTCGGATACGGGCTTGCCCTCGGCGTCGTAGACCACGCCCTCCAGGGTGATCACCTCGCCGCTGACCGCGCCCTTGGGCGGGGCGAGGTTCAGGACATAGTGGTCCTCCGGGAACAGCTCGGGCCGAGCGCCTATGTCGGATTGCCCCACCAGGTCGGCGCCGCCCTTCCAGGGCAGGCCGTAGTGGAAGAACGGGCCGACGGTCTGGGACGGGGTCTGGCCGAACAGGCCGGGATCCTGGTTATCGAGGCGCGGGGCGGGATTGATCTGATCAGTCATGATGATCGTCCTCGAACGGGGTGGCGTCGCGGCCGCGCAGCACGACGTCGAACAGATAGCCCAGCGCCCAGTTGGGCTTGGTGGTCTCGATGTCGAAGCGCGAAACGAGGCGCTGGCGGTAGGGCAGGGGCACGGCGTTGGCGATCGGATCGATCTCGATCAGCGGATCGTCGGGGAAGTACATCTGGGTGACCAGGCGGGTGGCGAAGGCCGGGCCCAGCAGCGACAGATGGATGTGAGCGGGGCGCCAGGCGTTCTTGTGGTTGCCCCAGGGATAGGCGCCGGGACGGATGGAGGTGAACTGGTAGCGTCCTTCGGCGTCGGTGATCACCCGGCCGGCGCCGGTGAAGTTGGGATCGTGCGGCGCGTCCCACTGGTCCTTGCCATGGATGTAGCGGCCGGCGGCGTTGGCCTGCCAGATCTCCATGACGGTGTTGGGAACCGGTCGGCCCTGCTCGTCCAGCACCCGGCCGGCGACGATGATCCGCTGGCCCTGGGGCATGGCCCTGTGCTGGGTCGTCAGGTCGGCCAGGGCCGGGCCCATCAGCTTGTCCCAGCAGCCGGCCGGGCCGGTCAGCTCGGTCAGGGTCTGGGGGATGCGCACCAGCGGCTGGCGCGGTGAGCGCGCCACGGTCGAGCCATAGGCGGGGGCCAGGGACGGCGGCTGGCCGGCGTCCTCACGGGAAAAGCCGATGAGGGTGGTCATGGGCAGGTCTCCTAGACGCGTTCGAAGGCCAGGGCCGCGCCCTGGCCGACGCCGATGCAGAGGGTGGCCAGGGCCCGCTGGCCGCCGGTGGCTTCCAGCTGGCGCAAGGCCGTGAGCGCCAGCCGGGCCCCGGAGGCGCCGAGCGGGTGGCCCAGGGCGATGGCTCCGCCGTTGGGATTTATGTGGGCGCCGTCATCGGGCAGGCCCAGTTGGCGCAGCACCGCCAGGCCTTGGGCGGCGAAGGCCTCGTTGAGCTCGACCACGTCGAAGTCGCCGATGCTCAGGCCCGTCCGCGCCATCAGGCGCTGGGTCGCGGGGACTGGACCGACGCCCATCACCCGCGGGGCGACGCCGGCGGTGGCGTAACCGAGAATGCGGGCGCGCGGCGTCAGGCCGTGCTTCTTGACGGCGGCTTCCGAAGCGATGATCAGGGCCGCCGAGCCGTCATTGACGCCCGAGGCGTTGCCGGCTGTCACCGTACCGCCTTCGCGAACAACGGGTTTGAGTTTGGCCAGAGCTTCCAGCGTCGTCTCGCGCGGGTGCTCGTCGCGGTCGACGATCGTCGGGCCGGCCTTGCCGGGAATCTCGACTGGCGTGATCTCGCCGTCGAAGAAGCCGGTCTTAATGGCGGCGGCGGCGCGCGCCTGGCTGCGCAGGGCGAAAGCGTCCTGGTCGGCGCGGCTGACGCCGTACTCGGCGGCGACGTTCTCGGCGGTCTCGGGCATCGAGTCGACGCCGTAGGCCTTCTGCATCGCGGGGTTCACGAAGCGCCAGCCGATCGTGGTGTCCTCGATCTTGGCGGCCCGGGAAAAGGCGCTGTCGGCCTTGCCCATCACGAACGGCGCGCGGCTCATGCTCTCCACGCCGCCGGCGACCACCAGATCGGCCTGGTCGGAGGCGATGGCGCGGGCCGCGTAGCCGATCGCTTCGAGGCCCGAGGCGCACAGGCGGTTTACGGTGACGCCGGGCACGGTCTCGGGCAGGCCGGCCAGAAGGGCGGCCATGCGCGCGACGTTGCGGTTGTCCTCGCCGGCCTGGTTGGCGCAGCCCAGAACCACTTCGTCGACCGCGCTCCAGTCGACACCGGGATGACGCGCCATCAACGCCCTAATCGGGATGGCGGCCAAGTCGTCCGCGCGAACCTTGGACAGGGCGCCGCCATAGCGGCCGAACGGCGTGCGGACGCCGTCGCAGATATAGGCTGTGGTCATGCGAAGGCTCCCGCGTTGAAGTCAGCCTCTGTCTTGGCCTTGATCTCGTCGAGGGTGACGCCCGGCGCCATCTCGATCAGAGTCAGGCCGCCGCCTTTCCGATCGAGGTCGAAGACGCACAGGTCGGTGATCACCATGTCGACGCAGGCCGCGCCGGTCAGGGGCAGGGCGCAGCGTTTTAGGACCTTGCTCTCGCCGGCCTTGTTGGCGTGGTCCATGACCACGATCACGCGCTTGACGCCGGCGACGAGGTCCATGGCCCCGCCCATGCCCTTCACCATCTTGCCGGGGATCGTCCAGTTGGCGATGTCGCCGTTCTGGGCCACCTCCATGGCGCCCAGCACCGTCAGGTCCACATGGCCGCCGCGGATCATCGCGAAGCTCGTCGCACTGTCGAAGAAGCTGGAGGTCGGCAGCTTGGTGATGGTCTGCTTGCCGGCGTTGATCAGGTCCGGATCGGCCTCGCCCTCATAGGGAAACGGACCCATGCCCAGCATGCCGTTCTCGCTCTGCAGGGTGACGTGCACGCCGTCCGGAATGTGGTTGGCCACCAGGGTCGGGATGCCGATGCCCAGATTGACGTAGAAGCCGTCCTGCAGCTCACGGGCGGCGCGGGCCGCCATCTCGTCGCGGGTCCAGGCCATCAGACGGTCTCCCGGGGACGCGTGGTCAGCTTCTCGATCCGCTTTTCGTTGATCGTCGAGCGGATGATGCGGTTCACATAGATGCCTGGCGTATGGATGCTGTTGGCGTCCAGTTCGCCGGCTTCGACGATCTCCTCGACCTCGACAATGGTGACCTTGCCAGCCGTGGCCATCACCGGGTTGAAGTTGCGCGCCGTCATCCGGAACATCAGGTTGCCTTCGGGATCGGCCTTCCAGGCCTTGACGATGGCGAGGTCGGCGCGAAGCCAAGTTTCGCGGACGTAGGGTTCGCCCTCGAAGTTCTCGACCGGTTTGCCTTCGGCCACCACCGTGCCGACGCCGGTCTTGGTGTAGAAGGCCGGGATGCCCGCGCCGCCGGCCCGGATGCGTTCGGCCAGGGTGCCCTGCGGGTTCAGCTCCAGCTCCAACTTGCCCGACAGATAGAGCTGCTCGAACAGCTTGTTCTCGCCGACATAGCTGGAGATCATCTTCTTGATCTGGCCGTTGTTCAGCAACTGCCACAGCCCGAAACCATCGGCGCCGCAGTTATTGCTGATCACGGTCAGGCCCTTGACCCCCGTCGCCTTGAGCGCGGGGATCAGGGTCTCGGGATTGCCCGACAAGCCGAAGCCGCCGGACATCAGGGTCATGCCGTCGAAGACGACGCCCTCGAGCGCGGCGGCGGCGGACGGATAGATCTTTGATTTCATAAACGGATCCTAGACGAGCGGCAGACCGACATAGTTCTCGGCGAGGGTGACCTGGGCGGCGCGGGAGCCCTTGATGTAGGCCAACTCTGCCACCTGCATCTTGCGATCGAAACCGTCGCGGTCGGGGAAACGATGGGTGAGGCTGGTGAACCACCAGGAAAAACGCTCGGCCTTCCACACCCGGGCCAAGGCGCGGGCCGAATAGTGGTCGATCCCAGTGTCGGAGCCGTCCTTGAAATGCTCCACCAAAGCCTCGGACAACATGACCACGTCGGAGGCGGCCAAGTTCAGGCCCTTGGCGCCGGTGGGCGGCACGATGTGGGCCGCGTCGCCGGCCAGGAACAGGCGGCCGTAGCGCATGGGTTCGGTGACGAAGCTGCGGAGCGGCGCGATGGATTTTTCGAACGAGGGGCCGCGGGTGACCTTGGCGCCGACTTCAGGACCCAGGCGCAGGCAGAGTTCATCCCAGAAGCGTTCGTCGCTCCAGTCCTCGATCTTCTCATCCAACGCGCACTGGATGTAATAGCGGCTGCGGGTCGCCGAGCGCATCGAAGCCAGGGCGAAACCGCGTTCGTGATTGGAATAGATCAGTTCGTGGTCGCAGGGCGGCACTTCGGCCAGGATGCCCAGCCAGCCGAAGGGATAGACACGCTCGAAGGTCTTGAGCACGTCGGCCGGGATCGCCGCTCGGCTGACGCCGTGATAGCCGTCGCATCCGGCGATGAAGTCGCAATCCAGGCGCTTTTCGACGCCGTTCTCGCGCCAGGTGACGACGGGCCGGTCGCTGTCGATACCCTGAGGATGGACGTCCTCGGCGTCGAAGACGATCTGGACGCCGCGCGTCTCGGCCGCGTCGAAAAGGTCCTTCATCACCTCCTGCTGGCCATAGACCATCACGGTCGAGCCGCCGGTCAGTTCGGCCATGTCGATGCGGAAGACGTCGCCGTCGCTGGCCAGGTTCGTTCCGCCGTGCACCAAGCCCTCGCGACGCATGCGTTGGCCTAGGTCCAGGCGCTCCATCAGATCGACCGTGATCTGCTCCAGCACCCCGGCCCGGACGCGACCTTCGACATAGGCGCGATCGCGGCGTTCGAGGATCACGGCGTCGATGCCGGCGCGCTTGAGCAAGTGGCCGAGGAACAAGCCGGCGGGACCGGCGCCGATGATGGCGACCTGAGTGCGCAACGATGTCTCCTCGCCAATGGGCGCCGCTTGCCGCGGCTTTCCCGAACCCTAGGCCCGCGTCCTCTGAATGGGATGGACAGAGCGTCCATAAAGTTGGACTTTTCGTTGCTTCACGGCTTTGGGCCTGTGTTGGATCAAGAGGTTCAAAAAGTGACGCAGAAGGCGGACATTCCAAGTTTTTTCTTGTTTGGAGAACCACTTCGCACGGTCGAGGGCAAATTTCTGCACCTTGAGGACTTGGACGATCGCTCGCGGCCCAACGACTGGAACATCCGGGCCCATGCCCACGCCGATCTCAATCACGTCTTCCACATCACCTCCGGCGGCGGAGCCATGCACGCCGAGGACCAGGTGGTCGTCTTCTCGGCGCCATGTCTGCTGCTCGTGCCCTCGGGCGTGGTTCATGGCTTCGTCTGGGAAGCCGAGACGACAGGCGCGGTGCTGACCCTGGCCGACAGCTATTTGCGCGATCTGGCGATGCGCGAGCCGGACTTTTCGAGTTTGTTCAAGGTTCCCCACCAACTGCCCCTGGCCGCGACTTCGGGCGTTGGGGCGGCGCTTGGAAACCTGTCGCGTGAACTGGTCTGGACCGCGCCCGGCAGCGGGGCCGCGGTCGAGGCGCACCTGCTGGCCATCATGGTCGAGGCCTTGCGTCTGTCGATCCACGCCAAGGCGGCCGGTCCGGCGATCCACGGGGCCCAGGCCCAGCTGGTGGCGCGCTTTCGCGAGCTGGTCGAGGCCCACTATCGAGAGCCCCTGACCATCGAGGACTACGCGAACCGGTTGGGTGTGACGGTCGGGCGACTGAGGGGGGCTTGCCGCAAGATCGCGGCCGTTTCCCCGCTGCGGCTGATGCAGGATCGCGTGATCCTCGAGGCCAAGCGGGCGCTGCTCTATTCGAACATGACCGTGGCGGAGGTCGGCTATCACCTGGGGTTCGAGGATCCGGCCTATTTCTCGCGCTTCTTCGCCAAGGCCGAAGGGCTTTCGCCCAGGTCGTTCCGCGTCAATCGCAGGGGGGATCGCTAGGGCCTGGAGCCGCGCGTGGGGACGGGCTGTTGACATCGATAACGCTCCTAGACCTCCACCGCCGTCGGGCGGGTCGCCAGCCAGACGCAAAGGAGGCCGCCGACGGCGAGAACGGGCAGGAGGGTCAGGAGCACCTGGGCGGGTGATCGCCCGGTTGCGAGCAAGGCTCCAGCCAAGAGGGGGCCTATCGCCGATCCCAACCGGCCCATGACCACGGCCGCACCCACGCCGGTGCCCCGCAGGTGCGCGGGGTAGAAGGTCGGCGCCATGCCGTAGACCACCGACTGGACGGCCGAAACCGTAGCGCCCAGGGCCGCGCCGACCAGCAGCGAGACCACCAGGGAGGCCGGGGCGTTCGCAAGCACCAACACTGTCGCCGCCGCCGCGCCGAAGGCGCCGATGACGGTCGCGAGACGCCAGCCGCGGCGATCCATCAACCAGCCCGCCGTCACGCTGCCGACGGCGCCGGCGAGATTGAACGCCATTTGCACCAGCCCGGCGTCCGGCCGACTAAGGCCCCGGCCGATCAGGAGCGACGGCAGCCAGCTGAGCAGTAGGTACATGATCAGCAGGGCCAGTAGAAAGACGGTCCAGAGAAGAAGGGTGGTGAGGGCGCGGCCTTCGCCCACGGCGGCCTCGACGAAACCGAATTTCCGGGGCGCGAGGTCAGGCGCGCGGGCAAGCGGGGACGAGGCTCCGCTCGGCAGATGCGGGGCGGCGACCAGCAGGATCAGCAGCGGTCCCAGTCCGCCGACATAGAAGATCATTCGCCAGTCCGAAGGATCGGCGCCGGCGAGGCTGACCAGGCTGGCCAGGGCGCCGCCGCACGGCAGGCCCGCATAGAGGAAGCCCACGGCGCGCGCGCGGCGCGCCTCGCCGGCGCTTTCCGCGACGATGGCGATCAGGTTGGGCAAGGCGCCGCCCAATCCGACCCCGGTCAGGAACCGCGCGACGAGCAGCTGTTCCTGGGACTGCGCCAGGCCCGTGAGGATCGACAACAGCCCGAAGACGACGACCGAGGCGACTAGGACGGGCTTACGGCCGTAGCGGTCGGAAAGCCGACCGCCCACCGCGGCGCCGAGCATGAGGCCGAATGTGCTGACGCTGAAGAACCAGCCCAGCACATCGGGTCCAAGTCCAAGGTCGGGGGCGAGACGCGGCGCCGCGACGCCGGCGGCCTGCAGGTCGAAACCCTCGAACACGGCCAGGGCGCAGCAGGCGATGATCGCGGCCGTCCCGCTCGGAGCCCGTGCGGTGGATGGATGGTGGTTGGCCAATGGGATCCTCCCTGACTGGACGGTCTTGCGCCGCACCAGTTTCGCGACCGGTGTCGCGGAAACCCGCCGCGTCGAACGCGCCAGGATTGTTCGCTCAAACGGTTTTAACGGGACAGGCCCGCCTCGCGGGCGTCCTCGTCAATGAACCGGCGCCCTGGCGCTCGATGGACGACGCGGTGATCGGCGAGGCGGGTCTGATCGTTGATCAGCGGACGGATTTGGGCGACGTCGGCCATGGTCTAGACTTTGGCTCCTGGGCCTCTGAGTCCGGACTCTACGGTCCGGTAACATAATTGATATATGTCATAACAGTTTTTGTGTGTCACTAACAGTATTTATCCCCCAACGAATGTTGGGACTCAGAGCGTGAAGGCCAGGGTGCGGGAGAATTCGTATGGGTTTAGGTGAGCGGCGGCACGAGGCGGGCCAGGAAGGCCCTTCGCTGGGCGGTTTGGAGACGCAGGTCGGCTTCTTGCTGCGCCTGGCTCAGGTGGCCGTCTTCAAGGACCTGATCGCCGAGCTGAAGCCCTACGATCTGCGGCCGACGGACTTCTCCGTGCTGGTGGTGATCGAGGCGACGCCGGGCCTCAAGCAGCAGGAAATCGGCGAGGCCCTGCGGATTCAGCGGCCCAATGTGGTGACCATTCTCGATCAACTCCAAGCGCGTGGATTGGTGCTGCGCGGCGCGGTGCCAGGGGATCGCCGCTCGTACGCCCTGACCCTGACGCCCGAGGGGAGGGCCTTGTTGATCAAAGCCAGGGCCGCTCATGCGCGTCACGATCGCAAGCTCTCCGGCGTGCTGGCGGGCCTGGACAAGACGGTCCTGATCGACGCCTTGGAGCGGATCGCCGCGATCTAGCCCCGCCATGGCGGCGGTCATCCAGAGCGGCGACCGATTTTCCTCAGGCAAGCGCTCCCAGAACCGTCTTCCCGACCTGCGCCGGGAAGACGGCCGCGCTGGCGCTAGAACTTGCGGCTGAGGCTCACCCCCCATTCGCGGGGTCGACCAAAGCTGGCCTCCTTGAGGCCGAAGCCGCTGGAGGCGTTGCCCGAGACCATGTAGCGCTCATCCGACAGGTTCGAGCCGAACAGCGCCGCCTGCCAAAGCTGGTCGGGCGAGGTGTAGCCGATCCGCGCCCCGAACAGATCGTAGCCGGACTGGGTCAGATCCGGATCGTTGGCCACGTCGTTGTAGACGGTGCTGTAGTAGGTCCAGTCGACGCGGGCGACGATGCGGCCGCCGATGGGCAGTTCGCGGCTGTATTCGACGCCGCCGTTGGCGGTCCATTTCGGCGCCTTGACGAAATGGGTGGCCAGGGTGATCGGCAGCACCTGGCCGGCCGCCAGGCCCGAGCCGACCTCGGTATATTTGGCGTCCATGTAGCCGGCGCCGAAGTTGAAACTCCAGTTGACCGTCGGCCGGGCTTGCAGTTCCAGTTCGACGCCCTTGACCTCGCCCGCCGCGGCGTTGGCCACGAAGTTGCGCGGCGTCTGGTTCACCGTCACCTGGATGTCCTGATAGTCGCTGAAATAGCCGGCGAGGTTGAGGATCAGGCGACGGTCCAGCCAGGCGGTCTTGGCGCCCAGTTCGTAGGTCAGCAGGGTCTCGGGCTGGTACTCGGTGACCTCGGAGGCGTCGTTGAGCGGCCGGGCGTTGAAGCCGCCGCTCTTGAAGCCCTTGCCGGCCGAGGCGTAGAGCAGCACGTCCGGCGTGGCCTTGAACTCCAGGCCCAGTTTCGGCGTGAACGAGTCCCAGGACCCGCTCTTGGCCAGTTGGGCGATGATCCCGCCGTCGCGGAGGCGGCGGTGATCGAGCACATAGTCCTTCTCGTCACGATTGACGCGCGCGCCGACCGTGGCGCTGAGGCGCTCGGTGAGATTGTAGCTGCCCTGGGCGAACAGGGCGTAGGTCGTGCTGGTCACCTTCGTGTACACCGCCGCCGATGGGCTGTAGGGCGGCGGCGAAGCGCCGGGAGCCAGGCCCAGGGCCAGCTTGGCGTTGCCGGAATCGGTGCCGCGTTCCTGGAACACATAGGCCCCGGTCACCCAGGTCAGCCGCTCGTCGAACGCGTGGCCGCTGAGCTGGAATTCCTGGCTGTATTGGGCCTGAACGTCGTGGTTGAAGGTTTCGCGGAACGTGAAGGGCGTGTTGTCGCCGTCGCGGGCGAATGTGGCCTTCAAGCCGCGGACGGCGGTGATGCTCTTGAAGCCGACGGTCCCCAGGTCCCAGTCCACCGTCGCCGAGGTTCCCCACAGGTCCAGGTCGTTGACGTTGGGGCCCGTGCCGTAGGTCGTGTACGGGTCGTCGGTCAGGAACGAGGTGTTGAGGGTCTTGGCCCCGTTGGGGGCGGTGATCCCCAGGCCGGGCGCGATGTAGGTGTTGTAGTTGGGCATGAACGGCCCGATCACAAAGCCAGGAACGGCGCCGATCACCAGCAGCTTCTGTGGCGCGGAGTGCTCGCGGGCCCGAGTGTAGTCGGCTGACAGATCGACGGTGACATTCTCCGACGCTTGCCAGCGCAGTTGGGCGCGCGCCGCCGTGGCGTTGCGGTCGCCAAGGTCGTCGCCGGTCACCAGACGCTTGCCGTAGCCGTCGCGGGTCAGGCGGGCCGCGGACAGGCGCAAGGCGACCTTTTCGTTCAGCGGGATGTCGACATGCCCCTTGAGGTCGCGGCGATCCAGGCTTCCGACCGTGCCCTCGATCTTGCCGCCGAACTGGCCGCCCGGCTTGTCGGTGGAGATCACGACCGCGCCGCCGATGGTGTTCTTGCCGAACAGGGTGCCTTGCGGGCCGCGCAGCACCTCGATGCGGCTGACGTCGAAGGCGTCCATCGTGCCGCCGATCGAACGGGCGTAGTACACGCCGTCGACATAGACGCCCACGCCGGGATCGCTGAAGATGGCGAAATCGTTCTGGCCGACGCCGCGGATGAACACCGTGGCGTTGTAGTTGCCGCCGCTCAGAGCCGCGGCGCCGTCGAACCGGATGCTCGGCGCGAACTTGGCGATCTGGTCGACGCTCTCGACCCCGCGCGCCTGCAGGGCCTCGCCGGCTAGGGCCGTGACGGCCACGGGCGCATCCTGCAACCGCTCCTCACGCCGGCGGGCGGTGACGACGACTTCCTCGATCTGGGCGATGGCATCCTTGGTCTGGGCCGCCGCCGGCGTGATCGCGCCTTGCAACGCCGCGGCGCTGACGCTCAGCAATCCGCCGGCCAGCAGACGGTACTTCCTGTTTATGGACATCCGTTCTCCTCCCACAGGCCCGTCGACCAGTTCCCGAGGAAGCTCGGGATAGGTCGTTCTGATTATTATGCCTGCTAACTATTATTAGTACTGCGCTTATGGATTCACGCAATGGCTACGATGGGGCCTGGCGTGCGTTCGCCGAACGGTGTTGCGTCAGGGGCACGGGCGCGCTTTTGGCGGCGACGGCCTTGACAGGTCGTCCCGTTCTGATCCTCATTGTATACAATCAAGCTATGGAGGCGCGTTTGACCGCCCAGCCGATTTTCCCGCTGAACGCCTGGTACGCCGCCGCCTGGGACGCCGAACTCAAGCGGGAATTGCTGCCTCGGACTATCTGCAACAAGAAAATGGTCTTGTATCGTAAGGAAAATGGTGAGGTCGCCTGTCTTGAGGACGCCTGCTGGCATCGCCTGCTTCCGCTGTCGATGGGCAAGTTGACCGGCGACAATGTGCAATGCGGTTATCACGGTCTTGTATTCAATGAGCATGGCCGCTGCGTGCGCATGCCCTCGCAGGAAACGATCAATCCGTCGGCCTGCGTGCGCAGTTTCCCGGTGGTCGAGCGGCATCGCTTCGTGTGGGTGTGGCCTGGAGACCCCGCGCTGGCCGATCCGACACTGGTCCCCGACCTGCACTGGAACCATGATCCGGCCTGGGTCGGCGACGGCAAGGTGATCCACGCCAAATGTGACTATCGGCTGATTGTCGACAATCTGATGGATCTCACCCACGAGACCTATATCCACGGCTCCAGCATCGGCAACGACGCGGTGGCCGAGGCGCCGTTCGACGTCACGACCGGCGGCAAGACGGTCATGGTCACCCGCTGGATGATCGATATCGAGCCCCCGCCGTTCTGGCGCCAGCAACTGGGCAAGCCGGGCAATGTCGACCGCTGGCAGATCATCCGCTTCGAGGCGCCGTGCACGGTGGCCATCGACGTTGGGGTGGCCCCGACCGGGACCGGCGCGCGCGAGGGCGACCGCTCGCAGGGCGTCAGCATGGTGGTGATCAACACCATCACCCCGGCCACCGACAAGACCTGCCACTATTTCTGGGCCAACGTCCGTGACTACCAACTGGGCGAGCAGAAGGTGACCACCCAGATCCGCGACTCCATCACCAAGGTGTTCGCCGAGGACGAAGCCATCGTCGAGGCCCAGCAGCGGGCGATCGACGATCATCCCGACCACGTCTTCTACAATCTGAACATCGACGCCGGCGCCATGTGGGCCAGACGGTTGATCGACCAGATGGTCGCCGGCGAGACGCCGACCGCGATCGCGGCGGAGTAGGCCGGTGTCGCAAACCGTCACCGCTCTGCTGCAACTGCGCGAGCTTATCCTCGGCGGCGAGCTTTCGCCCGGTCAGCGACTCTCGGAACTGGCGGTGGTCGAACGGCTGGGGGTGTCGCGCACGCCGGTTCGCGCCGCGCTCGCCCGGCTCGAGGAGGAGGGGCTTGTCGAGGTCATTCCATCCGGAGGCTACACGGTTCGGGCGTTTTCCGAGCAGGAGGTCAACGAGGCCATCGAGCTGCGCGGCGTGTTGGAAGGCCTGGCCGTCCGCCTGGCGGCCGAGAAGGGCGCGTCACCGGAAAGCCTGGCCGAGCTGAAGGGATGCCTGGCGCGGATCGAGATCCTGGTGGGGGCGTCGGAGCTCTCCCAGGTCGATTTCGAGCTTTATGTCGAACTGAACGAGGTCTTCCACGCCGGTCTTATCGCCCTGGCCGACAGTCCGGTGGTGGCCCAGCAAGTGGCCCGGGCCGCGGCCCTTCCGTTCGCCTCACCCAGCGGCTTCGTGATGGCCCAGGCCGTGCGGCCGGAGGCTCACCACATCCTGCGGATCGCCCAGGATCAGCACCGCTGCGTGCTGGAGGCGATCGAAAACCGCGAAGGGGCCCGGGCCGAGGCGATCATGCGCGAGCACGCCAGACTGGCCCGCCGAAACCTGGACCTGGCCCTGCGCGACCAGCACGCCCTGCGCCAGGTGCGCGGCGCGGCGCTGATCGAACGCCGCCGAACCGCCTGAAGGACGCCCTGAACCATGCGCTATGTCGACCACTGGGACGTCATCGTCGTCACCGCCGTTCGCGACCTGACGCCGTCTGTGCGGGAGTTCACCCTGGAGACGCCGTGGACCGCGCCCCACGGTCCCGGAGCCCACATCGACGTCGAAGTGTTGATCGACGGTCGCCCGGACACCCGCTCCTATTCGCTGGTCGGCGAGGGGGGCGGCGCGGTCCGACGCATCGCCGTCAAGCGCGAGCAGCCTTCGCGGGGCGGCTCTCGCTACATGTGGTCGCTCTCGCCCGGCGCGCGGCTGAAGGCCACGCCGCCCAGCAACAGCTTCGAGCTGTCCCTGGAGGACGGCGCCTATCTGCTGCTGGCCGGCGGCATCGGCGTCACCCCGATGGTGAGCATGGCCGGCGCCCTGGTCGGTCGCAGGGCGGACACGCGGATGATCTATGCAGGCCGATCGCGCGTCGAGATGGCCTATCTGGACGAGCTGGCCGGCTTGCTGGGCGAACGTCTGACCGTGTCCGCCGACGAGGACGGCGGCGGCCCGCCCGATCTAGCCGCCGCTTTCGCCGACTTGGCGCTGGACGCCCAGGTCTATGTCTGTGGCCCGATCCCGATGTTGGAGGCGGCCAAGCGCGCCTGGGCGGCGGCGGGCCGTCCGGCGTCGAACCTGCGCTTCGAGACCTTCGGCTCCAGCGGCCGCCATGCCAATGCGCCGTTCACGGTGAAGATCCCGCGCCTGGGGTTGGAGATCGAGGTGCCGGAATCCCGGTCGATGCTCGACGCCCTGACCGAGGCCGGCGTCGGGGTGCTGGCCGACTGCCGGCGAGGGGAATGCGGTCTCTGCGCGATGGACGTGATCGCCGTGGACGGGGTCGTCGATCACCGCGATGTCTTTCTCAGCGACGCCCAGCACGAGACCGCCGACAAGATCTGCGCCTGCGTCTCCCGTCTGGCCGGCGGCGCCATCACCGTCGAGCCGGCTTGGCGCGGCGACGTTTCGACCACGCCCAGCAAAGTATTTGGCTAGGGCATGGTCCGACTTGAAAGTTAGGCGCGCTTGCCTGCTGGGCCGCTCTTTCGGTTGAAATCTTTCTGACGGACTTGGACGGGCATGCCCAGCGCGCGCCAGAAGGTGACCCTCGACGCTGCGCGCCAGGGCGCCGCTCCGCTGGCTTTGGCCCCGGCCACACCCAGCAGCGCCAGGCAAGCTAGCGCCACCGGCAGTTTGGCTGTTGGTTTCCGATGCGCTGACCCTGGGACTCTTCTTGCTGATCGTCGGCGTACTGGTCGCGGACTCGGGGCTGATCTGACTCGCATCGAGGCCTAGGCGCGTTGAACTTAAAAAGGGTCGCGCGAACGCGACCCCTTTCGAAGGTTGGAGCCCGACGGGGCGGGCTCTCCATCCCCTAGAAGCGATATTGGCCAAACAGGCCGATCTCGTCATAGGTCCCCTTGTCGGTCCCGCCGATCACGCCGTTGGAGGTGCTGAGCGTGCCGTTCTCGACGCTGTCGCGCTTATAGACCAGCGAGAAGTCGACGATCTTGGCCGGGCTGTAGGTCAGGCCGATATTGTAATAGTTGTCCTTCTTATCCGAGGCGGTGTCGTCGTTGGGCTTGACCCAGTCATAGCGACCGAAGGCGGCGAACTTGTCGTTGAAGCTGTAGGAGCCGAACACCGAATAGCCGTTGGCCTTGTCCTCGGCCGCGGTGGTGACGTTGTTCCAGTTCTCGGCCGCGAAATATTCGACGCCAAACCGGTATTCCTTGGTGGTGTAGGCGGCCAGGGCGTTGAAGCGGCTGGCGGTGTGGCGGACATTGGTCGCGCCTTGCGTGTCCTTGCCCAGCTTGCCCGAATAGCCGCCGACCGCCAGGGTCACGTGGTCGATCGGGGTGACGCTGACGCGGCCTTCGATATCCATGCCCTTGGAACGCAGCGGGGCCTTGTAGCCGGCGCCGTCGATGATCGAGACAGCGTAGTTGACCTTGCCCCCGGCGAACTTGCCCGAGGCGTGAACGCCCCAGTCGGCCGAGGTGCCGAACTTGGTGCGGTCGATCAGGGTGTTTTCCACATAGCGATAGCCGTACATATCTTCGGCGAAGGGCACCCAAGGCAGATCCGTAGAGCCCAGTTTGATGATGAGCGCGTCGGAGACCTTGGCCTGTAGATAGGCCTTCTTGATGTAGAGCTCAGTGGCTGAGATCGCCGACGAATACTGGAAGTCGGTGGTGACATTACCCGAGAACACGTCGTTGAACTTGTGATCGACGCCGATATAGAAGCGCTTGATGTCGAAGCCGGTCCCGCTGGGCGCGACCTTCTTGCCGTCCGACTTTTGGCTGATGTTGGACAGGTCGTAGTACATGCGGCCCGACACCACGGTGTCGTCGGCCCAGGATTTCTTGGGCTTGGGCGCGGCGGCGGCCACGGCCGTGCTGACCTGGGTCGGGATGAGCTTGATCTGGGCGTCGGCTTGGGTCTGCACCTGCTGAACCTGGGCGGTGGCGGCCTGAGCCTGGGCTTGGGCCTGCTGCGCCTGGCTCTGGGTCTGGGCCTGGGCGGCTTCCTGAGCGTTGAGGCGCTCGGTCAGGGCCTGGACCTGGGCTTTCAGGGCGGCCAGCTCGGCGGCCTGGGCGCTGGGCGTGGCGGCGTGATGCTTCTTGGCCGGCGCGGCGTTGGCGGGCAGGGCGGCGCTGGCGGCCAGAATGGCGCCCAAAGCTGCTCCGGCAAGCAGCGACATCTTGGTCTTCATGGAGAACCCCTCGTTTGCCCGCGCCTTGCTGGGCGGGTCGCATCGGGGTGTTAGTTCAGCTTGATGACAGTTCGATGTAAGTTGAACTTAACGTCGTGCATAACGCGACAACGTGGCCGGCGGGACCCGCCCGGTGGCGGACAGGTCGTGAGCCGCGGCCTCCAGGTCGGCGGCCGACAGCACGCCGTCGATGCATTTTGGCGAGCGACGGAAGATCATGCCGATGCGGCGCGAGGTCAGGCCCGCCCGCGCCAGGCGCTGGATTTCGGCGACATCCTCATCGGACAGCACCTCCAGATTCGACGGAGCGGTGCGACGCCTGGGCGTGATCTCGCAATCGGCGAACACTTGACCAAGCCAGGTCATGAGCAGCTTTTCGGCCTTGGATTGACCAATTTCGACCTTTTCGCCCTGGTCATCAAAGGTTTCGATCACCACGTCGCGCGCCAGAAGGCTGGCGAGCAGAGCGCTCATATCCTTGGCAGGGCCATTGAAGACCTCAAGCGAAGAGACGCAAAGATGGTCGCCGGCGCTCAGGTTCTCCAGGTGCTCGCTGACGCGTCGGCGCGCTGCGTCGGTCGGCGCCTCCTCGATCATGTAGTCGTCCGGACGCAGGGGCATCATCCGGAGAACCTGGGCTTCCAGGGACGGAAACCCGCCGCCAAGTTGAACATAGGCCAGACGCATGACCCAAAAGCTGGCGGTCGCGCCGCAGCATGTCAAGTTCAACTTACAATTCTCCAGCCCCGATGGCTGGCATCTCCCGGCGGTCATGAAATCGTCGCGTGACTGTCGTAAAGCCGCCTGAGCTGAGCCTGCGGAGCGAGACCTTGCGTGTGAACCGGTTGGGACGCCTGGGCGTCCACGCGGCGAACCTGGCCCTTGTGGCCGTGGGTTTCGCGGCGCGTTGGGCGCTCGATCCGGTTTTCGGGGCCAACCACGCCTATACGGTCTTCTATCCGATCGTGCTGATCAGCGCCTATGTCCTTGGCGCGCGGCCGGCCATGATCGCGGCGGTGCTCTCGGCGGCCATCGGCTATTTCCGCTTCGCCCGGCCCGAGTTCGAGATCAAGTCCGATCTAGATTCCCTCACCTCGCTGCTGTTTTTCGCCACCACCTCGGGGGTGGCGATCTATTTCATCACCGGCATGGCCCGCGCCGTGGCCGCCACGAAGGCCGCCCAGGCCAAGGCGGAGGAACTGGCCCAGGCCCATGCGGGACTGTTCGGCGAACTCAACGAGCGGGTCACCAATCATCTGCAACTGGTCGCCGCCATCTTGCAGCTGCAGGCGCGCGATGAGCCCGACAAGGTCGTGGCCCGGGCGTTGGCCGAGGCCTCGGCCCGCACCATGCTGATCTCCAAGACCCATCGCAGCTTCTCGGGCGAGCCGGGCGAGCTGCTCGATTTCGACGCCTTCGCCCGCCAGTTGCTCGACGCCACCCTGTCGGCGCGCCAGCATCCGCCGTTGCGCATCGAGTTCGAGCGCGGTGGTCTGTGGCTGTCGACCGAACAGGCCACCTCCGTGGCCTTGGTGCTGCTGGAGTGCCTCAATGTTCGCCTGGCCGCCGAGGATCCCGGCCTGATGCGCATCAGCCTGCGTGGCGACCGGGGCATGGGCAAGCTGCGCATCACCGAGATCGAACGGCCGCTCGACCCGCTCGAAGTGATCGGCGGTGACACCGCCATGATCCAGGCCATGGTCGAGCAGTTGCGCGGCCGTTTCAGCTCGCGCAGCGCCGCTGAGGGCCGGGTCTCGGAGCTGACCTTCCCGCTGGAAGGCGGCGCCTATGGCCTGCGCGAAGCGCCCTCGACGGTGCATTGAGGGACGTTTGGCCGGCCGAAGTCATTGTAAGTTCAACTTCCTGCTTTAGACTCGACGACCATGTCAGACAGACCGCCGCCCTTTACCGCCCTACGCGCCGTGGAAGCCGCTTCGCGGCACCGCAGCTTCACGTCCGCGGCCCGCGAGTTACACATCACCCATAGCGCGGTCAGCCAGTCGATCCGCCGGCTTGAGCTGGATCTCGGCACGCGGCTGTTCGAACGCAAGGGCGGGGCGATGGAGCCGTCCTCGGCCGCTCTGCGATTGGCCCAGACCTATTCGGAAGCCCAGGACGCCTTGAGTCGCGCCATGCGCGAGGTGATCGGTCCGCAGGCGGGGTCGGGCTTGGCGATCACCATGCCGGCGGCGTTGGGCCGGCTGTGGTTCGCCGCCAAGATCGGCCGTCTCAACGAGGCCTTGCCCGACGTCGAGGTGCAGATCTCGACGCGCGACGGCGGGGAGGGGGCGGACGTCGCCCTGGCCTGGAGCGCCCAGGCGTCCAAGAACGCCCTGTGCGAGCTGTCCTATCTGCCGCTGTGCGCGCCGGAACTGGCCGTCAAGCTGGCCAAGGCCCAACCCAAGACCTTGCTGCGCTCGCCGCTGATCGCCGACGCGGCCGACAGTTGGGGCCAGTGGACCGCGCGCTGGGCGCCCGGAGCCAAGCCGCCGCGCGCCCACCTCTTCGACGACGCGACCATGGCGCTGGACGCCGCGGTTCAAGGCGGCGGGGTGGTGATGAGCAACGTGTTCGCCGCCGAGTCCTATCTTGTTTCCGGACGACTGGCGGCCCTTGGCTTCGAAGCGCCGGCCGGTCAATGGCTGACCGCGCGGGTCCAGGCCTCGCCGGAGACCGCCGAGGCCGCCGAACGCTTCGTCATGTGGCTGCGGCTGGAACTGCGCCGCAGCCAAGCCCTGGCCCAGGGCCATGCGCCGCGCGACGAGCGCTAGTGTTGTAAGGTCAACTTACGAATCGTCACGTGCCTGTTATATTTTCCGTCTAAGTCCCAATTCGGGGGCGGCCTTCTGCTGGCGCCCGAGGAGATGACGGATGTTGAAGAAGCTCGCGGCCGCCCTGGGTGTGGCCCTTCTGGCCGGCACAGCCGCCCAAGCCGGTGACATTTCGGGTGCCGGCGCCACCTTTCCCGCGCCGGTCTACGCCAAGTGGGCCGAGACCTATAAGGCCCAAACCGGCGTTGGTCTGAACTATCAGGCCATCGGTTCGGGCGGCGGCATCAAGCAGATCAAGGCCAAGACCGTGGCCTTCGGCGCTTCGGACAAGCCGCTGAAGCCGGAAGAGCTGGATGGCGCCGGCCTGATGCAGTTCCCCACCGTGATGGGGGGCGTCGTGCCGGTGGTGAACCTGCCGGGCGTCAATCCCGGCCAGCTGCACCTGACCGGCTCGGTCCTGGCCGACATCTATATGGGCGCGATCACCAAGTGGAACGATCCGCGCATCGCCGGCTCCAACAAGGGCGTCAAGCTGCCCAATCTGCCCATCACCGTGGTCCACCGCTCGGACGGCTCGGGCACCTCGTTCCTGTTCACCTCCTACCTGGCGATGAAGAGCCCGGCGTGGCAGTCGAAGGTCGGCGCCAGCGACTCCGTGCAATGGCCGGTGGGCCTGGGCGGCAAGGGCAATGACGGCGTCTCGGCTTTCGTCAAGCAGACGATCGGCTCGATCGGCTACGTCGAATACGCCTACGCCAAGCAGAACAAGGCCACCTACGTCCTGGTGCAGAACAAGGCCGGCCAGTTCCCCGCTCCGACCGCGGCCAACTTCGCCGCCGCCGCGGCCGGTGCCGACTGGGCCAAGGCTCCGGGCAACTATCTGCTGCTGCTGGACGAGCCGGGCGCCAAGTCCTGGCCGATCACCGGCGCGACCTTCATCCTGGTCTACAAGAAGCAGGACAACGCCGCTCAAGGCGCCGACGTCCTGAAGTTCTTCGACTGGGCCTACAAGAACGGCGACGCCGCCGCCGGCGCCCTGGACTACGTGCCCATGCCCGCCTCGGTGAAGACCATGATGCGCAAGCAATGGGTGTCGATGGTCAAGGGTGCGGACGGCAAGAGCGTCTACGTCTCCAAGTAAGCCTCGACCTCGACCTTTCTACCCGGGCGGGAGACCTGTGCTCCCGCCCATTTTCCTATAGCGGAAACCATGGCCGACATCCCCCTGACCGCGCCAAAGCCGACCAGGGCCGCCTCCAAGGGCGCCTGGTTTGACCCGATCTTCCAGTTCGCTTGTCTGTCGGCCGCCACCCTGCTCTTGGCGGCGCTCGGGGGCATCATCGTGTCCCTGGCCATCGGCGGTTGGCCGGCCCTCCATAAGTTCGGCCTGGGCTTCTTCACCGACACGACCTGGAACCCGGTCACCGAGGTCTATGGCGCGGCCGGGCCGATCGCCGGCACCTTGATCACCTCCGCCCTGGCCTTGATCCTGGCCCTGCCGATCGCCTTGGGCGTTTCGGTTTTCCTCGTCGAATTCTGTCCAAAGCGTCTGGCCCAGCCGATCGCCATCGCCATCGAGCTGCTGGCCGGCATTCCTTCCATCGTCTACGGCATGTGGGGCCTGTTCGTGCTGGCCCCGTGGTTCGCCCTGCACGTCCAGCTGCCGTTGATGATGAACATCCCCGAAGGCTCGATTTGGGAGAAGGTGTTCTATGGCGTGCCCAACGGCGCCAACATCTTCACCGCCTCGCTGATCCTTGCGGTGATGATCCTGCCTTACATGGCCGCGGTGTTTCGCGAGCTGTTCCTGACCGTGCCGGCCCAGGTGCGCGAGAGCGCCTACGGTATAGGCTGCACGCCGTTCGAGGTCGTCCGCTCGGTGACCATCCCCTATGTCCGCAGCGGCATGGTCGGGGTGGTGATGCTGGGCCTGGGCCGGGCCCTGGGCGAGACCATGGCCGTGACCTTCATCATCGGTAACGCCCACGGTCTGCCCCAGTCGCTGTTCGACAGCGGCTCGACCCTGGCCTCGACCATCGCCAACGAATTCACCGAGGCCACGGGCGAGATGCATACCGCCGCCCTGACGGCCTTGGGCCTGGTGCTGTTCATCATCACCTTCAGCGTCCTGGCCGTGGCCCGCGCGCTGCTGCTGCGCCAACGTCAGGACTGAGGCCGGCCATGACCTTCGATCGTCGTTTCCGCCGCAAGGCCGCCAACACCCTGTTTGTGGGGATTTGCGCCCTGGCCACGCTCCTGGCGCTTTGCGCCCTGGGCCTGATCATGTGGTCGCTGCTCAAGCAGGGCCTGGGCGGGCTCAACCTCGATATCTTCACCCGCGACACGCCCGCGCCCGGCTCGATCGGCGGCCTGCGCAACGCCATCGTCGGCTCGGCGATGATGTGCGTCGTGGCCATGGTCATCGCCCTCGTCGTCGGAATCCTGGCGGGCACCTGGCTGGCGGAATACGGCGGCGACACCCCCTATGGTCACGCCGTGCGATTTCTCAACGACGTGCTGCTGTCGGCTCCGTCGATCCTGGTGGGCCTGTTCGTCTATGAGCTGGTCGTGCGGCCTTTCCACGGGTTTTCGGGCCTGGCCGGCGGGGTCGCCCTGGCCCTGATCGCCGCGCCGGTCGTCACCCGCACCACCGAGGACATCTTGAAGCTGCAGCCCAACGCGCTGCGCGAGGCGGGCGTCGCCTTGGGCGCGGCCCGCTGGGTGACCATCCGCAAGATCATCTGGCGTGGAGCCGGCGGCGGTCTCTTGACTGGCGGCCTGCTGGCTTTCGCGCGCATCAGCGGCGAGACCGCCCCGCTGCTGTTCACCGCCCTCAACAACCAGTTCTTCGCTCTGGACCTGACCAAGCCAACGGCCAGCCTGCCGGCGGTGATCTTCCAGTATGCGCTCAGCGCCTATGACGACTGGCGCGCCCTGGCCTGGGCCGGAGCGCTGCTGATCGCCCTAACCGTGCTCTCGATCAACATCATCGGCCGCGTGATCATCGCGCGGGGGAACACCCGTCCATGACCAAGCCCTTCCAAACCGACATCCTGCCGCACATCATGGAGCCCGCTGGCGGCAGCGTCGCCCTGCGCGCCCAGGGCCTCGACTTCTTCTACGGCAAGAACCAGGCGCTGTTTGGCGTCGACCTGCCTATCGTCCGCAACCAGGTGACCGCCCTGATCGGACCTTCCGGCTGCGGCAAGTCCACCCTGCTGCGGACCTTCAACCGTATGTACGACCTCTATCCAGGCCAACGCGCGACCGGAACCATCGACCACGAGGGCGAGAACCTGCTGACGGTCAAGGACATCGCCAAGCTGCGCTCGCGCATCGGCATGGTGTTCCAAAAGCCCACGCCATTCCCGATGTCGATCTACGACAATGTCGCCTTCGGAGTGCGGCTCTATGAGAGCAAGAGCCGCAAGGACATGGACGAGGTGGTCGAGAAGGCCCTTCGCCGGGCGGCGCTTTGGGACGAGGTGAAGGACAAGCTCTCCGCTTCGGGGCTAAGCTTGTCGGGCGGTCAACAACAACGCCTGTGCGTGGCGCGCGGCATCGCGGTGGAGCCTGAGATCCTGCTGCTGGACGAGCCGGCCTCGGCCCTGGATCCGATTTCGACCGCCAAGCTGGAACAGACCATCGGCGAGCTGAAAAGCGACTTCACCATCGTCATCGTCACCCACAATCTGGGCCAGGCGGCGCGCATCTCCGACAATACCGGCTTCATGTATCTGGGCCGGATGGTGGAGTTCACGGCGACGTCCGACATGTTCATGAAACCCCAGGCTTCCCAGACCCAGGACTATATCAGCGGGCGTTTCGGCTAGCGCCCGACAGCGCGTTGCACGCTTCACTTGGACGCGCGCAGCGTAATCTTCTGCTCGGCCACACCGGCATTGAGGGTTTTGTCGTCCGCGGCCACGATCCGCAGAACGTATCGCCCAGGTGCGACCTTGGGTACGGACGCGGCGAATTCACCCGTTCGCCCCGTAAAACCGAGGGGGATGCTGGCGACAACAACGCGTCCCTTCATCAGCCGCGCTTCAACCTTATAGTTGGCCGCGTCCCAGAGGCCGCCGGCTTCGATGGGGCAGCCGCACATCAGGGCGATTTTCGCCGAGAGGGTCGCGGCGCCCTCGGGTGTCAGGGACGCGCTCGGCTCGACGACGAGACCCGGCAGGGTGAGGATCCAGCCGTCGCCCAGGAGGTTACGACCCGGGATGATCCACAGGCTGGAAGTCGCGTGTCTGGAAGACCCCGGCTTGCCCATCGGACCTGTCGCCTCGGCTCGCACCAGAGTCGGCCGCTTCAGGTCCAGGACCGCTTCGAAGCCGGCGGTCGCCGCGTCGGTGACGCTGTCGCCCCGCGTTCTGGGTGTGCGCATGATCCGCTTGGTGTCGCCCGTGCCGCCCTTTGTCAGGCCCTTGGCCAAAACCGCGCCGGTGCGCGCGTCCTTCAACGTGATCGCAACCCCGCCCATGTGGTCGCCGATGAACTTGGCGTCGAGGGCCTGGGCCCGGACCATGACACGGGTCGGTTCGGCCTGAGCGATAAGGGGCGCCGCGATCACGAACGCGGCGGCGGTGAAGGCGAGAAGCTTGGTCATGGCGCTCATTAAACCGCGTTGAGGGGGATTTTCAGATACCGCACGCCGTTGGCTTCCGGCTCGGGAAGACGCCCGCCGCGCATATTCACCTGGACGGACGGCAAGAGCAGCCTGGGCATGTCGAGGGTTCGATCGCGCGCCTCGCGCAGGGCCACGAACTGAGCCTGGCCGACACCCTCGTGGACATGGACATTGTCCCGGCGCTGGGCGCCGATCGTGGTCTCCCAGGCAAAGACCTCGCGGCCCGGGGCCTTGTAGTCATGACACAGGAAGACGCGGCCCTCATCGGGGAGCGCTAGCAGCCGCTGGATTGAGGCAAACAGCGTTGCCGCATCGCCGCCGGGAAAGTCGCAACGCGCCGTGCCGTAGTCGGGCATGAACAGGGTGTCGCCCACGAAGATCGCATCGCCAATGACATAGGCCATGCAGGCCGGCGTATGACCGGGCACATGCAGGGCGACGGCCTGCAGTCCGCCAATAGAGAAGAGCTCCCCGTCCTTGAACAGATGATCGAACTGCCGGCCGTCGCGGGCAAAGTCTTGTCCGGCGTTGAACAGGTTTCCAAACGTCTCCTGAACGCGAACGATGTTCTCGCCGATCGCCAGACGGCCGCCCAGCGCGCTCTGCAGATAGGGCGCGGCGGAAAGATGGTCGGCGTGGGCGTGAGTCTCCAACTGCCAGACGACCTCCAGCCCCTGATCCATGACATAGGCGATCAAGGCGTCGGCCGACCGCTGGCTGGTCCGGCCGGCGGCGGCGTCATAGTCCAGGACGCTGTCGATGATGGCGCAGGTCGACGACTTAGGGTCACACAAGACATAGCTGACCGTGAACGTCGCCTCGTCGAAGAAGGCCTTTACCTGGGGCCTTGAGGCGGGCGCGTCCAGCGCCTGTTCGATGATCGACTTCGCCTTGGTCAAGGCGAAGTCGGGTGGTGAGATCGGCTCGCGCATCACAAACCCTCGTGGCTTTGGCGTCGACAAACTAGTTATATGCGAATATGTGAATATACAAGCCGTGTCGGGTAGTCTCCCATGTCCGTGTTCATGATCGTTTCAGCCATGATGAGCGGCGCGCTGGTCGGCGCGCTGCTGGGCCTGTTCGGCGGCGGCGGGTCGGTGCTAGCCACGCCGCTCCTGCTCTATGTGGTCGGCATTCACGACCCCCACGTGGCCATCGGCACCTCGGCCGCGGCGGTCGCGGTCAATGCGGGGATGAACCTTGTGGGCCATGGCCGGGGAGGGCGGGTCAAATGGCCTTGCGCGACCGTCTTCGCCGGCGCGGGACTGATCGGTTCCTTCGTGGGCTCGACCCTGGCCAAGGCGGTCGACGGACAGCGTCTGTTGCTGTGGTTTGCTTTCGCGATGGCGGCCATCGCCCTGTCGATGATGCGCCGGCCCAAGTCCCAGGGCGATCCCCTCGTTCATATCTCGCCGGGCTTGATGTTGAAGCTGGCGCCGCTCGGCGTGCTGACGGGCCTGGCCGCCGGCTTCTTCGGGATCGGCGGCGGGTTCCTGATCGTGCCGGGGCTTATGGCGGCGACCGGCATGACCCTGGCCAACGCCACGGCCTCGTCCCTGCTGTCGGTGTCGCTGTTTGGTGCGGCGACTTCGCTCAACTACGCCGCCTCGGGTCTGATCAACTGGCCCGTCGCGGGGCTGTTTGTCCTAGGCGGCCTGGCGGGCGGTGCTCTGGGCGTGCGCGGCGCGGCCCTGCTGGCGGCTCGGGCGCTGCTGGCGCGCAGATTGTTCGCCGCTCTGGTCCTGCTGGTCGCCGCCTATGTGGCCTTTAGGGCCACGATGGCCTGAGGCCGCCGTCAATCAGCGCGCGCCGGCGCCGCGATAGACGTCGCAAAGCGTCTCGAGCACGCGCACGGCGGCGGGGTCGGCCAGGCGGTAGAAGATGGTCTGGGCCTCGCGCCGGGTCGCGACCAGTCCCTCGGCGCGCATCTTGGCCAGGTGCTGCGAGGTCGCTGATTGCGCCAGGCCGACGTGGACCGCCAGATCGCCCACCGAGGCTTCGCCGTCGATCAGACGGCAGAGGATCAGCAGTCGCTGCTCGCTGGCCAGGAGCTTCAGAAGACGCGCGGCGGCGTGGGCGCTGGCGGCGAGGTCCTGAGCGTCGTCAATCGGGGAAAGCGTTGCGGAACGGGTCATCTGCCTAATGTAGAAGATACGCATGGAGGTTCAAGGCGGGCTCTCTTCAGACCTTGTGAGACGCGGCGGCGTCATCGCGCAGCACGACATAGATGGCTGGAATGACCAGCACGGTCAGCACCGTCGATGAAGCCAAGCCAAACAGCAGCGAGATCGCCAAGCCCTGGAAGATCGGGTCGAACAGGATCACCGCCGCGCCGATCATCGCCGCCAGGGCGGTCAGGACGATCGGCTTGAAGCGGATTGCCCCGGCCTCCAGCAGCACCTCGCGCAGCGGGCGATCGCCGGTCTGACTGTGGCGGATGAAATCGACCAGCAGGATCGAGTTGCGCACGATGATCCCGGCCAGGGCGATGAAGCCAATCATCGAGGTGGCGGTGAACGGCGCCCTGAACAAGATGTGGCCGATGACGATGCCGACCAGGGTCAGAGGGATCGGCGTCAGGATCACCAGCGGCAGGCGGAAGCTTTTGAACTGGGCGACGACCAGCACATAGATGCCCAGGATCGCCACCCCGAAAGCCGCGCCCATGTCGCGGAAGGTCACCCAGGTGATCTCCCACTCGCCGTCCCAGAGCACGGTCGGCTTGCTCTCGTCGGCGGGCTGGCCGTTCATGCGGATGTCGGGCCTCTCCAGATCGCCCCAATCGGCGGCCTTGATCGCCTTGTCGACCGCCATCATGCCGTAGATCGGGGCCTCATAGGCGCCGGCCAGTTCGGCCATGATCATGTCGACGTCGCGCCCGTCGCGGCGGAAGATGTGGGTCGAGCCGGCTTCCTGGGTGGCGGTGACCACCTCGCCCAATTCCACCAGTCGCCCGCCCTGGCTCTGGGCCACGGGCAGGGCGGCCAGGCCTTCGCCCCAACTGCGCGCCGACTGCGGCAGGCGCACCGAGATCTCCAGCGGATCGCGCCCTTCGCCGCGATGGGCGTAGCCGACCACCTGACCGCCTAGGGCGGCGCCGATCGAGTCGAGAACCTCACGGTCGTTGACCTTCAGGGCCTCTAGGCGATCACGATCAGGGACCAGGCGCAGGCCAGGGCGGGCCTGACCGTAGCTGTCGTCGATGTCGACGATATAGGGCACGGACTTGAAGGTCGCCTTGACCCGCTCGGCCACGGCGCGGCGCATCTTGGCGTCGGGGCCGTAGATCTCGGCCAGCAGGGTCGCCATCACCGGCGGTCCGGGCGGGGCCTCCACCACCTTGATCGACGCGCCGGCAGGCAGGGCCACCCTGGCGAGCCGCTCGCGCAAGTCCAGGGCGATCACGTGGCTGGAGCGCTTGCGCTCGCCCTTTTCGGCCAGGGCCACCGAGAGATCGCCCTGGTCGGGGCGACTGCGCTGATAGTAGTGGCGCACCAAGCCGTTGAAATTGAACGGCGAGGCGGTTCCCGCATAGGCGTCGATCGCCGTGACCTCGGGCAAGGTGCGCGTGACGACCGCCGCGTCAGACAGGGCGCGGGCCGTCGCTTCCAGCGAGGTTCCCTCCGGCATGTCCAGCACCACCTGCAGCTCGGACTTGTTGTCGAACGGCAGCAGCTTCACGGTCACGGTCTTGGTGGCGAACATGGCGCAGGCCAGCAGGGTGGCCAGGCCCACGCCGATCAAGAAGGTCCAGGCGCTCTTGCGGGTGGCGATCACCCGGCTGGCGACGCGGCGATAGAGCGCGCCCAGCTTGCCCTCGCCGTCATGATCATGCCCACCGGACGTCAGGGTCTTGCGGGCGAAACGCACCATCAGCCAGGGCGCGATGACCACGGCGACGAAGAACGAAAACACCATGGCCGCCGAGGCGTTGACCGGGATCGGCGCCATGTAGGGGCCCATCAAGCCCGAAACGAACAGCATCGGCAGCAGGGCCGAAACCACCGTCAGGGTGGCGACCACCGTGGGATTGCCCACTTCGGCCACGGCGTCGACGGCGGCGTCGATCCGGCTGCGCCCGTCGCTCATGGCCCAGTGGCGGGCGATGTTCTCGATCATGACGATGGCGTCGTCGACGAGGATGCCGATCGAGAAGATCAGGGCGAACAGGCTGACCCGATTGATGGTGTAGCCCATCAGGTTGGAGGCGAAGAGGGTCAGCAGAATGGTGGTCGGGATAACCACGGCGGTGACCGCCGCCTCGCGCCAGCCGATGGCTAGGCCGATCAGCACCACGATCGACAGCGTGGCCAGGCCCAGATGGAACAGAAGCTCGTTAGCCTTTTCGTTGGCCGTCGCGCCATAATCGCGGGTCACCGCCACGTCGAGGCTATCGGGCAGCAGCGAGCCCTTCAGGGCCTCGACGCGGGCCAGCACGGCCTGCGAGACGACCACGGCGTTGGCGCCTTTGCGCTTGGCGATGGCCAGGCTGACGGCGGGGGCCTGGCTCCAGGCGCCGTCGACGCGGGCATAGCGCCAGGCGCGGGCCTGGTCCTCGCGCGGGCCCTGGATCACCTCGGCGACGTCGCGGACATAGACCGTCTGGCCGTTGGCGGAGGGCAGGGCCAGAAGGCCGATGTCGATGGCGCTGGTCAGGCTGCGGCCGGCCGTGACGTCGATGGCCTGGCCGCCGCCGCGGATCTGGCCGGCGGGAAAGGCGCGGGTGGCCTGGCGCACTGTGTCCATCAGGGCCGAGAGCGACACGCCATGTTGAGCCAGTCGCGCGGGGTCGGGCGCGATGCGGATTTCCTCGGGCCGTCCGCCGACGATGAAGGTCAGGCCGACATTGTCGACCTTGGCGACCTCGGTCCGCAGCTTGCCGGCCAGTTCGTACAGGGCCTGATCGGTCCACTGGCCGGCGGCGCCGGGCCTGGGCGACAGGGTCAGCACCAGGCTGGGCACGTCGTTGATGCCGCGGGTCTGGATCAGGGGCTCGGCGATGCCGGCCGGGATGCGATCGTAATTGGCGCGGATCTTCTCGTGGATGCGCACCGCGGCGGCGTCGGGATCAACCCCGACCTTGAAGCGGGCGGTGACCATCACCTGATTGTCGTCGGCGAAGGTGTAGACGTGCTCGACCTCGGCGACGCTCTTGACGATGGTCTCCAGCGGCTTGCCGACCAGTTCGATGGCGTCCGGCGCGCGTAGACCGGGCGCTGCGACCATGATGTCGACCATGGGCACGCTGATCTGCGGCTCTTCCTCGCGGGGGATCGAGATCAGGGCCAACAGGCCCACGGCGATCGCCGCCAGCAGGATCAGCGGGGTCAGGGGCGATCTGATCGACGCCTTGGTTAGGCGTCCCGACAGGCCCAGGTTCATCGGGTGCCCTCCGCCGGGGTCAGGACGTCCCCGAGGCGCAGGCCTGACAGCACCTCGACCGTGTCGGGCGAGGCCCCTTGCCGGGTCTGGATTGGGGATTCCGAGATCGCGCCATCGGCTCCGACCAGTCGCGCGTAGTCGACGCCAAACCGTGTGGCGACATAGCGCCGGGGAATGACGATCGCCTGACGCTCGCCGATCTTGACCGCCGCCCGGACGCGCTGGCCGATAAGATCGCTGGGCAGGTTAGGCGCGGTGACGTCGGCGGTGACCTGGCCGCCGGTGATCGACGGATAGATCTGGGTGAGGGTTCCGCGTGCGGCCAGGCCGTGTAGGTCGTCGGCGGAGAGCTCGACGGTGTCGCCGACCTTCAGGCTCCGCGCCTGGCCTTCGGGCAACTCGATGCGCACGACCAGGGGGCCGGCGGTGATTTTGGCGACGGACTGGCCGGGCATCACGACAGAACCGACCGGGACGTCGGCGATCAGCACCCGGCCAGAGGCCGGCGCCAGGATCGCGCCCTGGGCGCCCAGCTCGGCGCTGGCCCCGCGCTGGGC